>JAKBBE010000109.1 GCA_021826035.1 Pseudomonadota bacterium | reverse complement strand
AATCTCCGTACGAACACTGCCACGGAAACGCTCGACGGTTCTGGCTGGATGGGGTCTATGCGCGCCGGCTCGGTGTCAGGCCGCTGCTCCATCGACTGCGGATCGAGCGTTTTCCGTGCTGTAGCGCGCTCAGCCGGCCTGGCTCCCGACGTTCCGCGACGCGACCGACTGTACGAATCTCTTCTTGAACTGGATCGGGATGCGGCCAAGCGCGCGCTCGCGGCGGTTGAACGAGTGTTTGAACTCCTGGCCTATTCGCCTTTTTCATGCAGAAGGGCGCTGCTGCAGAAAACCCCCGCGGGCGAGCGCTTTTGATCCCGTTTGGCCACACGAGCTATGTCGCACTCTTCGAGATCGATGTCGGCCGCACTGTAACCGTCACTGCCGTGCGCCACCAGCATGAGGAGGACTATCATTGATGCTGGGTGGCCGCATGCGGCGACGGACCATAATTTCCCTATCCGGAACGATGGCCGACACGAAATTCAAGCCGGGTAACCCGGGACGCCCCAAGGGCGGCGCAAGCCGTTGCACGAAGCTGCGCGATGAGATGCTTGAGGCGTTCGAGCAGCGTGGTGGCGTGGACGGCCTGGTCAAGTAGGTCCAGAGTGATCCCGACCGGCAGAGCACGTTCTACACGATGATCGCTCGCATGCTGCCGAAGCCCGTTGAGGTTGCGGGCAAGAGCGAGCTCGTTGTGTGAATCATCTGACAGGGCGACGAGCCGCCCGCGCCACCGACATGACCGTCGCGCCGTTGGCGCCCCCCGCTCGGGCATGCCACGCGCCAGTGGAACGTGTGTTCGTCATGCCGCGCCTGGGACCCGCCACGGTCGAGCGCCTCGGCGAAGCGCATCAGGTTGACGTTGGCGGCGATGAAGGCCGGGATTCCGAGGGAACGCACCAGGGTGGGCGCAGAAGCAGGAGTGAAACTGGGTTCAGCCGGATTCGGGGTTTTCCCCGTACGTTCCCCATGATGGGCCTGAGCGGCGGGGAGCGCGATTAAGCCATTGAATTTAATGGCGTCCCCAAGGGGATTCGAACCCCTGTTACCGCCGTGAAAGGGCGATGTCCTGGGCCTCTAGACGATGGGGACCCGGCGCTGAATACCGCGCCACAGGAGTGCCCTGCGGCGCGGGGCGGCAAGATTACACGCCCAGGGGCCGCCGAACAATGCTCGCGTCGCTCGGACCCCTATCGGGCACCCCTCTCGGGAGGGAGCGCGGGCGGCACGGGAGGGGACGCGAGGCCTACATTGACGTACCAATGCTGCGTGCCGGCAGCCCGCCGCCGGGCGATGACCTCTTCGTGCAGCTCAAAGGTCCCGGGATGCAGGTGCCGCGCGGCCCGTGGTTCCCCGTCAAATGCCAGATACGCCCGTTCGCGTCCGTACCGTGACCACAGCGTCGCCCCTGGCGCCTCGGGGACACCCGTGCGGGCGAAGCTCGTAAAGTAGCTCATGATCGCTGCGCTCAGCGCCCGCTCCTGCGGTTCATCCGGCGGTCTCGGCCACAGCGCCGGCCACCCCTCCTCGGCCCCGATGCGCCCGAACTCGTAGGGCAATTCACTGGCATGGAACGCCTCGAGGTGCAGCGCCTCCTGCGCCGGATAGTGATGCGCGAAGTAATACAGGTACGCCGGGCAGCCCAGCGCCTCCTGAGACCTCACCAGACGCTCAGCACTCCACCCGTAGAAGGCATCCCGCGCGGCCGCGAGGGCGCTCTCCTCGATCTGGGTGGCCGGATACCGCTCGAGGTAGCGCGGCGCGAGGTCCGCATAAATGCCTCTCACCTGTTCCTCGTACTCGGCGGCGCCTTGCGGCAGCGGCGGCAGGAAAAATCGCAGGGAGCGGACCTCCCCGTCGTTGAAGCCGGCCATCAGCGGCACCGCGGACTGCTCCCCGCGATCGAAGCACTCGAGGATCTGCCGAGGCAGGACCCAGCCGTCGATCGTCGCCTGCGGATCGAAGCCCGCGGCGGCGGCGCACTCCGTGACGGTCTGGGCGTCCATCGCACGCAGTGGGGCGATACCGTTCGCGCCCATGTGACGCACCAGCACCTCGCCTCTCTCGTGTGCCGAGGGCAATCCGAAACGCGGCTGCGTGAGCTGCAGATTCGACACCAGGTACCCGCTCTGCGCGATCACCTTGTGGAAGAGGCCCCGGGCGAGCGGACTCGCCATCAGATCAATGGCGCTCAGTGCGCCGGCCGACTCACCGAAGACCGTGACGTTATCCGGGTCTCCGCCGAATGCGGCGATGTTCTCCCGCACCCAGCGCAACGCGGCGATCTGATCCAAAAGACCATAGTTGCCGGAAGAATCATTCGCAGACTCCGCACTGAGCTCCCGATGCGCCAGGTAGCCGAGCACACCGAGGCGGTAGTTGACGGTAACCACCACGACGCCCAGACGTGCAAGCGCCGCTCCATCGAACATGCCGCTCGCCGGATCCCCCGTGCGCAGCGCACCGCCGTGCAGCCAGACCATGACGGCGGCGCCATCGCTGCCGCGTAGCGCCCAGACATTCAAAAACAAGCAATCTTCGCTCGCGCGCGGCACGTCGCCGCCGTAGATGCTGCCCGCCACCGAGCGCACCTGCACACAGGCCGCGCCGAAGTGCCGCGCCGCCCTCACCCCCGTCCATGGCCCCACCGGAACCGGTGGCCGCCAGCGCAGCGCACCCGTGGGCGCCTCGGCATAGCGGATTCCGCGAAACCCCCGCACGCCATCAGGCCGCTCGAGACCGGCGAGCTCGCCCAGGGGCGTTCGGACCGTACAGGACACGTCGCGCCCCGTCCCCGCGCGCCGATCATGCTGCAGCGTCATTGCTTCAGGGTCCCCGGGAATGCAGTGCCACGAGCATCGCGCACCATCGGGCGGGTGCGGCCCCAGCCATCGTTCCACCGGTCACACGCGAGGCACTGCGAAGGGCTCTGTTGCGCGACGCGGTAGGCGTCGTTCAACGGGCGTTCTTTTTGCGCACTGCCGCGCTCTTGCGCGGCTTGGCGGCTCGACTCGGCTGAACGCACAGTGCGCTCAGGCCGGCGGCCATGAAGCGGGCCAGACGGTCCTTCACGGCCGCGAAGTCCTCGGATTGGCAGATTCCACCGGACAGGTGATCGATACGGCCGGTGCGACCCAGCACGTGCAGAAACGCACCGCTGACGAAGTCGTAGCCCCAGAAGATGTCGGCATCGGAACAGCCCGGCAGCGCCTTCTTCAGAATGCCGATCAACTTCAGCACCACCGGATTGAAGTGCAGGTCCATCATGGCAGCTCCTTCCGGGGAGTTGCTCACCTGCGCAGCGAACGCCGCGAAATTCCGCCAGCCCTCGCCGCCATTGATGTACAGATCGAGATCCGTGTCGAGAAAGGCGCGCAGCGCCCCTTCCACCGTCGGTGCGCCACCGCACTCGCGCTCGTAGTGATCGAGCGCATCGAGCCTTCGGCTGCTGGTCGTGCCCGCCCGGCGCGTGAATACCGCCTCGAACAGCCGGCGCTTGTCGACGAAATAATAATGCATCAGCGAGGTGTGCACGCCCACCTTCAGGGCCACATCGCGCAAGGTCACGCCGTTCAAACCGTGCTTGGAGAACAGATACTCGGCTGCATCCAACATGCGCTCGAGAGTCTCGGCCCGCTGTTCCGCTTTGGTGCGGGTCTTGTGCTTGCTCGTAAGACGCTTGGCCATCTGCGCAACCTTCGACGAAAAGCAGCAATTCGAGATCGAAGAGTACCACTAATCGCCGAACCGATGCGGTCACAACCTAGCCCTCCGCAACCCGCTCGCGCAGACGCTTCTTGTCGATCTTGCCGGTGGCGGCCAATGGCATTTTCTCCACCAATACCACGCGATCCGGCACCCACCACGAGGGAATCCTCCCGCGCAGACTCTCCAGGATCGCCTCACTGCGCAATGCCTGCTGGGCGCGCGGCTCCACGACCAGCACCGGCCGCTCGCCCCACTTCGCATCCGGCCGTCCGACGACGGCCACGAGTCCAACACCGGGCAGCGCGCTGACGATGTCCTCGATCTCGCGCGGATTGATCCACTCGCCACCGGACTTGATCAGATCCTTCGCGCGCCCGGTGATGGCGAGGTTCCCCTCGGTGTCGATGAACCCGAGGTCGCCGGTATCGAAGTACCCCTCCTCATCGAGCGCGGGCGCCTCGTCGTTGAAATACCGCTCCGCGACGCTCGCACCCTTGACGCGCAGATGCCCGACCACCCCGCGCTGCTCGGGCAGTGTGCGCCCGTCGGCATCGACCAATTTCAGATCGAGCCCCATCACCGGCCGACCCGCGGCGCGCCCCGTCGAGCGCGGTGGCAGATCCGGCGCCTCGATGGTGCCGAGCGGCGAGAGCTCTGTCATGCCCCAGCTGGTCTGCACGCGTGCGCCAAGTCGCGCCTCGAGTCGCACCAGCAGCGACTGCGGGCAATGTGAGCCGCCGATGAGAATGCGCTTCAGCGAGGGCAGCTCGCCGCCTTCCCGCTCGAGCAGCTCGACCAGCCCGAGCCATACGGTCTGCACGGCCGCTGCGACGGTCACGTTCTCCGTTCGAATCAGATGACGCAGATGTGCCGGGTCGGTACTTCGCCCCGGCAACACCATCTTGGCGCCGACCGCCGGTGCGGCGAACGGGAACCCCCAGCCATTGGCGTGAAACATCGGCACCGCCACCAGCACCGAGTCGGCCGCCGTGAGCGCGATCGCATCGGCCTGGAGCGCTCTGAGGGTGTGCAGGTAGTTCGAACGGTGGGTATACAGCACCCCGCGCGGACTGCCGACCGTTCCCGAGGTGTAGCACAGGCCTGCCGGCCACTCCTCCTCGAGTCTCGCCCAACCCGCCGCATCACCGCAGCGTTGCTCGACCTGCGCCAACGTGCTCCAGGTGGCCGCCGTCCCCGCAGTGGCATCCGCAACCTCCCCGTCGAGCAACATCACGTGCTCGATGCTGCGGCAGCGCCGCAGAAGCTCCCCGGCGAGCGGCTGCAGGCCTGCACCGACCACGAGCCAACGGTCCTGCGCTTCATTCACCATCTCGGCGAGATGACTCATGCTCAAGCGCGGATTGAGGGTGTGGCAGACCAATCCGGCGCCCATCACCGCGTACAGCACGGCCAGATGATCCGCACTGTTCCACGCCAGTGTCGCGATCCGCTCCCCGGGCGGCGGACCGAAGGTGCGCAGTCCTCCAGCCAGCCGACGGCAGCGCTCCCCGAGCCGGGCATAGGCGATGCGGTTGACGACGCCATTGCCGCCTGCGCACACCACCTCGGTCCGACCATGCCACTTGGCGGCGTGGTCGAGAAACTTCTCCACCGTCAACGCATACTGCTGCATCGCGCGATCCACGCCCTCATCGAAACTCGATCATGCCGCCGCCCCGCCTCTGCCGCGCCGGCTCCCTCAAAATGTCTTCATGAAGCGAAGCCCGAACTGCCGCGGATATCCTGCGTAGCGCAGCTGCGACATCATGGCGCTCACGTACTGATCATTGGTGAGATTCGTTCCGTAGGCCGTCAGCGACCATGACCCGCGACCGTAGGAAATCTGCGCCGACAGCAAATCCCTGGCGCCCAGGAAGTCTCCGAGCGGTGCGTTATCGAACAACGTCGCCCACTGCGAGCCCACATGCGAATAGTTCGCCCGCGTCGTGATTGTGCGTCCGCGACCCAGATTGAACACATACTGCGCACTGACGTTATAGGTCAGCTTCGGCGCATAGGTCTGCGGGTGTCCGGCAAGATTCACGCAACTTGCCGTTGCCGGACCGCTGAGCGGCGCGCAGGTCTGGCCACCCGGAATGCGCGGATCGTTGGCAAAGAACAAACCGAGGCTCGAATGGTTGTACGCCGCGTTTGCGTTCACCGAGAAGCTACCGAACAGCGCCTGCAGCGACGCCTCGACGCCATACAGCGTTGAGGGCGACGGATTATTGATCTCCAGCGACTGCGTCGGCAACATGGGGTCGCCGATCGTGACCTGGAAGTTGTTGTACTTGTCGTAATATCCATCGAGCTGCATCCGAACATGATCGTGCAGCGCCGAGCCCTTCCATCCGAGCTCATAATCCGTCACGTACTCGGCGCGGAACGGCTTCTGCAACTGCGTTCCGATCGGCGTATTCAGCCCACCCTGCTTATATCCAGTCGCAACGAATGCATACAGGTAGTTCGACGCATTCACCGACCAGCTCAATGCCGCCTTACCCGTCAAACGATCATCATGTTCCGTCTGGTGATCCGGCTGATTGTAGAAAAACTGCGGGATCACTATGTGAACTCTATTCGTCGAATCATTGTATGAATAGCGCATACCGAGCTGAAACTCGACGCCGTGATTGAAATGAAAGCTCAACTGACCGAAGGCCGCCGCAGTGTCGTTCAGCACGGTTCCTTCGATATATTCATCGAATACGCCGGGCGGATATCCGATGTAAAACCCGCTGCGCAACGGATAGTAGTAATCGAGTCCTTGGTAATACACGCCTCCCACCCAGGTCATAAATCCCTTGGCGGGTGAAATAAGGTCGAATTCCTGCGAATAGAGCAGCCCAGGCACCTGATCCTTGAAGACGTAGTTCAGCTTGTCCGTGCCGTCGAGATCGGCGTTATAGGCCGTCCGACCATACTGCACTCCGGATATCGAGCGCAGTGTGATTCCCGAGTGCAGGGTGTAATTGACATTGAGCGTGGAGCGCGCGATTTGATTGATTGCCAGCTGCGGACCGTTCGCAGTGATGTCGTACAGAGGCGTAGTCGCGGTCGCCGGGGACGCCGGGTATCCACCACTGTCAATGTACGCATAGTCGTTCCGCCAGATCGCACTCAGGGAGCGCGAGGGCTGCCACAGCAGGCTGTAGCGCACGGCCGTTTCCTTCAACGTTCCGTTGCCACCCGTGTACGGCCCTGAGATATTGAAGAAGGAATCCCGATACTCGTCGTAGAAGGACACCCGGGACGCCAAGGTGCTGCTGATCGGGATGTTGACGCCCCCTTGCAGCATGGTGTCGTTGTAGTTGCCGTACTGGGCAATGAAATAACCATGGTGGCCGTGGAGACTGGGCGGCGTCTCGGTGACGTAGACCGCCCCGCCGATCGAATTCTCACCGGCGAACGTACCCTGCGGTCCACGCAGAATCTGAATGCTGGAGATGTCGTAATACGGCTCATTGGGAACGAGGCTCAGATCCGCAACGCCATCTCGGTACGTGATGACGCCCGGCTGAGTCTGGGTATTGTGCTCGCCCTCGCCGATACCGCGGATGTTGAAGTCCGCCCCCTGGCCGAAATCGTTGACCGTGAGGGAGGGGGCGATATTCTCCAGCTGATCGACGTCGATGACCCCGGAGTGCAGTAACTGAATGCCCGTGAGCACGGTGGCAGATACCGCCGTGCGCTGCAGATTCGTGATTCGCTTCTCGGCTGTCACCACCACTTCGGCCAGCGCCGGCTGCGCTTGCCGCGCACCGGACTCGGCGTGCGCGCCTGCATCCGCGCTCGCGGTCTGGCTGGAGATCGCCACGCTGGACCCGGCGCACGCCACGCCGCCAAACGCCAGTGCAACGCACACGAATGACGAGATTTTCATCGGACCCCCCAACGTATTTTTATGCCGCACCCGATGAGGCGGCCGGCAGAGACTCTCAGCAACCGGAAAGGTTGTCAAGTTCATTCACATGCGAAATAATATCTTTGGTCGGCATCTCGGTGGGGGGTCACTGTGAGCCATGGTCAATGGCGCGTTCATCCGGCGTATAGCGCTGCTTCGTGCGCAGACAGAACAATCGTGGGAACGCTGTCGTGCGCACCGCGCATACCGGGATATCTCATTCAGTCCCGTGTGTATGACTGCACACGATCCGTCACGATCGACTCGCCGACCGAGTTGCGCAGAACACTTTGACGCCCGCCCTCCCGCAGCGCTGCGCGCGGTGCGGGTGAGCCGGCCGATTCGCCTACAGAGGAAACCTATGAGCAGATTAGTTGCCGAACGCGTTGCCATTGTCACCGGCGCAGGCCGCGGCCTCGGCCGCGCACACGCCCTCGCCCTCGCCCGCAGCGGCGCACGCGTCGTGGTCAATGACCTGGATCCGGCGAGTGCCGCGCAGGTCTGTGAGGACATCGCGCAGCTCGGCGGCGAGGCGCTCGCCAGCGCCGCCAATGTTCAGCAACCCAGCTCCGTCGAGGCGATGGTGGCCGCGACGCTCGAGCGCTGGGGCCGTGTCGATATTCTGGTCAACAATGCCGGGATTCTGCGTGACCGGACGTTCGCAAAGCAGGACCTGGCGGACTTCCGCCTGGTGCTCGACGTGCACGTGATGGGCTCGGTGCACTGCACCCAGGCCGTTTGGCCGCACATGAAGTCACGCGGCTACGGCCGCATCATCTTCACCACGTCCTCCTCGGGTCTGTACGGTAACTTCGGTCAGGCGGCCTACTCGGCTGCCAAGATGGCGCTCGTCGGGCTGATGCAGACGCTGGCGCTGGAGGGTGCGCGCGATGGCATCCGCGTCAATTGCATTGCCCCGAGCGCCGCGACCCCGATGACGGCCGGGCTGTGGTCCGAGGAAGATCTGGCGGCCCTGGCCCCCGAGCGGGTCAGCCCGGCCGTCGTCGCACTGGCCAGCGAGGCCGCGCCGAGCAAGTGCATCGTGCTCGCCGGCGCGGGCAGCTTCAAGTGTGCTCACGTGACCATGACGCACGGGGTTCACCTGCCGGATGCGCAACTGTCGGCCGAGGCGCTGCTGCGCCAATGGGACACCCTCAGCGCACGCGCCGAGGAGCGCGTGCCGGCCACCGGCTTCGAGCAGTACCGGTTCGAGGTCGAACAGGCGCGGGCCTCGGCGAATCGAGGGTGATGAGCATGGACGTGTTCGTCGTTGCTGCGGTTCGCACCGCGATCGGGTCATTCGGCGGTGCCCTGCGACACAGCGAGCCTGGGGATCTGGCGGCCCTGGTGGCCCGCGAGGCGCTGCGGCGCAGCACCCTGCCGGCCGCCTCGATCGGGCACGTCGTATTCGGGCAGGTCATTCCCACGGCGCCGCGCGATGCCTACCTGGCGCGTCTTGCGGCGCTCGGGGGCGGCTTGCCGGTCGAAGTACCCGCCCTCACCGTCAACCGGCTGTGCGGCTCGGGTCTGCAGGCGGTCGTCTCGGCGGCCCAGGCGATCGCCCTCGGCGAGTGCGAAGCGGCCATCGCCGGCGGCGCGGAGGTGATGAGCCGAGCGCCATTCCTGGCGCCGGCGATGCGCTGGGGGATGCGTCTCGGGGATGCGGCGCTGGTCGACGGCCTCCATGGCGCCCTCACCGATCCGTTCGAGAAGGTCCTGATGGGCGTCACGGCGGAAAATGTCGCCGCCCGCTTCGGCATCACCCGCGAGCGGCAGGATGCGTTGGCGCTCGAGAGCCACCAGCGCGCCGC
>JAKBBE010000108.1:5491-9462 GCA_021826035.1 Pseudomonadota bacterium | reverse complement strand
ATGCAGGCCTGAATCGAGCGGCTGGGCAAGAATACTCCCCGCGGGGCGGTCTTGCCTAATCATGACGCGCGGATGCTCGCCGCTGCGGCTCCATTGCCCGGGCGCATGCAGTTCCGAGGCCGTCCGGGCGATAACCCATGAGTGCCGCGCACGGCGAGGGTGCTGTCACCGGCCCGTACGATCGAGGACCGCAGGCTTTGGGGCATGAGGCGCCGTGGATACGGCAGACACACGCGTCGTCAACTTTCCGCGGCCGAACGCACTCGTGGGGCTGCCCTCATGGAGGCTCGCGGGGCTGTGGCGACAGCCCTCTTCCGGCTCCCGTCCGGATCCGGCTACTATCCGGCCAAACGAGGCCGGCGACCGCGCAAGGCGCGGCACATGCAACCGGTCTCAAAGGGGGCGCATGAACGAATCCCGCAGACAATCTGTCGTGGCGAGCCGCTGGTGGCGCCTGTTGCTGCTGGTGCCGGTGATCGCCGTGCTCTGGGTCCCCTGGTTCGCGCGCATGCAGCCGACGTTTTGGGGCTTTCCCTTCTTCTACTGGTATCTGATCGCCTGGGTGCCGGGCGGGGCCGCTTGCACGGCCATCGTCTACTACAAGACGCGCAATTCCATCTGACAGGGCGGCAAGAGCTCATGCACGACTCGGCGGTGATCGTATTCCTGCTGCTCTTCACGCTCGTGACCGTGCTCGGCTTTCTCGCCGCACGGTGGCGGCGAGGCGATCTTAACCAGCTGCACGAGTGGGGGCTGGGAGGGCGCCGCTTCGGCACCTGGGTCACCTGGTTCCTGCTCGGCGGCGATCTGTACACCGCCTATACCTTCATCGCGCTGCCCGCCCTGGTGTTCGGCAAAGGAGCCATCGGCTTCTTTGCGATGCCCTACACCATCATCGCTTACCCGCTGGTGTTCGCTCTGCTGCCGCGGCTGTGGCACGTGTCGCACAAGCACAATTACCTCACGGGCGCGGATTTCGTGCGCGGGCGGTACGACAGTCCGCTGCTCGGCCTGCTCGTCGCGATCACCGGTATCCTAGCCGTGATGCCGTACATCGCTCTGCAACTCGTCGGTATCGAGGTGGTCATCGCGGGGCTGGGATTTCCAACCAGCGGCTGGCTGGGCGATCTGCCGCTGATCGTCGCCTTCGTGATCCTCGCCGCATACACGTACACGAGCGGCTTGCGTGCCCCGGCAATGATCGCTGTGGTCAAGGATCTGCTGATCTATGTGACCGTGGCTGTCGCGGTTGTCGTCATTCCGATGGAGCTCGGCGGCTACGGCCGGATTTTCGCTGCCGTGTCGGTCTCGAAGCTCATGCTCGCGCCGCCGCATCCGGGTAATTTCGGCAGCTACAGCGCGTTCGCGACGCTCGCGTTCGGATCGGCGCTCGCCCTGTTCCTCTACCCGCATGTGCTCACCGGGGCGCTCGCGGCCAAGGACCCGAAGGTGGTGGCGCGCAACATGGCGCTGCTGAGCGCCTATTCGCTCGCGCTCGGTCTGATCGCGCTGCTCGGATTCATGGCGATTGCGGCCGGCGTGAGCCGGATGCCCGAATATGCCGGGTACTTCAAGCTCTATTCCAATAACTTCGCCGTGCCGGCCCTGTTTCTGCACAGCTTCCCGGGCTGGTTCGTCGGGGTGGCCTTCGCGGCGATCGCCATCGGCGCGCTGGTGCCGGCGGCAATCATGTCGATTGCGGCGGCGAATCTCTGGACGCGCAGCGTCTACCGGGAATATCTCAGGCCCGGGTGCACCGACGCCGAGGAAGCGCGGCAGGCCAAGCTCGTCTCGTTGATCGTGAAGTTCGGCGCATTGATCTTCGCCATCGGGCTGCCGACCACTTTCGCCATCAACCTGCAACTGCTCGGCGGCATCTGGATCATCCAGACGCTCCCGGCCATGGTGGTCGGTCTTTACACTCGCTGGTTCCATCGCTGGGCGCTGGCACTCGGATGGCTCGTCGGGATGGTGATGGGTACCTGGATGGCGGCGCGCCTCGGTTTCAAGGGCGCGGTGTTTCCGCTGCACCTGTTCGGCACCGTGGTGCCGACCTATATCGCACTGGTCGCGGTGGCGGTGAATTTCGCGACCTCGGCGGTCCTCACGGTCATATTCCGCGGCCTTGGCCTCGACGGTGGTGTCGATCAGACCTCACCGGGTGACTACCGCGCCGCGGCGTGAGTGCCCGGCCCGCGCACCGAGCCGCTGGCCGGGTGTCCCGGTGAGACCTGCGCAGTCGCGTCGGTGCGTTACTGCGCCAGTGAAGCGCCGCAGAGTGCCGGCACTGAGCGATGCCGCGTCCGTGCGAGCTCAGCTTGACGCCGGACCGGTCAATCTGGAAAAATATTCCATACGATGAAAAATTGTTCCATATTTGCGGGCGCCCCTGCCTGCAAAGGAACGGGTAGTACGCGGCCGGGTGTCCAGCGACGTTGACGGAACCCTGGCGCAGGACGGTGCAGCGCACAGCCCGTCATGACGGGCCAGTCGTAAACGCAACGACTGCGGCCCTGCACTGAATTGAATCGCTTGGTCAATCAGTTCAGAGAACGCACATGTCGCACCAGTCCTCATTGCCGCCTGCGGTTTCGATGACGGCTTCCGGCGCCGGCTCCCGGCAGTCCGCGGCCCGTCGCAGACCTGGCGTGGCGCGCCTGCGCGCCGTCGGCCTCGCCGTGCTCCTGCAAACGCTCCTCGTGTTCGGCATCGGAATCGCACAGCCGGCCCGTGCCGACGCGCTGCTGGCGCCCACCCCGCCGATGGGTTGGAATGATTGGGCACACTATCAGTGTCGATTCGACGCGAACACGATCCTCGCGAACGCCCGCGCACTCGTCAAATCAGGCCTGGCGGCGCGCGGTTACGACACCGTGACGATCGATGATTGCTGGATGCGAAAGACCCGCGACCGGCAGGGTAACCTGCAGCCCAACACGCAGAAATTCCCCCACGGAATCGCTCCCGTTGCTGCTGCCATTCACGCGCTCGGTCTGAAGTTCGGGATCTACGAAGATGCCGGCTACGCGACTTGCGGTGGATTCGCCGGCAGTGGCGTGCCAAACGGTGGCGGTGCGCCGCATTTTCTCGCCGATGCCCGCCTGTTCGCCTCCTGGGGCGTCGATTATCTTAAGCTTGACGGGTGTAATGTCTACACGCCGAAGGGCGAGTCGGTCAACGCCGCATACCGCAGCGCGTACCGCGCGGAGAGCCGGGCGCTGAAGCAGGTTGGACGGCCGATCGTTTTTTCCGAGTCCGCTCCGGCATATTTCCAGCGTCAGCCCCAGTGGTACGACGTCCTCAGCTGGGTGCGTGGCTATGGCCAGCTCTGGCGTGAAGGCTCGGACATCGAGATCTTCGATCCACGTCAGCCGGACCGCTCACGCTGGGCGAGCATCATGTGGAACTACGAGTACAACCTGCCGCTCGGGCGCTTCCAGAAGCCGGGCAACTGGAATGACGCGGACTTCATCATCGGTGGCGATCGTGGCACGACGCTGGCAGAGACGCGCAGCCAGCTGGCGCTCTGGGCGATGATGTCCGCGCCGCTCATCCTCAGCTCGAACCTCGGGAAGCTCTCCGCGGCGAGCATTCGCGTGCTCAGCAATCCCGCCGTGCTCGCGGTGGATCAGGATCCGCTCGGTCGCATGGCGACATTGCTGAGCCGCAGCCCGACGCAGGATTGGCTGCTGAAGCCATTGCGGGGTGGTCGTTACGCCGTGGCGGTGCTGAATCGCAGCCCGGCGACCATCCATGTCCAGCTCCGACCGGAGAACCTCGGCTTCGCCGGCAAGGCGTGCCGTTTCGAGGCTATCGATCTGTGGTCAGGGACCCGCACGGCAGGGGCGCAGTCGCTGGCCGCCGAGATCGGCGCGCACGACACGCAGATCTGGACCATTCGGCCCGCGGCAGCCTGCGGCACCGCGGCCCGCGTCGGCGTGATCGCCCGGATTCGCCCGAGCATACCTCGG
>JAKBBE010000108.1:2994-5391 GCA_021826035.1 Pseudomonadota bacterium | reverse complement strand
CTGTTGCAGACCGCTGCTAACCCGTACGTGATCATCCTCGGACCGCATGAAAGCGCAGCGCGCCGCGTGTCGATCATGGGCGTGTGCAACAAGCTTGCCGGGGCGATCAGTCCCATGCTGCTCGGGGCACTCGTGTTCGTCGGGTTCGGGCACCTGCAGAAGGCCGGACACGGCGTGCTGAGCGGCGCGCAACTGACCCATCTCGCCCATCGCCTGATCCCGCCGTACCTGGTGCTCGCCGTCGGCCTGCTGGCGCTGGCGTTCGCGGTCGATCGCTCGGCACTGCCCGAGCCCCAGGAGCCGCCGGCGCAGCTGGATCGCAGCGCGCGACAGCAGGGCTTTCGCTGGTCGCATCATCCGCTGCTGTTGTTCGGCTTCTGGGCGCTGTTTTTCGAGATGGCGGTGGAGGTGATCGCCGGGGACACCATCGTGCTCTACGGGCAGGCGCTGCATTTCCCGATCCAGACGGCGCGTTTCTTCGCCAGCCTCACCCTGGGGGCGATGGTCCTGGGTTACCTGCTCGGCATCGCGCTGGTGCCGAAGCGCCTGAGCCAGGAGCGGGCGCTCGCCTGGTCGGCGACACTCGGGATCCTGTTGACCGTGGGCATTACCGTCACGCACGGACTGACCAGCGTGCTGTTCGTCGCCTCGCTCGGCTTTGCCAACGCGGTGCTCTGGCCTGCCATTTTCCCGCTGGCGCTCACCGGGCTCAGCGAGCATACGAAGACCGGCGCGGCCATCATGATCATGGCCATCGTCGGCGGAGCGGTGGTGCCGCCGGCCTACGGGCTGCTGGCACGTCTCATCGGCAATCAACTGGCGTATATTTCGCTGGTGCCCATGTACGCGGTCATCCTGAGCTACGCTCTGTTTGCGCAACGACGCATCAGCTTGGAGCGTGACCTGATCGGAGCGCCCCGATGAATTCCGACGCACGCCGGGACGGCAGGGAATCGGTGGACATGCTGGAGCGGATCCGCGCCGATATCGGCCACTTGTCCAAGGCCTTCAGCCGGATCGGCAGCTATCTGGTGGCCGATCCGGATTCGTTCATGCACGCTCCGTTGCGCACCATCGCCGCCGGTGCGGGGGTGAGCGAGCCGAGTATCGTCCGCTACTGCAAGCACTATGGGTGCAAGGGCGTACCGGAGTTTCGCATCGAGCTTGCCAAGGCGCTGGCCCGCGAGCTGCCGGATTTCCGCCTGAATCTGATCGCGCCAAGCGTTTCCGACCGCGAGCAGGTCAATGTCAACAAAAAACGCTCCATCGCGAGCTATGCGGCCCGCCTGATCGAGCGGGAGCGCTCGATCATCATCGATTCCGGCTCGACGCTGCGCATGTTCGCGACCCAGCTCGGCGAGACGCGCGGGCTGTCGATCCTGACCGCCGACTTGGAAGTGGTCAATCTGCTCAGGCACTACAAGCAGCACGAGGTCATCGTGCCTGCCGGCACGGTCCGCTACGACACCATGGCGATCGGCGGTCGGTTTCTCGAGCGCTTTCTCGCGGAGCTGCATTTCGACACGTTCTTCCTCGGTGCCGATGCGATCGATCTACGTCTGGGACTGAGCACATTCAATGAGGAAGAGGCGCAGAAGAATGCGGCGATGATCCGCGCCAGCGATCGTGTCGTGGTGCTCGCAGATTCGTCGAAGTTCGGTACCCCGAGCCTGCATCGGATCTGCGACATCCGCAAGATTCACATGATCATCACCGATAGCGACGTTGACAGCGCGCTGGTTGAGCAGATCGAGGAACTCGGTGTCGCGGTGCATTGCGTGGATCCGCGGACCGGTGCGCGCGCCGTGGGACGGCGCAGATCCCGCAAATAAGGACGAAGATGACTCAGACGATGTCCCCAGGACAGCCGGGAAAGTTGCCGGCGGATGCAACGACCCATTCGCAGACGCACCGGGAGATCCTGCACCAGCCGACTGTCTGGCGGGTCGCGGGCCGGGAGCTCGCCCTCATCGCCGCGGAGCTGCGCCAGTGGGTGCGCTCCGGGCGATTCGAGGAGGTCTGGTTCTGCGGCGCGGGGACATCGGCATTCATCGGCGAGTCGCTGAGCGTTTACCTCAACGAGCGCCAGTCCGAGCGGCGTTACCTGGGCATGCCGAGCACGGAGCTCGTGGCCTATCCCCAGCGTCTGCTGCGCCGCGGGATCCGCCGGCTGGTGGTCTCCTTCGGCCGCAGCGGGGATAGTCCGGAGAGCGTCGCGACACTGGAGCTGCTGGAGCGCAGTGACGCCAGCGGTCTGCACATCACGTGCAATCCGCAGGGCGCATTGGCGCGAGCGAAGGGCTCCCGGCAGCGCGCAGTCATTCTGCCTGAGGAGACTCACGACGCCGGCTTTGCCATGACCTCCAGCTACAGCACGATGCTGCTGTATGCCCTCGC
>JAKBBE010000108.1:0-2894 GCA_021826035.1 Pseudomonadota bacterium | reverse complement strand
CGGGCCCGGCTGTTCGGCGGCATGGACGTGGGTGGCAGCAAGATCGAGACCAGCCTGTTCGACGAGCAGTTCCGCCCGCTGCAGCGGCGGCGGATCGAGACAGAGTGCGAGACCTATGAACAGCTGCTCGAGTGCATCGTCGGGGAGGTGCGATGGCTCGAGAGCCAGGCGCACGGCGCGGTGGATCTCGGCATCGGTCTGCCGGGCCTCGTCGATCACCAGAGCGGGCGGTCGCTGACCTCGAATCTCCCGGCGACGGGCCGTCCACTGCGCGAGGATCTCGTCGCGCGGCTCGGGCGCAAAGTTGCGCTCGAGAACGATTGCAAGTGCTTCGCTCTGTCCGAGGCGAACGGCGGAGCCGGCGAGGACGCCGAAACGGTCCTGGGGCTGATCCTCGGAACCGGAGTCGGCGGAGGAGTTGTGCATCGCGGACGTCTGCTGCTCGGCCACAACGATCTGCCGGGTGAGATCGGACATCTGGGCATTCCCGGCCGGTTCGTCGAGGAGTGGGACCTGCCGGTGCTGCGCTGCGGCTGTGGCCGTCTGGGCTGCTACGAGACGCTGGTGTCGGGTCCGGGACTGGTCCGTCTGGCTGCCAGGCGTGATTCATCGAACCGCTCGCCGGCGGAAATCGCCGCGCGGGCGCAGGCCGGAGACCAGGCCATGATCGTCACGATGCGCGAGTGGGTCACGCTGCTCGCGGAACTCATCTTCACGACCCAGTGCACGATCGACATGGACTGCGTGGTCTTGGGCGGAGGGTTGTCGCGTATCGCAGGTCTGGAGGCCATGTTGTCCGAGGCGTATCGGACGCAGCCGTTGGTTACCCGCGAGACGCGTTTTGTGGTGGCCCGCTTCGGCGATGCGAGCGGGACCCGGGGTGCGGCCATGCTGCTGGCGCAATCGTGACTGGGCTCGGACAGCGTCAATGATTCGTAGGTTGTCAGAGTTAATTGCGCGCAATCGAGCCGGCAGCGGCGAGGCCGTGCCGTCGGTCTGCACCACCCAGCCGGAGGCGCTGGCCGCGGCCCTGTTGCTCGCCCGCGAGGAGGACGCGTTGCTCCTGGTCGAGGCGACCAGCAACCAGGTCAACCAGTTCGGCGGTTACACCGGCATGACACCGGCGGACTTCACGACGCGTCTGCGGACGCTTGCCGCGGACCTGGGCGTCGAGGCTCGCCAGGTGGTGCTGGGCGGCGATCATTTGGGGCCGCAGGTGTGGCGGCGGGAAGGCGCGCAGGCGGCGATGGGGGCCGCTTGCGAGATGGTGCGCGGCTACGTGCGGGCGGGATTCCGCAAGATTCATCTGGACTGCTCCGAGCCGTGTGCCGACGACCCCCGGCCACTGCCGCAGGCCGTGTGCGCTGAGCGCGCCGCCGAGCTCGCCGCGGTGTGCGAGGCCGCCGCCGAGGATCCGCGGACGCTCGCGTACGTCATCGGCACCGAGGTCCCGAGGCCCGGCGGCGCGCTGGCGGAGGAGGAGCCCCTGCGTCCGACGCGAGCGCAGGACGCCGAGGAAGTCATCGAGCTGCATCGGGTGGCATTCAAGCGCATCGCCCCGTCCGCCTGGGAGCGCGTGGTGGCGCTGGTCGTGCAGCCGGGCGTTGAGTTCTCCCCGCAGCATGTCATTCACTACGATCCGGTGGCGGCGGGGTCGCTGGAGGCCGCATTGCGCACCCACGCGCAGCTGTGCTTCGAGGCCCACTCGACCGACTATCAGCGCCCCGAGGCACTGGCGGCCATTGCCGCCAAGCACTTCGCCATCCTGAAGGTCGGTCCGGCGCTCACGGATGCCTACCGCAGTGCCCTATACAGACTCGATGGACTGCCTGCCGGAGCGCATCCGGGCGGGCGGGGCTCGCTGCAGGAGACGCTCGAGCAGCTCATGACGACCGACGAGCGGCACTGGTGCGAACACTACCGAGGATCGCCGCAGGAGCTGCGGCGGCTGCGTCACCACAGCTACGCCGACCGGATCCGCTACTACTGGCCCCAGCCGGCGGCGCAGCAGGCCGTGCAGGCGCTCTATGCGCGCGTCGATGAAGGCGAGTGGCCGGAGTATCTGTTGCGCGATGTCTTCGCGCCGAGCGTGCTCGATCGCGCCCGGCGGCTGCGGGTCGCGGCGGGGGGGCTGTCCCGCTCGCTGGTGTTTGCCAGCATTCAGGACGTGCTGCTGCCCTATTTTCGGACCCGCTCGTGACCCGAGGCGACCCGTTGCTGCCGCGCAGCGGCCCACCGGTGTGCGGCCAATGGTGGCTGCAACCGGCGCGCCTCTTCGACGGCGAGCGGCTGCGCGAGGCGGTTGCGCTGCAGATCGACCAGGGTCGGGTGAGCGCCGTGGCACCGGCGGAGGAGGCGGGCCGGGACGGCGCGCCGTGCTGGCGTACCGAATGGCTGGCGTGTCCCGCGTTCGTCGACCTGCAGGTCAATGGTGGCGGGGGCGTGCTGTTCACCCAGGAGCCGACTGCCGAGGCACTGGCAACCATTGCCGCGGCCCATCGCCTTGGCGGCACCGGCGCGTGGTTCCCGACGCTGATCACGAGCGCTCCGCACGTGATGGAGCAGGCCGTCGATGCGGTGCTCGCGGTGTACGGCAGACACGGCGTGGTCGGAATGCACATCGAGGGCCCGCACATTGCGGTGGAGTTCCGGGGTGCGCATTCCCGGGAGCTGATCCGCCCGTTCGACGAGCATACCCTCAATCTGCTGCATCGCCTGCGCGAGCGCTCGATCCCGGTCCTGATCACACTGGCGCCCGAGCGGCTGGCGGACGGTGTGTTGCGAGAGCTGGTCAACATGGGTGTGCGCGTCTCGATCGGCCACAGCGGGGCCACCGAGGAGCAGACTCGCGCCGCGTTGCGCGAGGGCGCCAGCTTCTTTACGCACTTGTTCAA
>JAKBBE010000107.1 GCA_021826035.1 Pseudomonadota bacterium | reverse complement strand
ATTGGTACGTGTTCGCCAATATCGGCATCGTGAGCGCCAAGTTCACCAATTACCTCAATGGCAATACGAACCCGAACGGCAGCACGATCATCTATCACAACGTGCCGATCCCCTACACGCCGACCTCCAACATGAGTTTCGGCGTGTACTACATCGGTCATGTGGGCCGCATCATGGTGGAGCCGCGACTGACCTATCTGCGCACCGGCTCGCAGTACGCGTTCGACAACAATAACAATATTACCGCCGCGGGTTCGTTCAACCAGGATTCGTACGTCGGGGTCACCGGCCAGACGATCGACACCAGCAATGTGAACATCCCGAGCTACGGGCTGCTGAACTTCTCCACCAGCGTCGATTTCCCGACGTCCTGGGCGGACGGGGTGCGCGATCTGAAGGCGACCATCGAGGTCGATAATCTCGCCAACAAGCGCTACAACGCGTTCGAGTACGTGACGGCGGGCGGTCTGTACAACACTGGGACCGGCGCGGTACTTGCTTTCCCGGGCGCGCCGCGCACCTGGTATCTCACTTTGACCGCGAGCTTCTGAGGAGTCACCGCGGGGCGTTGCCTGGATGGTGCGGTCCGGGCAACGCCGTTTTTTTCCTGATCTCCGCTGTGTCGCAGCAGATCGCAGCGCAGGCGATTGAGCACGGCCACCCGCTGCGGCCCCTCCACCCTGGCGACTTTGCCGGCCTCCTCAGCTTGCGCATCCTCCCCCTGCCGCCTCCGGGCGTCCATGATCTGCGGTCGCCAGAATCTCCGCGCGCAGGAGCACCAACCTGCCGCACCGCCTGCGTCCTGCCCGACCGCAGTGCTTCGCCGAGCGCTGCAAGACGGACCGAGTCGAGCCGTCCCGCGGACCCCCGACGCTCACGAGTCAGCGATTCGCGGCGGCGACGCTCATGTCGGGAAGTCTTTCGACCTCAGCGCCACCTCACCGCTCTCGAGCAACGACTTGAGGTTCGAGAGGATTTTCGGCCAGCCGCTTGACACCGCCGTGATCAGTTTCGATCCCTCGCGCTGCATCGTGTGCGTGATGGACAGCTTGACGGCCGAACCGCTCGGCTCCAACTCCAGGGTACAGCGCGCCTCGCCCTCGGCCGCGAGCTGCGCATTGTGCTGGTGAAACCATCGAATCACGAGCCGCCGCGGCGGCTCGGATTCGAGAATCTCCCCGCGGTCGCAGACGGTCCCGTCGGCGCTCACCATCTCCCACTGCGATCCGGCAACCCATTCGCTCTTGCAGTGCATCCCAAACCAATATTGGCGCATGAATTCCCGATCTTCGGTGAGCGCCAACCAGATACGCTCGGGTGTCGAGCGGATGTACGTGACGTAGACAAAGGTCGAACTAGTCATGGGTGTTCTCCAGCCGTCGCTTCAGATCCGCGAGCGCCTTCAATCGCGGGGTATCGAACTGCGCGATCCAGCGGTCATAGATGTCCTGCAGCGGCACGGGATTGAGGAAGTGAAGCTTTTCGCGCCCACGGCGCACCGTGGCGATCAGATGGGCCGCCTCCAAGATCCGCAAGTGCTGGGTGACGCCCTGGCGGGTCATGTCGAGGTGCTCGCACAGTTCGTTGAGCGTCCGGCCATCGTGCGCACGCAGCAGGTCGAGCACCGTGCGCCGACTGGGATCGGCCAGAGCCTTGAACAACCGATCGGTGCCGTCGTGTTCCGTCATGCTCATCAGGCAAGCCTTTACTTGCCTAAATGATAGGCAAGTATTCTATTGCCTGTCAAGCGGCCCTGTTGCTCAGCGCGTGATCGGCACGCCCACACTCCTGAGGCGAAGCACCTGCCACGCGGGGCACACGCTCACGGCGCCCACCAGCACGCCCATCAGCGCGAGACCCTCGAGCCAGACGATATCGCCCACCGCCCCGGTCGGGACGCCAAAGTGATGCCAGAAGTACCTCAGCACCCATTCCTGCGCGACGGCCGCCACCGCCAGCCCGCCCACGCCGCCCACGGCGCACAGCACGGCCGCTTCGGCCACCACCAGGCCGACGAGCTGCCGGTTGCGGAAACTCAGCGCCTTCAGAAGTCCGAACTCCCCCGCCCGTTCACGCACCGAATACGCCATCCCGTTGCCGATCACCAGCAGCAACGTGAGCAGAACGGCCGTGCCGACGCCATGCACGATGAAACTGACGTCGAAGATCTGCGCGACATAGTGTGCAGCCTCCGCACTGAAGGAGCGGGTGCGGGTCGGATGACCGGAATTCCTCGACAACGCATCGATGGCGAGCGCAATCCGAGCGGCCGCACGGGGGTCGCGGATCTGCTCAAAGTACGCCCCCACGGTCCCGCGACCCTGAGCGCGCGCCGCCTCGAAGTCGCTCCAGTGTAGGAACAGCGTGTTTTCACGATCACGCCGGCGAGTGCGGTAGATGCCGCACAACGTAAATATCCACACCGGCGACCCGTTACGCTGCAGGAACGTCGAGGCGCGAATCGGAATCTGCTCACCGATCCGCCACCCGTATCGGTGCGCCATGGAAGCGCCGGTCAGCAACCCCGAACGGGTCGTCTCGAAGGCCCGCCACTGCTGCGGCGGCATGTGGTAACCGCGAAACACCGTGAACCAGCTCGACGGTACCGCGAACCCACCCACTCCCTGATCGGCCCGTTGCCAGCTGCCGAAGAAAAAGTGGTTGTACGTGACCCGCTCGACGCCCGGCATCGCGGCGAGCCGCCCGTCAAGAGCAAGCGGCAACGCCCCGCCGAGCACCTGCGGCACCGTCACGAGCCGATGGGCTGCCCGTTCCCCCTGCCCGGCCGTGCGCAGCGCCTCGGTCAGACTTCCGAGCAGTCCTAACAGCGCAAATGCAGCGCCCACCGCCGTGAGCGTCAGTCCCGTACGCAGCGGCCGCCGAGCCAACTCCGCCCACAACAGGTGCGCCCAGCGCATCGCGCGGCAGCCCGTCCGCTACAGCTCCCGCAGCCCGTCGGTCACCGGCATGCGCGCGGCGCGCAGCGCCGGGAACAAGCCACCCACGAATCCGATCGCGAGCGCCCACTTCAGTCCCTGGCCGATCAGCCTCGGCGTGACGCGGAACTGGAAGACGACGGCACTGAAGTTCGGTCCCATGGTCGAGGCCGTGAAATGATGAAACAACGTCCAGGCGATCAGTGCCCCGACGATGCCCCCGCCGAGGGCGAGCAGCAGCGTCTCGGCAAGAATGGAGAACACCACCACCCCGCCGCGAAAACCCATCGCCCGCAGCGTCGCCACCTCCCGGGTGCGGGCGGCAACCGCCGCGTACATGCTGTTCAGCGCCCCGGCCATGGCCCCGATGGCCATGATGGCCCCGACCACGGTGGCCAGCACGCGGATGACGCGGGTCATGCCCTTGGACTGCTTGGCGTAGTAGGCGCGCGTCGTCTGCGCCTGCACTTTCAGGCGCGGATCGCTCGCCAGCGCTGCCTTGAACGCGCCGATCGCCTGCGCACTGGTGAGCCGCACCGTCGCGGACTGCACGCTCGCGCCCCGATGAAACGTGGACGCAACCATGTTCACATCGCCCCAGAGCTCCGAGTCGTGCGCCCCCGCATGGGCGAACTCACCGACCACCTTCCAGGGTTGACCGTTGATGGTGACGCTCGAGCCGATCGAGGTGTGGCGGAACTCCCGCATCGCATCGCGCCCGGCGTCGAGTTCGCGCAACCCCGGCGTGAAGCGCCGCCCGGCGATGAGCTTCACCCCGGAGCGCACCGCCCAGACCTCGCCGCCCACGCCCCGGATCGTGACCGAGCCGTAACGGCGCGAGCCCTTCTTGGACAGCGACGCGGCCACCACGACCTCCGGGGAGATCAGGGGCGCACCGGCGGCATCGTGCGCCACCTGCGGCTTCTCACCGATGAGCATCACGCTCGCCTGATCCAGGTTCGAGCTGCTCTCCGAGAGCGCCCCGGAGCGCAGCACGATCGCCCGATCCGCACTGCCGGTGCTCTGGAAGGTCGCCTGATAGCCGCTCGCCATGGCGAGCAGCGCCACCAGGACGCCGACCACCCCTGCGATCCCGACGACGACCACCGAGGCGCTTCCCCAGCGCTGCGGCAGCGTCGCGATGCCGGAGGCCGTGACGCTGCCGGTCAGACGTCCGAGTCGGGTCAAGGCGAGCCATAGACCGAGCAGCACGAGGAGCACCCCGATCAGCATCCAGGGCAGCGCGATGGTGAGCGCGACCCCGGCGATCACGGCCACCGTCACCCCCAATCCGTACAGCGTTCGCTTCAGCATCGGGTCTCTCCCTCAGCGCCCCGCCAGCGCATCGACGATGCGCAGCCGCATGCCGCGCCGCGCGGGCAATGCGCCGACCAGCACCCCGATCAGCACCATCAGGATCCCCCCGCGCAGCCAGATCGACCCGCCCACCGGCATCATCGGCAGTGCCGAGCCGATCTGATGCTGCAGGAGATGCACCGCGAGCGCCGCGGCGCCGAGCCCGAGCGCCCCGCCGAGCACCACCAGCAGCACCGACTCCCCGAGCACCAGGCTCAACACCGTGCCGTTGGTGAACCCGAGCGTCTTCAGCACCGCCAGCTCCCCGGTGCGCTCCCGGACCGCCTGTGCCATGGTGTTGCCCGTCAGCAGCATGAGCGTGAAGAACACCGCGCCCATGATCGCGTGCATGATCAGACCGATATCGACGAACTGACTCAGGAAATCGACGGCAAAGGCGCTGTCGCTTTGCGTCTTGGTCTCGTGCCCGGAGTTGTTCGAGAGCGCATCGATGGCCGCCGCGACATCGCTCGCCTGCTGTGGGTTGCCGATCTTCTCCACGAACAGCCCGACCCGGTCATTGCCGAAGGCCGCCGCTTCGTTGAAATACCGCATGCGCAGGAGGAAATCCTGCTCCTCGAACGGCGAGCGCGCATGGTAGATGCCGACCAGATCGAAGGTCCAGGTGTACGAACCGCTCTTCCGGGGGTAGATCATCGCCTTGATCGGGATCTGATCGCCGACCTTCCAGTGATAGCGCTTCGCGAGCGCCGCCCCGACGATGGCGCCGGTCTGCGTCGCATCGAACTGGCGCAGCGCAGCCGGCGCGATCTTGAACTCCGGATACAGCGAGAAGAAATTGCGCCCGACGGCGAACATCGATCCGATGACTTGCTTGGGATTCTGGTAGCTGCCCCCGAAGAACGTGTAGCCGGTGACCGCCTCGACACCCGGCACGGTGCGGATCTGCGCCTGGAGACTCATCGGCATGGGGGTGAACAGCCCGGTCCTGGAAATCGTGATCAACCGGTGCGCCGAGCCGACCGTTTGCCCGGCTTCGCCGAACACACTGTTGACCGACTCGAGCAGCCCGAAGAGCAAGAAGGCGACGACGATCGACAGCAGCGTCAGGCCGGTGCGCACCTTGCGCCGGCGCAGCGCCGCTCCGATCAGGTGCAGGTATTTCATGCCGCGACCAGCTCACCCCCCACCAGGGTGCCTTTGTCCAGATGCAACGTCCGCCCGGCGTGCTCGGCCGCCTTCGGATCATGGGTGACCATGATGATGGTCTTGCCATGCTCCCGATTCAGCTGCTGCAGCAGCCCGAGCACGTCCTCGGCCGACTGTCGGTCCAGATCGCCCGTCGGCTCGTCACACACCAAGAGCGTCGGATCGGACACGATGGCGCGGGCGATGGCAACGCGCTGCTGTTGTCCACCGGAGAGTTCCCCGGGCTTGTGCGTGGCGCGATCGGCGAGCCCGACCAGTTGCAGCGCGACGCTCGCGTTGCGTCGGCGATCCTTGCTCGGGAGCTTCGTCAGCAACAGCGGCAGCTCCACGTTGCGTTGCGCCGAGAGCATCGGCAGCAGGTTGTAGAACTGAAAGACGAAGCCCACATGGGCCGCCCGCCAGCGCGCCAGCTGCCCCTGACTCAAGCGCTCGATGCGCTCCCCGGCCACCGCCAACGACCCTTCCGTCGGGCTGTCGAGTCCCCCGATCAGGTTCAACAGCGTGGTCTTGCCCGAGCCCGAGGGGCCCATCAGCGCCACGAACTCCCCCCCCTGCACGTCCATGTCGATGTGATGCAGCACCTCGATGCGCTGGCGGCCGCGCTCGTAGACCTTGCTCAGGGACCGGATTTCAACCAATGCGCCCATGTGCGTTCACTCCCGCTGGATGCTGACTCGATCCCCGCCGGCGAGGTCCGCCGGAGGATCGCGAACCACTTCACTGCCCGCCGCGATCCCGCCGACCGCCTGCAGGTCCGCGCGCCGCGGACCCTCGGTGACCCGATGCGCCTGCACCTCGGTGCCCTTGACGGTGAAGACCACCGTTCGTGCGCCCCGGCGCACCACGCTCGAGGCCGGCACCCACACCATCCCCGCTCGCACGTCCGAGTGCGCCGCGGCGGCACCGGCGTGCTGCAGGAACGACACGCGCACCCCCATCTGCGGCAGGATGCGCGGATCCTTGCTCTGCAGGGCCACGCGCACCCGCACGGTCGCCTTGCTCTTGTTGGCCGTCGGCACGATGGCGATGACACGCGCCCGGATGCGCCAGTTCGGGTAGGCATCGAGCACGGCAACGGCCGGCTGGCCGGCGTGCACCCGATCGATATAGGCCTCGTTGACGTCGACGTCGACTTCGAGGGAATTCATGTCCACGATGGTGGCGATACCGGTCTGCGTGAAGCCGCCGCCACCGAAGAACGGTGAGATCATCTCCCCGACCTGCGCCGGCTTGTCGACCACCACGCCGGAGAACGGCGCATGCACCACCGTGTAGTCCTCCTGGACCTGAGCGGCGCGTTGCGCCGCGCGCGCCACGGACACCTCGCGCCGTTGGGTGAGCACCTGGGCGGCGAGCGAGCCGGCCTGGGTCTGCGCCTGCTGCAGCGCCTGTTCGGACACCAGGTGCTGACCGATCAGTGCCTGATCGCGCGCCAGATCGCGTCGTGCTTCGGCCCATTGCACCTGATATTGGCGCAACTGCGCCACGGCCGCGAGCGTTTGCGCATGCGCCTGCTGCAGCGCCGCGAGCGTTGCGCTGTCGTCGAGCGTCGCGAGCACTTGGCCGCGACGCACGGACTGCCCTTCCTGGAAGTACACGTGCGTCAGCATGCCGGCGATTTCCGCCGAAACCGTCGCCTTGCGCTCGGCCGTGACGTAACCGCTCGCCTGCAACACCGCGCTCGAGGCGCCCGCCGGCGCCTCGGCGATCGCGATCTTGACGGCGATGCCACGCGGCCGGGAGAGCAGGAAGTACCCGAGTGCACCGAGCAACGCCAGCGCGAGCAGCGCACCGAGCGCGATCCACAGCGTGCGCGGGGCGTGCACCGCCTCGCGTTGACTGCGATCAATCTTGAGCTGACCCAACAGCTGATTGTTGTTATTCGAATCCACGTTGGCCGACATCCTCCATCGCCCTCATTTTCCTCTCGGTCCCCCGACCGGTCGGAACCAAACGCGTGGCTCGGTGAGCGCATTCTACGGCAGCACAAGGGCGAGGTAAATCCGCGACATGCACGCAGCATCGCGCCTCGCACGGCGGCAACCCAGTGCGATGCGTCACCGCACGCGGGTGACAGTTGTCACCCGCGTGCGCTTCAGGGCTGGGTGGGATCCAGTTCGAGCAACGGCGCGGCCGTGCAGGCCGCCAGCAGCGCCTGCGCCTCGCGCCAGCGCCGCGAGGCCCGAAGCGCCACCGCATCGAGATGCTCACGGCCGTGCAGACGGGCCAGACGCACCGCGGACGCCGGCGCGGGCGTCACCTTCAGTCCGGCCAGCAGCTGCTGCACCGCCGCGCGGTCGTTGCACACCGGCAGCATGTCGCAGCCGGCGGCGAGCGCGCGCGCGGCCCGCTCGAGCACCCCGCCATAGGCCACCGCGCCGCCCATCGACAGATCATCGGCGAACACCGCGCCCTGGAAGCCGAGCTCCCCGCGCAGGACCTCCCCGATCCAGCGGGGCGAGAAACTCGCCGGCGCCGCATCCACCGCCGGGAACAGCAGGTGCCCCACCATCACCGCCGGCAGACCATTGGCGATCAGGCGCCGGTACGGCATCAGGTCACCGTCAAGGTCGGCCCACTCGCGCCGGTCGAGCGGCAGTTGCGCATGCGAGTCGGCCGTGACCGCCCCGTGACCCGGAAAATGCTTGGCGGTCGCCGCCATCCCGGCCTCGCGCATGCCGTGGGCGTAGGCGCCGGCGAGCGAGCTGACCGCCTCCGGGCGGCTGTGGAAGGCCCGGTCGGTAATGAAACTCACGCCGTAATCGATGTCCACGCACGGGGCGAACGACAGATCGATTCCGCAGGCGGCGAGCTCGGCGGCCATGAGCCACCCCATCTCCCGGGCGAGCACAAGAGCGGCGCGCGGCTCGAGATCGAACTGGCGGCCGATGCGCCGGGCCGCCGGCAGCGCCGAGAACCCCGGGCGGAATCGCTGGACCCGACCGCCCTCATGATCGACCGCGACTAAGAGCCTCGGGGTGCGCAGCGCGTGAATGGCCTGCAC
The DNA here is from genome assembly GCA_021826035.1 of Pseudomonadota bacterium. Next base: position 1,063 of record JAKBBE010000107.1, on the reverse strand, counting down.
CAGATCGGTCAGCTGTTGCGGCTCGACGTAGTTGCGCGTGAAGAGAATCACCCCGCCGACGAGCGGATGGGCGAGCAAGGTGCGCTCCTCGTCCGTCAGCGCCGTTCCGGTCAGATCGATCATCAGCGGGCCGAGGGTCATCGGTGTGCTCCTCACGGTCCGGACAGCAATGCCAGCGACTCGACATGTCCGGTGTGCGGAAACATGTCGATGACGCCGGCGGCCTCGAGCGTAAACCCGTGCTCGTGCACCAGGATGCCGAGGTCGCGGGCGAGACTGCCCGGATGGCAGGAAATGTACAGCACGCGCTGCGGCCGCAGCGCCGCGACCGTGCCGAGTACTTCGCGGGCGCCGACTCGCGGCGGATCGAGCAACACATGCCGGTACGCGCCGCGCAGCCAGGGCACCTGCGGGTCGGGTGCGACGGACAGATCCGCCACGTGGAACTGTGCGGTGGTGATGCCGTTGCGCGCCGCGTTCGTGCGCGCCCGTTCGATCAATGCCGCCTCGCCCTCCACCCCGACTACGTGCGCCCCCGAGCGGGCGAGCGGCAGCGTGAAGTTGCCGAGTCCGCAATACAGATCGAGTACCGCATCGCCCGGTGCCGGCGCGAGCAGCTCGACCGCCTGTGCCACCAGCGCGCGATTGATCGGGCCATTGATCTGCACGAAATCACTCGGCTGGAACTCCAGTCGCAGGTCAAATTGCGCCAGCGCGTAGAAGAGCGGCTCGCTCGATGCGCCCGGCTCGAGCGGCTCGATGCTCTCGAGCCCGCCCGGCTGCAGGTAGATGCGCGCGCCGTGACGTGCGGCAAACGCGTGCAACCGCTCCCGGTCGGCCGCCGAGGGCGGCGCGAGCACCCGCAGCACCAGCGCGGTGACGTTGTCCGCCACCGCCACTTCGATCTGCGGCAGCTGTTGCCGGATCTCGAGCGCCCCGATGAGCTCGGCGAGCGGCTCGATCCACTCGCTCACCGGGGGCGCGAGCACCTCGCAGTGATGCACGTCCGCGACGTAAGGCGCGCTGCGTTCGCGAAAGCCGACCACGACGCGGCCTTTCTTCG
>JAKBBE010000106.1 GCA_021826035.1 Pseudomonadota bacterium | reverse complement strand
GCTACTCGACGAGCCCGGGCTACACGATTCGCGACGGCCGCTGGCGGCTGCCGTACTACCCGACCGACCCGCTGGTCCGGGACCGCTGGTGGCACATCGTGGTGCAGAAGACCGGGTTTACCGATCCAGCCGGACAATGCCTGGTGCTCGATACGTACATCGATCACCACGACATCGTCATGGTGCTGATGCACTCGTGGGGCAAGTACACCCGCACCGCCGATGCGCTGCGCGTCAAGCAGTGGCTGCAGGCTCGCCTGCGGCGACACCGCTGGGCCACGGTCGCCGCGCGCATGTGACTCGGCGCGCTGCACGATGCGCCCCGCGGCACCGTGCAGCCACGATGAGCTCGAGCGCTTCGTACGCGCGCAGGCGCCGCTCATCGAACAGGTCCGCGCCGAACTGGCGGCGGGCCGCAAAACAACCCACTGGATGTGGTTCGTATTTCCACAGCTGCGCGCCCTCGGCTCGAGCCCGAGGGCGCAGCACTACGGCATCGTCTCGCTGGATGAGGCGGTCCGCTACCTGCAGCACCCGGTCCTCGGCGAGCGGCTCGCCGAGTGCACCGCCGCGGTCACTGCATGGGTCGGCATCCCGATCGAGACCGTATTCCCCTATCCCGATCATCTGAAATTTCACTCCAGCATGACGCTGTTCGAGCGTGCGGCGCGCCGTGTGCAGGACCCGCGCTACGGTTCGGTGTTCCGCGCGGCGCTCGAGCGATACTTCAACGGAGTCGACGACCCGCGGACGCTCGCGCTGTTGGATCCGGACGGGGTGTAACCGCCGCGCCCGGCGGCTGGCCCCGCACCGTGGCGATCCGCCCGGCGCGGGCCGCCCGTGCGCAGCAGCGTCACGGAATCAACACCGTCGAGCCGGTCGTACGGCGCGCCTCCAGGTCACGATGCGCCTCAGCCGCCTCCGTGAGCGGATACCGCTGCCCGATCCGCACCCGCAACACGCCCTTCTTGACGGCCGCGAACAGTTCGCGCGCGGCGGCATCGAGCTGCTCGCGGCCGGCCAGGTAATGGAACAGCGTCGGGCGGGTCAGGAACAGCGAGCCGCGGCGGCTGAGCTCGAGCGGCGCGATCGGCGGCACGGGCCCGGAGGCATTGCCGAAGCTCACCATCAGACCGAGAGGACGCAGGCAATCGAGCGAATCCATGAACGTGTCCCGCCCGACCGAATCGTAGACCACCGCGACGCCGGCGCCGCGGGTCAGGCGGCGCACTTGCGGTGCGAGCGCACCGTGCCCCGAGAGCAGCACGTGCCGGCAGCCGTGTGTGCGCGCCAACTCGGCTTTCGCGTCGCTGCCGACGACGCCGATGACCTGGGCGCCGAGCGCCTTGGCCCACTGGGTGAGCAGCAGGCCGACTCCGCCGGCGGCGGCATGCACCAGGATCGTCTCCCCGCGCTGCACGCGGTGCGTACGGCGGAGCAGGAACTGCGCGGTCAGTCCCTTCAGCATCAGAGCTGCGGCCTGCTCCTCGGCGATGCCCTTGGGGATTTTCACCACGCGCGCCGCCGGAAGGTTGCGCACGTCGCAGTAGGCACCGGGAGCGGAGTGCACGTACGCCACGCGATCGCCGACCCGGAACCCCCGCACGTTGCGACCCAGCGCCGTGATGACGCCGGCGGCCTCGCGCCCCGGACAGCCGGGCAGCTCGCCGGGGTACAGGCCCGTGCGGTCATACACGTCGATGTAGTTCAGGCCGATCGCCGTGTGGCGCACCTGGACTTCGCCGGCCGCCGGCCGGGTGATTTCCAGATCCTCCACGCGCAGCACTTCAGGTCCGCCGTGTTCATGGAATCGGATGCATTTCATGTCCGCACTCCGTCAAATCTGTTGCGCCACGGTCGCCCGCCGGCGGCCATTGCCCGGTCGGCGCGGCCGGCCGGGAGCCGGGAACCTGCCGGCTCAGCGCGGGCGAACCGGCCCGCTGCCGGCGCCGGTGCGCTCGAGGGCCGCGGCGATCTGCTCGAGCTCCTCGCCGCTGAGCGTCACGGTCGCCCCGTCGATCCAACCGTCGACCTGCTGCGCGGTGCGGGCCCCGACGATGGCGCCGGTGACACCCGGCCAGGCGAGCACCCACGCCACCGCGAGCGCACCGAGGCTGACGCCGCGGCGCGCCGCGATGGGCTTGAGCGCCTCGACGAATGCCAGGTTGCGCTCAAGCGCCTCACCGGCAAAGTACGGATCGCGGCTGCGCCAGTCATTGGCGGGCAGGGTCCGCGCCCGCTCGGCGGTGAATGCGCCGGTGAGCAGACCGGCCTGCATCGGGCTGTACACGATGACCGCGGTGTCGTGCGTCCGGCACCACTCGATCTCGGCGGCCTCCTCGCGACGGATCGCGGAGAACGGCGGCTGGAGCGACGCGACGTGCCCGATCCGCTCGGCCCGCTCGAGCTGCGCGACCGAATGATTCGAGAGCGCCGCGGCGCGGATCTTGCCGGCCCGCTGGAAGGCCAGCAGCGTCTCCCAGTACACCTCGAGGTCGGTGTCATCCGCGGGGCGGTGCACCTGGTACAGGTCGATGCGTTCGACCCCGAGACGGCGCAGTGAGGCATCGAGTTCGCAGCGCAGACTCTCCGCCGCGCCCACCCGCCGCGGGGCCGCTGCCGGCCGCTGCTCGTCCCAGACCAGGCCGCACTTGGTGAACACGTAGGGCCGATCGGTGGCGGCCATCCCCCGCAGCGCCCGTCGCACGATCTCCTCGGAGTGCCCGAAACCGTAAATCGGGGCGGTGTCGATCCAATTGATTCCGCACTCGAGCGCGTGACGGATGGCGCGGACCGAGTCCGCATCATCCACGGCCCCCCATTCGCTGCCACCGGCCGCCCACGCGCCGAACCCGACGCGGGTGATGTCCATGCCCGTCTGACCCAGCGCCCGGGTGGGAAGCGCCCCTCGGGGCGCTGCGGAATCGTTCGCCATCACGCTCCTCCTGAACAGCACGCGAAAGTCCAAGGCTGGCACGGGCAGGCCGCCCAGGCAACCGCCACCGGACTCAGGGCCGCGGAACGAGCACCGTGAGTTTCAGGGCCGGATCGAGCGCCGGCCGCAACGTGTACTGCTCGTATTGGCAGCGCCCGCGCCGCGGATGCTGAAAGTTCCGTACCCCGCCCTCGCGTGCCAGGACCTGTTGGGAACGCCAGGCGGCGGTAAACACCGGGCTCGCCTGTGCCAGCGTACGCACCAGCTCCAGATGCACCGGGTCATCCTCGCGGCCGGCCGTGTCGGCGCGATACTCGGCCACGAGCCGCTCGGCGCGCTCGGGCCACTCGGGGATGAACTGCGGCGCCCGCGCATCGAGGAACACGTAGCGCAGCAGGTTGCGCTCCCCGCGCCGGCCGAGCCAGTCCATGAACAGCTGCGCCGCCGGCCGGTTCCAGGCGAGCGCGTCCCAGTGCCGATCGATCACATACGCCGGCGTGCGCACGGCGCGCACCAGTGCCAGCAGCGGCCGTGGATCGGGTGGCTCGGGCCGCGCCAGAGCATCGGTCCGGCCGCTGAGCTCGAACAGGTACGCCCGCTCGGCCCGCGAGAGGCGCAGCCCGTCGGCGATGGCGTGCAACGTCTCGTGCGAAATCGCTTTCGTCCGCCCCTGCTCGATCCACGTGTACCAGGTGACGCTGATGCCGCACAGCTGCGCGGCCTCCTCGCGGCGCAATCCCGGAGCTCTGCGCCGGCCGCGTGGGAACTGAAACGATTCGGGGCGCAGCCGCTCGCGCTGCGCCCGCAGAAAGGCGCCGAGGGACGGCTCGAGCGCCCGCCGGGAATCGCCCCGCGGTGCGTGTGAAGTCATGGGGACCGCCAGGATCGGGGTGGTATTGGTAATAGTATCCGCAGCAGTCTTGTACCAGGATACCTCGCGCGCATACTGACCCGGTCACCGCGGGCGGAGATTGGCCATGCGTTCTCACGAACAGACCGTGCACACTCAGTTCGATCCGCGCGCCGAGGCGTACCTGCTCAGCGCGGTGCATGCGGCCGGTCCCGATCTGGAGCACGTCCAGGGGCTCCTTGGACAGTGCGCCGGCGGCCTGCAGCGGGCGCTCGACGTCGGCTGCGGTGCAGGCCATCTGTCTTTTGCAATCGCCCCGCACGTCGGGCACGTCGTGGCGCTCGACCCGTCCGCGAACATGCTCGCGGCCGTGACGCGTGGCGCTGCGGCGCGCGGGTTCAGCCGGATCGAGGTGCGCTGCGGCAGTGCCGAGTCGCTGCCCTTTGCGCCGGAGAGCTTCGCGCTCGTAGGCACCCGCTACAGCGCGCATCACTGGACGCGCCTGCCGGCCGCTGTGCAGGAGATGAGTCGAGTGCTCGAGCCCGGGGGTCATGCGCTCATCATCGATGTCGTCGCACCCGAGGACCCGCTCGTGGATACGCACTTTCAAGCGATGGAGCTGCTGCGCGATCCGTCCCACGTGCGCAACCGCTCGTTACGCGAATGGCGTCAACTGCTCGCCGGGGCCGGGCTCACCGAACTCGAATATCGGCAGTGGCCCGTGCGCATCGAGTTCGCCTCGTGGGTGGCGCGCATGCGCACGCCCGAGACCTCGGTGGCGGCAATCCGTGCGCTGCAGAGCGGTGCACCGCGCGAGGTACAGGAAGCGCTCGCGCTCGAGGCGGACGGGAGCTTCGTGCTCGAGACCGGTCTGTTCTGGCTGGTTAAATCAAGTAAGTCCTAAGGCAGGCCACCGGCCGACCGAGGGCGCATGTGTTTGAACAGATCCCCCGGCACAGAGATCTTGCCCAAGGCACAACCGATGATAGGGAGCGGCTCAAAATCGATCGCACAATGATCGTTGAGCGTGACCGCGAAGCCGCCGGATCGCAGCCTCTGGATGCGGTGCGTCGCGGCCCTGTTCCATCCGTCCCAGGAACGCCTGCGTGGCGCCTGATGAAAGGGATCCGTGCGAGGAAAGCCGATGGCCACCGCAGGCGCTGCGCGACGTGCGTCGATGGACCGGGCCACGTGCCGTAGCGCGGCGAACCACCGGATTGCGGGAGGCAGGCGCGTCTGAGCACGCACCGCAGCGCCGCCTCGGCGCGGCACGATCGGGGTCGGGGCGCGATTGCGCGGCAGCAGTGCGGCAGCAGATCCAACCGCTCAACTACCGGACCCAGGCGCCGCCGAGGCGGCGGGGCATGCCGGGCCAACAGGATGCCGATCAGTGCCGCATGCAGCGCCAGTACCAGTGCGGCCGCGACACTGCGCCGCAGTCCGAGCCGGTGAGGCTCGGTGCGCATGGGGCCGCTCAGCCGTGCTGCGAGAGGGTCGTCACCGGACGATGCCGCAGCAGGAAATAGGGCGCGAGCGCCACTGCGGTCGTGATGAGGGCCCGCGTCAGTTCGTTCGCGACGGTCGAGAATGCGAACTGCAAGCCCATCGACGCACTGCCGAGGTGCCCCGCGACCGGGAGCATCAGCCCGACGTTCATCAGTCGGGCCGCGAAACACGCCAACAGCACCCCGCTGATCAGTCCGCTCACCGGAACCGGGCGACCACAGGCCCGCACGCCGAACAGCGCCGCTACGGTCACCGGCAACACCCACAGCATGGCCACCTTGACCGTGGAGTTCACGGCCGTGGCGGCCAGTAGCGGTACCGTGTAGTGATACCCCATCAGGCGCGGCGCATTCAGCGCCAACACCAGCAGCGCCATGAGCGAGATGCACGCCACGGCGAAGCTCGCGAGCGGTCCGAAGACACACAGCAGCGGCCAGCGGCACAGCCAGGTCTTCAGTTCCTCGCGGCCCGCATAGCGCTCGAGGAGCACCCCGTCCCCGCCCAGCGCTTCGTGCGCGCGGCGTTCCGCCTCGGCCGGCACAGCGCCGTGCTCGAGTCCTTGCTCGCGCAGCTGCTCGAAGTGCGACTGCAGTTCGAGCGCTGCCCGCCGCGCGTGCCGCACGGCGACACCGCGCCCGATCAGTGCGCGCTGCAGCGCAAGAAATCGACGCTCAGTCATGGTGTGCTCCCAGAATGCGCTCCACTCCGTCGCTCATGCGACGCCAGTTCGCGGTGAGCCGTGCGAGCCGCCGGCAGCCCTTGGGCGTCGCCTGGTAATAGATTCGCGTTCGGCCCTCGACCTGCCGCGGTCGTGAGCGCAGCAGGCCGCGCGCCTCGAGCGCATGCAGTGCCGGATACAACACGCCCTCGCCGAGGCTGAGCGCCTCGTCGCTGAGCAGCTTCAGAGCGCGGGCGATGTCATAGCCGTACATCTCGCGCTGTGCCAGCAACCGCAGCAGCACCAGCTCCGGAACACCACTCATCAGGGTCGGTTCACGCTCGGGCATCGAGGGACTATACCTCGCGGTGCGAGGTATGAGAAGCGCCGTTCACCCCGAGGCCGCATGGGAATGCGGCGCAGCGGTCCGCCGCGGCTCAAAGGAGGCGGGTGCCGGTGATCCCGCCATAGACGCCGAGCCCGGCGGTGAGCACCGCAATCGCCACCACCACCCAGGCGTAGAGACCCTTGAGCCGATGCTCCGCCGGCAGCGCGCGGAAGGCGAGCGCCACCAGAAACCCCAGCACCAGCGGCAACATGAGCGCATTCATGACTTCCACGCCGATATTGAGCTCGACGAGATTCGGGGCGAGATCCACCAGCACCGCCCCACCGATCACCGCCGCTGCGTAGATGCCGTAGAACCATGGAGCCTCGAGCGGATGGTGCTCGAGCGAGTGCCGATAGCCAGTGACCTCGCCGAACCCCCAGGCGCTCGCCAGCGAGGCAACGATCGCCGCCACCAACGCCGCGCCGATCGTGCCGAGTCCAAACACGACCCGGCCGACATCGACGCCAAGGAACGGCACCAGCAGCTGGGTGATGTCGCCGATCGAGTTCAGACTGGCTTGCCTGTGCAGCGTGCCGATCGTGGCGGCCGCAGCGATCAGGATCGCCGCCATGACCGCCTGGGTGATGACGGAGCCAATCGCCGTATCGAGGCGGGCGTGTCGGTAATGGTGCGGCTGAAGCTTCTTGTCCGCCACGGCGGACTGCTGGTAGAAAATCATCCACGGCATGATGACCGCGCCGATATTGGCGGCCACCAGGTACAGGTAGTCATCGTTGCCGAGCGGCATGTGCAGCAGACCGCTCGCCATCGCGCCACCGTGCGGATGGGCGCGCCAGGCAATGAAGAAGAACGCGAACTCGAACAGCCCGAGCCCGATCGCCACGCGCTCGACGCGGCGGTAGCTGCCGGTGAGCACGATCGTCAGCAGCGCCGCGACCGTCAGCGCGAGGCTGAGCGCGCGCGGGACACCGAACAGCTCCCCGACGGCGGCGACACCGGAGAATTCCGTGACCAAGGCGCCGAGCGTCGCCACCCCGAGGCCGCACACCGACAACCACGCCCAGCCGGTGCCGAAGGTCTTGCGGATCAGTTCGCCGTGGCCCTGGCCGGTGAAGATGCCGAGGCGCACGGTAAGCTCCTGCACCACGAACAGCACCGGAATCAGCAGCAGTTGCAGCAGCAGCAGCCGGTAGCCCCACTGCACGCCGCTCTGCGCAGCGGTGATGATGCTGCCCACGTCGGTATCGGCCAGCATGACCACCAGTCCCGGCCCCATCACCGCCAGAAACAGCTTCCAGCCGGGCAGTGCCGCGCGGGTCGGAGAAACGGCGTGGTTGCGAGCGGTCGGATCCATCGAGCTTCACCTGGGCCAGATCTACGCCGTGGGACGACCGGGGCCGTACCCCGACCGGCGCCGGTGTGGCCGTATTACGGCTGGGTTGAGAGGATACAAATAAGACTGATTCGCATTTGCATAAAGAATACCAGCGCCCCCCGAACAAGGCAATGACGGACCTCGCACTGCAATGGAGAGTCGGTGCGCCGTCCCTGCGGCTCGGGCGTTCGCCACGCGCTGTGGCGAACCCGGTAGACTCGTCGCTGGGTCACCTCTGGGCGGGCGCTTCCGTCGCCGCACGGGCACGCGGCAGGACGAACCTGCCGTTCGGTTCGGCGGGCGGCCGCAGCGTCCCACTCCAGATTCGGCGCAGGTCGGCAACCCACGGAGACGCGCTGATGCATTTTTTGATCCTGGCGCTGCGCACACCGGATTTCGATGCGGAGGTCCTGCCACCGCATCGCGCCTATCTCGAGGCCCTGCGGATCCGCGGGCGACTCGCCGCACACGGCCCCTTCCTGGATCAGTCCGGGGGCGCCTACGTCATCCGCGCCGATTCGCTGGCGGAAGCCGAAGCGGTCGCCGCTGCGGACCCGCTGAGCCACTCCGGGGCGGCGGAGATGGCCGTGTGGGCCTGGGATCTGACGTGGTCCGTCACCGCGGCCTCCGCCCAGGAGAGCGATGGCGCTGACGCGGTATGAACCCGGTCCGGGACCCTCGGTGCGCGCGGGGCACGCTGCGGGAGGTGCGCACACCGATTCCGGCCGCCACTCGGCGCCCGCCATCCTCGTGGCCCTACCCTCAAGTGGGGGGCTTGAACGCCGGATCGAACCGTCCCCGCGGCTGCGGGCGAACCCGCAGCCCTGCGCACCGGGCGTGCGTGACGGCCACGCCGCCGGCTGCGGCATCACCGTGGAAACGGCGCCCTCGGGACGCCGAGGAGGCTGATCGATGTTCATCGTGCGGGGACTGATCGATCGATTACTGCTCGTCTGCGCCATCGTCACCGGGGGACTGGTGCCGGGGTTTCTCGCGCAATATCGCCAGCGCCTCGGCGGACGGTTGGATCAGGCACGACTCGACCTCGCCCCCTGGCAGAACATCGCCGATCAGTTCTTCGGCGGCCACCTGCACGCACTGATCGCGTATCACTTGGCAAGCCCGGTCGCGCCCATCCATGCCGAGGGCGCCGTGATCGAACAGCTCGTGCACTCCGTGCAGCAGCTGCGCGACGAGATGGCCGCGTTGCACGGCAGTCTCTATCACCAAGTGTGGTATCTGGCGCTGCACCCCGATCCCGCCCTGCTGCGCGCGACCGCGTCGGCCTGGGTGCCCACCTTCGGTCTCTCCGGCCCGGCGCTGCTGTTTGCCGTCGTGTTCGCCGGTTGCGCATGGCTGATCTTCCAGACCCTGTGGTCCGTCACCAGCGCAAGTGCTCGACGCATCGCGCGCCGGCGGCACCGCACCCCCACGGCGGCGGCGCCGAGCTCCGCCCGTTGAAACGGGCACCGCCATAACGAGAAGGCCGGCGCAAGCTCTCGCCTGCGCCGGCCCTGTGCGTTCAGCCGCCCGGTGGCACCCGTGCGCCACCCGCGGCCCTGCTGCTCGGCTCAGCCGGCCGACGTTTCCGGCTCCTCGCTGGCACTGCTGTCATCGGACTCCGGGATACCGCCGCCGACTTCCATGAAGCTGCGCCGGCCCACTCCCTCGTTCCTACGCCGCCGCGAGGCATGCGTCGCGAAGCCCGTACCGGCCGGGATGAGACGGCCGACGATGACGTTTTCCTTCAACCCGCGCAGATCGTCCTCCAGGCCACGCACCGCCGCTTCGGTCAGCACGCGAGTGGTTTCCTGGAACGACGCGGCGGAGATGAACGACTCCGTCGCCAGCGACGCCT
>JAKBBE010000105.1 GCA_021826035.1 Pseudomonadota bacterium | reverse complement strand
ATGACGCAGTAGCCTGGGGGTTCGCCCGCGCCGCTGATGCGCTCGGCGTCGACATCATCGAGAACTGCGAGGTCACCGGATTTCTTCGCGACAGCAATGGCGCGGTGGCCGGCATCCAGACCAGCCGTGGAGTGATCCGAGCGCCGCGCATCGGCGTTTCGGCCGCCGGACACACCAGTGTGCTCATGCGCATGGTTGACGTACAGATGCCGCTCGAGAGCTATCCTTTGCAGGCCCTCGTCTCCGAGCCGGTCAAGCCGATCTTTCCGTGCGTCGTGATGTCGAACACGATCCACGCCTACATCAGCCAGTCGGACAAGGGCGAGATGGTGATCGGCGCCGGCACCGATGCCTACACCTCCTACACCCAGCGCGGCGGGCTGCACATCAGCCGGCACGCCCTCGAGGCCATCTGCGAGCTGTTCCCGATGTTTCGCCGGCTGCGCATGCTGCGCAACTGGGGAGGCATCGTCGATGTGACACCCGACCGGTCTCCGATCATCGCCAAGACACCGGTGCCCGGGCTGTACGTCAACTGCGGCTGGGGCACCGGCGGCTTCAAGGCCACCCCGGGCGCCGGGCACCTGCTGGCCTGGACGGTCGCGAACGATGCACCGCACCCCATCAATGCCCCTTTCACCATTGAACGATTCCGTGACGGCGAGCTGATCGACGAGGCCGCTGCCGCCGCGGTCGCCCACTAGAGCGTACCTTCATGCTGTTGATCAACTGTCCCTACTGTGGCGAGCGCCCCGAGCCGGAATTTGTGTACGGCGGCCAGGCGCACGTTGCCCGGCCCGCCGATCCGCGCGCCTGCTCGGATCAGCAATGGGCCGACTACCTCTACCAGCGAGACAATATAAAAGGTGTCCATGCCGAGCGCTGGCGCCATACGCACGGCTGCGGCCGCTTTTTCAATGCGCTGCGCGATACGACCACCGATCGGTTCCTGGCCACCTACGAGGTGGGCCAGCAGCCGCCGGCCCACGCAAAAGGTGTCCACGCATGAGCCAGCCCTGGCGTACGACGGCCGGTGGCCGGATCAACCGTGAGCGTGAGCTGTGCTTTACGTTCGACGGCCGCGAGTACAGTGGGTTCGAGGGCGACACGCTCGCCTCTGCGCTGCTCGCCAACGGGGTACATCTGGTCGGACGCTCGTTCAAATATCATCGCCCGCGCGGCATCATCAGCGCCGGTCCCGAGGAGCCGAACGCGCTGGTCACGGTTCGCCGCGATGCCGCACGCGTCACGCCTGACTTGCGCGCCACGGAAGTGCAGCTGTACGCGGGACTCGATGCGATCAGCCAGAACCGCTGGCCCAGCCTGCGCTTTGACGTCGGGGCGATCAACAGTCTGCTCTCCCCGTTCATTCCTGCCGGCTTTTACTACAAGACCTTCATGTGGCCGCGTCGCGCCTGGCGCTCACTGTACGAACCGAAGATTCGCGCGGCGGCAGGCCTCGGACGCGCCCCCGAGCTGGCGGACCCGGACACCTATGGCAGTCGATTCGCGCATTGCGACGTCCTGATCGTAGGCGCGGGGCCCTCGGGTCTTGCGGCCGCGAGGGCTGCGGCCGTAAGCGGCGCACGCGTGATACTCTGCGATGAGCAGCCGCAATTCGGCGGCTCTCTGCTCGCCGACGCCAATGCCAAGGCGACATCGATCGACGCCAAGCCCGCCGAGCAATGGCTTGCCGAGAGCATCGATGAGCTTGCGGCCCGTCCAAACGTGACGCTGCTCCCGCGCACCACTGCGTTCGGGTATTTTCCGCACAACTTCGTTGGTCTGGCCGAGCGGCTGACCGACCACCTCGCCTCGCCCCGCGTGGGCGAAACGCGCGAGCGACTCTGGCAGGTGCGGGCCAAGCAAGTTGTGCTCGCCACCGGGGCGATCGAGCGGCCGCTGGTTTTTCCGGGCAACGACCGTCCGGGAATCATGCTCGCCGGCGCCGCACGGACCTACCTGAACCGCTATGGGGTCCTGCCGGGCCGACGCGCTGCGCTGGTCACCGCGTGTGACGCCGCCTACCAGGCCGCACTCGACCTGCATGCTGCCGGCGTCGAGATTGCCGCCATCATCGATGTTCGCTCGAAGTCCGAGGGGCGGCTGCCGAATGCCGCCCGTCAGGCCGGGCTGCACGTGCTCAACCACGCGACCGTCGTCGGCACAGACGGTTGGAGCCGGGTCAAGGCACTGCGCGTACAGGCACTCGATGCCTCGGGTGGCACGCACGGCGCGGTCCAGCGCATCGCCTGCGATGCGGTCTTGATGTCCGGCGGTTACACCCCAAGCGTGCACCTGTTCTCGCAGTCGCGCGGCAAGCTCGCCTGGGACACATCGCAGCAGACTTTCCTGCCGGCAGAGCCGGCCGAAAAAACGCTCTGCGCCGGCGCCTGCCGCGGGGTCTTCTCACTGCAGGCTGCCGTTGCGGATGGCCGAGGTGCCGCGGCACGCGCAGCCGGGCTCGCCCCACCGGACGGATCAGCGCCGCAGGCGCAGGCCGGCGAGTACGCCGGAATCATCGGTGCACTCACCCAACCGCCCGGCAAGCCCGTCGTCAAGGCATTCGTGGACTGGCAGAACGATGTCACCTCGAAGGATCTGGCGCTCGCCGCACACGAGGGATTCCGTTCGATAGAGCACGTCAAGCGCTACACGACGACCGGAATGGCCACCGACCAGGGCAAGACCTCCAATCTCAACGCCCTGGCGATTGTGGCCGGTGCGATTGGCAAGTCGGTCCCCGAAGTCGGCCTGACCACGTTCCGTATGCCCTTTACGCCCGTAACTTTCGGCAGCTTCGCCGCGTACACACGCGGTGAGCTGTTCGATCCGGTCCGGACCACGCCGACGCACGACTGGGCCGTCGGGCACGGGGCGGTATTCGAAGACGTCGGCTTGTGGAAGCGCACCCGCTACTTCCCGCGCAACGGCGAGAGCATGCACGCCGCCGTTCAACGCGAGTGCACCGCGGTACGCAATGGCTGCGGCCTGTTCGATGCCTCGACCCTCGGCAAGATCGAGGTCGTCGGCAAGGACGCCGCGGAATTCATGAACCGGCTGTACATCAACTCCTGGGCCAATCTGCCGGTCGGGCGGTGCCGCTACGGCATTCTGCTGCGCGACGATGGATTCATCATGGACGACGGCGTGGTGGCACGCGTCGCAGCCAATCGCTTCCACGTGACCACCACGACCGGTGGCGCAGCCGCGGTGCTGGCACTGATGGAGGACTACCTGCAGACCGAATGGCGCGAACTCGAGTGCTGGCTGACCTCGACCAGCGAGCAATGGGCCGTCATCGCCGTGCAGGGCCCGAAATCGCGTGACGTTCTCGCCGGACTGGTCGAGGGCATCGATCTGTCCGACAGCGCTCTGCCACACATGAGCGTCGCTCACGGCCGCATCGGCGGGGTGCCCATGCGCCTGTTCCGGGTGAGCTTCACCGGCGAGCTGGGCTTTGAGATCAACGTGCCCGCGGACTATGGGCAGAGCATCTGGGAGGCCGTCTATGCGGCCGGCCAGGCGCACGGCATTACCCCCTACGGCACCGAAGCGATGCACGTCCTGCGTGCCGAGAAGGGTTACATCATCGTCGGCCAGGATACCGACGGCACGGTCACGCCGCACGATGCGGGGCTCGCCTGGGCGATCGGCAAGAACAAGAGCGACTACGTCGGCAAACGTGCGCTGGAGCGACCGTCCATGCAGGCAATCGATCGCAAGCAGTTCGTCGGTCTGCTGACGAACACCCCGCACGTCGTGCTCGAGGAAGGCGCGCAGATCTTCGCCACGATGCCCACAGGCGCTCCGCAGCGCCCCATCGGTCACGTGACATCATCGTATTTCAGCCCTGCCCTCGGGCGCTCCATCGCCCTGGCGCTGGTGCGCGGGGGACGCGCCCGCATGGGCGAGAGGCTGTACGTGGTCGCGGACCAGCAGCCCGAGCCGGTAGAGGTCAGCTCACCGGTGTTCTACGACCCGCAGGGAGCCCGCCTCCATGGCTAATTTCACCGCGGCCCGCAAGGGCCCCGCCGTCGCCCCCAGTGCGCTGGTTCGGACACTGCCTGCGGCTTCGCGCTGGACCTTGCGCGGCGCGCCTAAGGCCCTGAATGCGGCGACGGCCGCCCTTGGACTGCCCGATATCGAGCGCGCCTGCCGGGCTGCGGCACAACAGGCCACCGCGGCGTTGTGGCTGGGACCCGATGAGCGACTGCTCATTGCCCCCGCCGAGGCGCACGCCGATGTGGCGGCGCGTCTGGAGGCTGCGCTCAGCGAGATGCCGCACGCCCTGGTCGACGTCAGCCACCGCCAGATTGCGCTGGAGGTTGCCGGGGAACGCGCCGCGATTCTGCTGAACAGCGGAAGTCCACTCGATCTGCACCCGAGCGCCTTCCCGATCGGCATGTGCACACGCACGGTGTTCGCCAAGGCAGAAATCGTACTGTGGCGTACCGAGGAGCATCGCTTCCGCATCGAGGTCTGGCGATCGTTCGCCGACTACGTCTCGAAGTACCTGGCACTCGCCTCCGCAGAACTTGGGGCCTAAGCGGGCAACGGCCTCACGAGACGGTGCCACCGCAGCCCCCTGCGCGGCTCAACACATGATCCGCACCAAGGGGCGCGCTCGGCGCGTGATGACATAGAGCCGGGCCGGCCTGCGGCGAATTGAGGACGGGAAAATTTCCGAGCGGCTACGGCCGGCCACCATGAGGCCGGCCGTGCCGCGGATCAGGACTTCGGACGCTCGTTCTGCGGATCGTAGAGTGCACGCTGGCCCACGGCCTCGACGCGCAGCGGATACCGCTCGCCGAAGTACTCCATCGCCAGGATCTGTCCCTCCTGCGCGTAGCGCTCCGGCAGATAGCCGAGGGCGAGATTTTTCCCGACCGACGGTCCATACGCAATGCTGGTGGTGATGGAGCGCCGGCCCAGCTCGTCGATGAGCACTTCGCCGGACTGCCGGTCCAGAATGGGCCACTGACCGACCGGATAGCGCGCCACACCCTGACGGTCGACGTTCTCGACCATGCTCAGGGTGCACAGGTACGCCGCCTGGCGCGGCCGCTCGCGCTGGGTCACGTAGGCCGCCTTGCCGTGAAAGTCGTCCGGCTTGATCTTCGCGCGCGACAGTCCGGCCTCGTACAGGTTGTATTCGGTGAGCAAATCCGCGTTTTGCAGCCGCAGGCTCTTCTCCATGCGCCGCGTGTTCGCGTACGTCTCGATACCGACCGGCATCACACCCTGCTCATAGAGCATGTCCCAGAGCGCCAGACCGTAGCTCGGCGAGACGTACAGCTCCCAGCCCTGCTCCCCGACGTAGGAGATGCGGAACGCCCAGACCGGCAGGCCGCGCACACGGATCAGCCGGGCGGTGGCGAAGGGGAAGTTCTCGTGGGAGAGACCCTCGGGCTCATCAGCGAGCGCCTGCAGAGCGCGCCGGGCGTTCGGTCCCCACAGACCGAGCGTCACGATGTCATCGGTTCGATCGTGAATCTCCGCGCGAAACTTGCGCGCGGCGCGGATCCGCTTCATCCACATCAGATCGCGCGGACCGGTGCCGCCACCGCACACCACTCGATACTGCGAGGCATCAAGGCGGATGATCGTGAGGTCCGCACGCACCCCGCCGAGCTCATCAAGGAAGTGGGTATAGATGCCGCGTCCCGGCGCCGTGGAGCCGCCGACCTTGGCGACCGAAAGGTATTCGAGCAACGCCTCGGCATCGGCGCCGCTCACATCGTAGATGGCGAAGTGGGACAGGTTGACCATGCCCACGTTCTCGCTCATCGCAAGCTGTTCGGCGTTGGAGACGGGCCAAAAATGCCGCGCGTCCCACTCATTGCGCCGCTGTGGCACCTGCGCGGCGTACTTTTCGAGCAGATGCTCATTGGCCTTGTAGCCGTGAGCGCGCTCCCATCCTGCCGCTTCCATGAAGTAGCCACCGAGTTCCTTCTCACGCGGCCAGAACGGACCCCGACGCAGATCTCGTCCGGTCAGGTAGGGCTCGCGCGGATGAACCGGCGGGTTGTAGACCTTCTTGGCTGTCTCGGTGCAGCGACCGAGCACGTACGCCGGCGTCTTCTGCATTGGGTAGAAGCGGGCGATATCGATGCTGAAGGAGTCCCACTCGGTGCGTCCTTTCACCAGCCAATCGGCGAACACCTTGCCGATCCCCGGAGCATCCTTGACCCACACTGCCTCGGCGAACCACAACCCGCCGACCTCCGGAGACTCGCCGATCAGCGGCATGCCATCGACCGTGATCGACATCAAGCCATTGAAGGAGCGCTTCGCATCCCAGCCCAGTTCCCCGAGCAGCGGCACGATCTCCGTGGCCCGCTCGTAGCCGCGCATCACCTGCTCGATGTCCATATCGCGCATGGACGGCGAAAGTCGTGCCTCACCGGGCTCGGCGATCTCGCGCGGATGCACCATGCGCGGATTATCCTGCTCGTAGTAGCCCCACTCGATCTGGCCGCCCTCCGAGGTGGTCGGGTCCCCCGTATCGCGCAGATAGGCCGAGTTGCCCTGATCACGCAGCAGCGGGTAGCCGATCTCCTTGCCCGTGCCGGCGAACTCGGTATACGGCCCGAAAAACAGCAGTGGATGCTCGAACGGCATGAGCGGCAGCGGCGAGCCGCTGCGGCCCGCCAGCAGCGGTCCCCAGATACCGGTGCTCAGAATGACGATCGGCGTCTTGATGTAGCCCTTGCGGGTCTCGACACCGCAGACGCGCCCGTCGTGGATGTCGATTGAAAGCGCCGGGGTATTCGCGAATGTCTGCAGCCGTCCCGTCGCCACGGCACGCTCCAGCAGCACTCCGGCGACACGCTGCGAGCGCGGCACGACCAGGCCGGCGTCCGGATCCCACAGCGCGCCCTGAATCGCCTGCTCCTCGAGCAGCGGGAACAGGGACTTCGCCTTCGAAGCTGAAATGATCTCCGCGCGCGTTCCATACGCCTTGCCGGAGCCCACCTTGCGCTGCAGTTCCTGCATGCGTTCATCGTCACCGACCCGCGCCACTTCCAGGCCGCCGATGCGGCAGTAATGCCCCAGGCGGTCGTAGAACTCGCGGCTGTAAAGCGTGGTCAGACACGACATCTTGTCGTGGCTGGTCATGTAGCAGAAATCGGAAGCGTGCGAGGTCGAGCCGATATCGGTGGGAATCGCCGATTTGTCGAGACCCACGATGTTGTCCCAGCCGAGCTCGAGCAGATGGTGCACCACCGAGGCGCCGACGATGCCGCCCTGCCCGATGATCACCGCACCCGCTTCTGTGGGAAAACGCCGCTCGCCTGGACCCTGAGTGGTCATAGTGAAATACCGTGCCGAAAACGCGCTGCGGGTACTATGACCGCCGCCCTGCGCCGCGGCTCGTCGATTTTCGCCATCCGCTTGTCCGGATGCGTCAGTGCCCAGGTTACGCTCCCGCCGGGCGCCATGCCGCCCCGAACGCGCTCCGGGGCCTGATCGTCCAACCACAGCCGCCGAAGGGCCGTCCGTCTCAGGCAAACCCGGTCACTGGGCGCATCGGGTCGCTCACGGGTCCGATCCCGCCCGCCGCAGCGCCGCGCACGGAAGCTGCCCGAGCGGGAGGCTCTCGCCACGGTGCAGTCGTGACGGGAGCCGGCAACCGCGCCCGATGGCTGCCATCGGTCCTGTCAGCCAGTACCCAAGTGGATCCACGCCGATTTCGTCTGCGTGTAGGACAGCAGGCTCTCAAGACACTTGTCGCGGCCCTGGCCCGACTGCTTATAGCCACCGAACGGCTGCGTCATGTCGCCGTGGTCGAAGCAGTTCACCCAGATCACGCCCGCCTCCAGGTCGCGGACCGCGGCGTGAGCGCTGCGCAGATCGCGCGTCCACACCGAAGCGGCGAGGCCATAGACTGAGTCATTGGCCACCCGCAGCGCATCCTGCAATCCATCGACTTCAATCGCCGCCGCGACCGGCCCGAAAATCTCCTCCCTCGCGATGGTCATGCGGTTCTCGACGCGCGAGAACAGCGTCGGATTGACGTAGCTGCCCGCAAGCGCGGGCACGTCCCCGCCAAA
This sequence comes from Pseudomonadota bacterium, assembly GCA_021826035.1. The sequence goes on along the minus strand of JAKBBE010000105.1, from coordinate 1,560 downwards.
CTCGACCCGAGCACCCTCCGCTCTGCCCTTCTCGACGTACGACACGACGCGCGCCCGGTGACTCGCGGTTACGAGCGGTCCTAGGTTCGTCTGGGGATCGAGCGGATCGCCGGGCCGGTACGCGTTGCGACCGAGCTCGACGAATCGCTCCACGAAGGCCGCCGCGATCGGCTTGTCGACGAGCAGCCGCGAGCCGGCGTTGCACACCTCGCCCATGTTGCCGAAAATGCCGTTGATGGCGTAATTGACGGCGCGATCGAGATCTTCCAGATCCGCCAGGAAGATCTGTGGCGATTTTCCGCCGCACTCCAGACTGACCCGCTTCATATTCGACTGGCCGGCGTACACCAGCATCAGCTTGCCGATCTCGGTCGATCCGGTGAAGGCGATCTTGTTGACGTCACCGTGCAGCGCAAGGGCCGCTCCGGCCGCCTCACCCAAGCCGTTGACGACGTTAAACACCCCCGGCGGACCACCGGCCTCAACGAACAGCTCGGCCATGACCAGCGCTGAAAGAGGCGACTGTTCGGCCGGTTTCAATACAACGGAATTCCCGGCGGCCAGCGCAGGAGCAACTTTCCACGCTGCCATCAGCAACGGGTAGTTCCACGGCACGATGCATCCGACGACGCCGAGCGGTTCGCGCAGAATATAGTGAAAAGCCTCAGCCGCCGTCGCGGTGACTGTGCCCTCGATCTTGTCGCACAATTCGGCGAAATAGGTGAACGTCTGGACCGCCTGGGGCACATCGATCGACAACATGTCGTGGATGGGCTTGCCCATGCACAACGTATCCAACAGCGCAAACCGCTCGGCATTCTTGCCAATGAGTTGTGCGTAACGGGACAGCACGGCCAGCCGGTCGCGTGGTGCCATGCGACGCCAGACGCCATTGGCAAATGCGCGCCGCCCCGATGCCACCGCGCGGTCGATATCAGCGGCCGTGCCGGCGGCCACCTCACACAGCGGCGTCAATGTTGCCGGGTTTGTCACCGTGAAGCGGCCTTTACCGAGTCCCTCGACGTGCTCACCGTCGATGAAATGTCCCGTCGCGTAGCGCAACGCTTTCGCGCGCGCATGCCACTCGCTGGTGCTCAACTCAATGCTCATGAGATCTCTCCGCGTGGGCGATCACCGCCGCGGATCGGGGCGGGCGATCGACGGTCAAATCTATACCGATCCGGTCGCGTGAGCTTACAGGGACGGACCCGGGTTTGGAATCCGCTCGAGACCCAGATACCGGTGAAATAGCGCCGATTGACGCCTCCCGCTGCCGACGGCATCCTTGCCGAAGCGACGGGCGTGGTGTGCCGCAACGCGGGCCGCCCACGCCATCCCGTCAGCGACGGTCTGGTGTTTCGTTGAACGCCCCTTGGCGGCCAGTCACAGGCCCGGCCAAGGGGCAACTGAGCGAGTGGCCATGCCGCCACGAACAGCGGCACGCGTACCCCGCGAAGCTGCCCGCGAGGAGGATCTTTGTCCGACAAGATTGACCTTCGCAAGTTACCGCCGCTGAACGCGTTGAAGGGATTCGAGGCAACCACACGCCGCAAGAGCGTG
>JAKBBE010000104.1 GCA_021826035.1 Pseudomonadota bacterium | reverse complement strand
TCCCGTGAGCGCGTCATCGCCAGCAGAAATCGTCGGCTGACGGTGGCGCGAGGGTCCTGAGGGTCTGCAGCGGCGACCCAGACGTTCGCGTCGATGACCCACGGTCTCACGAACGTTCCAAGCGGTCGCGGTCTTCGTCGAGGATTTGGCGGGCTGAAGGACCTGCCCGGGCACTGCGCCCCGCCGCATCCGCGTCGGTAAGCCAACTCTCAAGCCACGCCTCTGGCGAGGCATTTTCATCTGCAGGGTGCGCGTCTCCCAGCCATTGCTGATACAGATCGGTCGTTACCTCTCGAACGGAGTGTCCGAGCAGGGCACTCTTGGCTTTGACCTTGCGATAGAGCGGTTCAGGGATCTCAATTGTCACCTTCATGGAGAGATCGCACCTGTATTACTGTATTGCTGTAAAGCAGTTCATTCGGTCTGTTCAGGAGTCGAGGTACGCTCGCCCAGGTGGGCCCAGTGCGCTCGCCCGTCGATGAGCGGCGCGCGATCCCCACAACGTGCATGTGCAGGGGGCGAGAACGCAGGTATCTTTGACTGCTGACCGTGAGGCGGTTCAGTTGTTCGATCCCGACGGCCGAACGGACCCGGCGGGCAGGCAGATCCCATGAGCCGGAGACAGGCGTGATCGACGGGCAGACTCCAGTGCAATTGGCCGGCAAGCTCGGTCTCGGGCTCGGCATGGCGATCTTCCTCGGACTGGCCTTCGAGGGCCTGTACAAGCAGGAAGCGCACAGCAGTCCCGGGGGCATCCGCACCTTCCCCATGCTCGCGATCGTCGGGGCGCTCCTGTACCTGCTCGATCCGCACACCCTGGTGCTCTACGCGGTGGGCCTCGGCGCACTCGCCGTGTGGTTGTATGCGCACCTGCGCACCGCCGGGGCGCCCGAGACCCAGCGTCCGACGCTCATCGTGCCGGCGGCCAACGTGCTCGCCTATCTGTTCGGTCCGGTGGCCCTCACCCAGCCGTCCTGGCTGCTGGTGTCGGTGGCCGTGGTGGCGGTGCTCCTGATCGAGGGACGCGAGGTGCTGCATCGGGCGGTGCGCCAGCTGGCCCGCGAGGAGATCTACACCCTCGGCAAATTCCTCATCCTGGTCGGCATCATCCTGCCGTTGGTGCCGAACCAGCCGGTGGTCGCGGCCACCCCGATCACGCCGTTCGAAGTCTGGCTGGCGCTGGTGGCGGTCTCGAGCCTCTCCTACTTCAGTTACCTGCTGCAGCGCTACCTGCCGCACCGCGGCGCGCTGGTGCCGGCGATTCTCGGCGGGGCGTACTCCTCGACGGCGACCACCGTGGCGCTGGCACGGGAGCAGAAGGCCGCCGGCGCCGCACGACCGCAGATCACCGTCGGCATCATCGTGGCCACGGCCGTCATGTATCTGCGCATCGATCTGGTGGTGGCGCTGTTCAACCGGCCCGTGGCGTGGGTTCTGCTGCCGAGGGTGCTCGTGCTCTCGGGGGTTGCCGGCGCGATCGCCCTGGTGCAGTGGTGGCGGCGCGGGCCGGAGCCCGCCGCCGCCACCGGCACGCTGCCGGCCATGAACCCGCTGCAGCTGCCGGCGGCGGTGACCTTCGCGGTCCTCTTCATTGTGGTTGCGCTCGCCTCGAGCTGGGTGCGCAGTCATTTCGGCAGCCCCGGCCTCTATGCCCTCGGCGGCATTGCCGGGGTGTCGGACATCAACCCCTTCGTGCTGAGTCTCGCGCAGGGCAGCGTGACCGGAATGTCCGCCGCCGGGATCGCTGCGGCGATTCTCATTGCGGCGGCGTCGAACAACATCATGAACGGACTGTATGCGCTCGCCTTCGGCGGCGTGCGGCCCTGCCGGCGCGCGGCGCTCGCGCTGTTTGCGACCGCGGCGGTGGGTTTGGTGCTGGCGTTTCTGACGCTGCCGCACTGAACGGGCAGCGCGCTCGCACGGGGCGGTTCAGGAGCTGGCGTGGCGGTCGGAGGGGGTCAGCGCCGGGCGGGGCAGGAACGGATGCACCAACTGCTCACCGAGGGTGGCCGGCATGGGGGTATCGATCCCGTAGTGGTGCGGCCACTGGTCGGGGCGCACGTAGGTGCCGAAGAGGTGATCAACCAGTGGGATCATGGCCGCGTAATTGCGGTCTCGCAGTGCATCCTGAGTGTGATGCCAGCGGTGGAAGAACGGGGTCGCGATCACGTGCTCGAGCGGACCGAAGCGCCAGCGCAGGTTGGCGTGCACGAAAAAGCCCCACAGCGTGCCGAGCACCAGCACCAGCGCCGGGATCCCCGCTCCGGAGGCGAGCCCGAGGGCGACCACCGGCACGAAACCGCACAGGCGCGTGAACACCATGTCGAGGGGGTGAGCGCGGGTATTGGTGAGAAAATCGATCTCGGCCGGGCTGTGGTGGATGGAATGGAAGCGCCACAGCAGCGGGATCTGGTGGCTCAACCGGTGTCCCCAGTAGAAGCCCACCTCGGCGATCAGCACCGAGAGCGCCAGACGCGCGGCAAAGGGCAGGGCGGCGACCCGCCAGAGAATCCCCGCGGGCATCAGGCGGTACAGCGCACCCCCGAGCAGCATCAGCGGTACGCCGAGCAGAAATCCGATCGTGAGGGAATTCAGGGCGTAGTAGCCGAGATCGGTCACGAACTGCGGCCGCAGCAGCGCTTGGCGCCGAACCCCCACCACGCGCTCGAGCGGCACGAACAGTGCACAGAGCAGCGCGAGCCAGACGGCGAGGTGGAACGATTGAGTCAGCAGCGAGCTCATCTGAGCCCATCATCGACTCCGATCGCCCGGACCGCAACGGTCCGGGCGATCGGAGGTGCGCTCGATCCGATCAGGCGCGATCGCGCTGCGCGCGGCGGCGCTGGATCAGCGCAAAGCCGAGCGCCAGCAGGCCGCCACCGAGCAGCGCCAGGGCACCCGGCTCCGGCGCCTGCACCAACGAGACGTTGGTGAGCAGGGCCATCGGCGGGAAGCTCGAGGGCGTGCCGACCGAGAGGAAGTTCAGCCACTCGCTGCCCGAGGTGGCGGTGAACGTCATCGTGTCGCTCTTCCAGCCGGTGAACCCTTCGCTCGCGTTGCTCAGCGCGCAGGTGACCTGCCAGCTGCCGTTCGAGCCGCAGCCGATGCCGCCATTGGCGGGGTTGATGGTGCTGCCGTAGTTGTAGCTCCCGTTGCTCATCCAGTTCGAGCTCAAGCTCACCGCGAGCATGTCGGTGGTGGCGCCGGTGCGGCTCGCCATCTGCGCGCCCGCCCAGTTGAACGACACCGCGTAGGTCGTCCCGACGGTCAGGCCGGTGACCGACTGCGAAATGCTGGACGCGACGCCGTTGCTGCTATCGCCGTCGAGACCCACGAAGGTGGTGCTGCCGTTCGGCGGCGCCATCGCGGACCAGAGAAACTCCCGACCCGTGCCGGTGTACTGCCCCACCGCATCTTCGCTGGTCGCGGCTGAGGCGCTCGGATACCAGATCTCGTAACCGTTGTTGCCGGTCCAGCTGGTGATGAAATTGCCGGCCGAATACGACGTGCCGAATTGGGTGCTCACGGTCTTCGTCGGGCTGGTCTGAGCGAAGGTGCCGTTCTGGATCATGTTCGCGTGCGCCACGCCGGCGGTGATCGCCGTCAGGGCCGTCGCGCAAAGGACTGCAGGAATACGCACAGGATTTTCCTTATGGGTTGAGAAAGGCGCTGCGCGTGAATCAGCAAAATCTGGGCCAGATGGAAATTTTATTTCCAAATCAATTGATTAAGATCATTTTCACCGAAGAGTTTTCAACGAGTGTAAAAAAACCCGACGGCGACCGAGGGTCCTTGGAGGATCCTCGGCAGCCGTCGGGAGATCTCCCCCGGAGTGTGCAGCCCGGGCTATCCCCGGGTATCGGTCAGTTGTTCAGCACCACGTAGACCCGATTCACGGTGATCGTCCCGTTCGAGCCGTACAGCCCGTTGGCCCAGATCCCGAGCACCGAGGCGGTGCTGAGGTCCGTGTTCAGCGCGCTGGTGAAGTCGCTGAAGGTCCCGAAGGTATCGACCGAGTCGCTCGACTGGTGCGCGATGGCAAAGGCCAAGTCCTCGCCCCCGTCATCGCTCGGCTCGGTCGGAGTGCTCGAGCTGGTGGCGGTGGCCGGGATCAGCGTCACGCCGCCGCTGAGCGTCGAGGCGTCGATCATCGTCTCCCCGATCCGGATGGTGTGAGTCGTGGCACTGGTGAGCGCCGGCTGACCGATCACCAACTGCGTCGAGCTGAGTGCGGTGAAGGCCGTGGTCGTACCCGGGCTCGTCCAGTTCGCCTGCAGCTCGGCATGCGCCTGGGCGTAGCTGACCACCGTGGTCGCCGCGAAGTCCGGCGGTGCGGTACCGAACGGCGTGACGAACCCGGTGAACTCGACCGGCAGTCCGACCGCGAGCACGGTGGTCGAGAAACTCGAGGGGATGCCGACCAGGTAACTCGAGGCGGTCGCGTCGGTCGCGGCGCTCGCCCCGGTCCCGGCGAACAGGAGGGACCCGGCATCGACCCCGCCGAGGGACTGCAGGTTCACCGCGATCGCCCCGGAGCTCGCGCCGGTGTACAGGCCCGTGCCGCGGGTCGGCTTCATCAGTGCGCTCCCGCTGGTCGCATCGAGCGACGTTCCGGTGACGTTCGAGCTCAGTGTCCCGGTGAAGCGTACGCGCTGACCCACGGAGAGGTCCGAGGGGCTGAACGTTCCGGTCTCGCCTTCGGCGCTGACGGTCGTGCCCGAGCCGATCGTGACGGTCACCTGGTGCGTAAAGTGCAGATCGTCGTCGCTCTGGGTGTCGCCGCTGCTCGAACTGCTGGAGGGCGCCTGGTAGACGAGCGCGTTGTCCACCGTGAGCGTATCCGCGGTGCGTGCCGCCACGGTGCCGATCACCGCATCACCCGAAACGCCCGCGACGCTGGTTCCGGCGTGCACGATGCTGGCGGTGAACGTGTTCGCGGTGGTGTCCCAGGTGCCGTAGGCGGTGGTGAGCGTGCCGGTCGAGAGTCCCTGCAGCGCGCTCAAGCCCGCCGAGCCGGTGTAGCTCGTTCCATTGATGAGATACGTGGTCGAGGCGTTCGTGTAGACGGTGAACTGCCCGAAGTCGTCCTGGTCATCGGCGAAGGGCCGGACATTGACGACGTAGTCGCTGCTGCCGACGCTCACGCTCTGCAGCGGTCCGCGGACATGGATCTGTTTGCTGCTCGCCGGTGCGAGGCTCGCGCTGAGCACCGGGTCGACCGTGACGGTGATCGGGTTGGCCGTGAGGTCGACGGTATTGGAGGCCGCGAGGTTGAAATCGAGCGCGAGGTTCGAGACGGTCCCGTCGGTGATCACGAGCGGGGCGCTTCCGAACGACAGCGTAACGGTGATCGGAGCGCTGATCGGGCTGTTCGTCGCGCCGTTGATCAGGTCCGCCCCCGGCACGGTGACGTTGCCGCTCGCCGTGCTCACGACGATGTCCGCGGTGCTGTAATCGAGCGTCAGCTGCGCGGAGGTGTAGGTGCCCGGGGGCAACTGCTGCGCACTCAGGACTTCGGACAGATTCACCAATTGCGCGAAATCCACCTGCGAGGTGGTCGGTACGGTCTGCACCACCGTGCCGTCGGTGCGGGTGAGCGTCAGGGAGTCGACGGTGACGATGTAGCTGACGAAGTCCCCGGGCGCATCCGTGAGGGATACCAAGGCCGTCCCGCAGCCGCTGGTGCACGGGGTCTGTTTGGTCGAGGTGGGCGGACTGACGACCGCCGAGGGACTCATGCTCGAGCCGCCGCAGCCGGCCAGCGCGAGCGCTGCGGCCACGAGCAGGCCGGTCAGCAGATGTTGGGCGCCCAGGGTCCAGGCGGAATGGGAACGCACGCGTTTCATGGGAGTGACCTCTGCAAGGGAGAGTGTTGAGGCAAACCGCAACGCTGACTCGGCGCGGGAGTATGCCGGGCAGAGCGCAGCGCGATGCACACCGGGTCATAACGCCTGGCCGCCTGAGACGTTGACGGTGCACCGGCGGCGTTCGTGTACCCGCGGGCGATGGTGCCTCAGACCTTTGCGAGGCGATAGACGTCAGAAAAAGGCGACATCTGAATGTCGCGAATTGGAGTCAGTGGCCCGTGATGGGCAGACCCCATCGCTGCAATGATCTTCAGCCGCTCCTCGGGAAGGGCGTCCATTCACGGGCCCGGATCCCTCGGGGGGATACCGGCAGGTTGGAGGGTGACCAGAATATAACGTGTCCCGCTCACCCCGATTGCGGGTGTGAGCGTCTCCAGGGGATTTCTAGACCGCGTCTGCGATGGAGTCAGCGGAATCACGACTCGAGTCCGTAGGTCTTCGAGCCCGTCCGACGGCACATCGCGCACGAGGGGCAAAATCTCTCGAGTGATCGGCTTGGCATTGCGATGGAGGTCGAACTGAGCCACCAAAACCGCCGCACGCCGTCGGAGAAGACCCGGTGTTGCGCACCCTGCGCATGGTAGGCGTCGATGGCGGGGCGATTCTCTTCCCGCCGCCGGCGTTGGCGCGCTGGCCGGATGGCCTACAGTGCGGCGCTCTCCAAGACGGCCGAAAGGGTGATCCGATGCGCACGCGCTTCATCGGGAACGTCACCGTGGAGGCTGAGAGTGACCGCCTTCTTGGTCGACGTGCTCGGGGAGGACTTCACCGTCAGACCTCCCGCTGGAGTGGGGGGCGTAGATGCGCAGTCGTATCGCATCAGTTCATGCGCATCGAGTGTGCGCATCCGCGATTCGCATCCCTGCGCAGCGACGGAGAGCGCGGGATCACTATGAGGCCGCAGCGGTGAGCGGAACGTGTGGGTCCATGAGCCCGCGCGCGCGCAACACCTCGCGCATCGGGGCGAAGGCGAATTCCCGCAGCACTCGATGCAGCCGTGCCTCGCAGCGGTGCAGGTTGGTGTAATGGCGGAAGCGCGAGAGCGCACCGACCCGGATGCGCGGCTGCTCGGGGTCGATCTCCCAGGGATGCAGGTAGAAGGGGAAGGCCTGGCCGCGCCGGTTGATCTGGCGCAACCCGGCGCGGGTCAGCCAGTACGGGAAGATGCGGAAGTAGCCGCCGCCGCACACCGGCACCTTGGTGCCGAAGACACTCGCCGGGACCATCGGAAATTCCACCAGCGTACGGCCCGAGGGGGCCGTGAAGTGCCCCGGTTCGGGTGAGGCGTCCGGAATGCCGTAGCGGTCGTGCCGGATCGGGAAGATCGAGGAGTCGTAGGTGAATCCCAGGTCGATCAGCGTATCGAGTGCCCAGAGCGTCTTGCGGATGACCGAGAAGCTCGCGGCCCGGTAGCCGAGCACCGGTTCACCGAGCGCCTCCTCGAGCATGCTCTTGGCCCGGGCGGTCTCCTCGCGGAACACCTCCGGGCTCTGCTCGTAGATCAGCTGATGTGAATAGCCGTGACAGGCGACCTCATGGCCGCACTCGGCAATGCGCCGCACCAGCGCCGGGTAGCGCTCGGCCACCCAGCCCAGCACGAAGAACGTGCCGGCGACGCCGCGCTCCTCGAGCAGCCCGAGCAACCGCTCGGTATTGCGCTCGACGCGGCATTCGCGGCTCGACCAGCTGTCGCGCGAGACGGCCGAGGCCAAGGCGGCGACATGGAAGTAGTCCTCGACGTCGACGGTAAAGGCATTCACGGGGCCGCGCGGGCGCGCCGGAGCGGTGGGGCTATCCATGGGGCGTCACTGTAGAGGATTTGGGCGGCGAGGGCAGCGGGCGGAAGGCTGAAACGAGAACGGCCCCGCAAGGGGCCGTTCTACCGGACGCCGGGGTCTCTAGCGAAAGGCTCGGATCGCCGATCAACTCTGCCGCGCGGCGCGACGGCGGCGGTGGATGAACAGCGCGCAGCCGAGGAGTCCGGCGCCGAATATCGCCAGCGCGCCGGGTTCCGGCGTCGCGACAGGCGGCGAGCACTCATTACTGGACGCGCACGTTCCGTCGATGGTGGTTGGCTCGGTGCCGAAGAGGAATTGGACGTTCCACAAGGTCGGTACCGTCGAGTCCGCACCGACGTTGAAGGTAAACGTCACCGGCCCTTCCAGGTAGGGATTGTGCTCGGCGTTCGTCACCCCGCCTTTCTGGCCGTTCGACGCGACCCAGGCATTGGCGGAATCGTTAATGATCCCATAGGGATGCAGGCCCTGGCCTGCGCTCATGAACACTGAAGTGCCGGTACTGCTGACACCCCATTCGGACAGCGGTTGCATGCCCCCGTTGGCCTCGGTGCAGGAGCCGGTCTTGGCCGATGAGGACGTGCAGGTGACCAGTCCTTCAGCGCTATCGATGCTGCTCAAGCTGAAGCTGCTCAGGCCCGACTGACTGAAATTGAACCCGTCGAGCACCGATGCGATACCGACGACCGTACCGGTGTTGTTCAGAGTCAGGCTGAAGGTGCCCGGCGAGGAGAAGTCGAAGGTGGCCAGGGCAGACTGATTGGCGTTCCCGTTCGTTCCGGTGTTCACCGTGTACAGGATGCTCGCCTGTGCCGTTCCGAGCAGGGCAAATGCCGCACCCAGTGCAATGACGCTACCGGCCAGGGCGCTGCGATTGAAGGGCGATCTCATAACGAATTCACCTCTGGACCTGCCTGTTGTCACGACCCGCCGGACCGGCACTCCAGCCCAGGTCGTTCACCCTGAATTTGAGCAAAAATTGTACCACCAGAGAGGCGACGGAAGAAGGCAAGTAAATTCAATGTGTTATCTATTTAACATAGCGACTGGCAGGGCGGAGCCGCCTGGGGTGTAAGAATTATCGACATTTTCCGACACTGCAACGCCTCGTCCAACGAGAACGGCCCCTTGCGGGGCCGTTCTGCGGGACACAGGATCTCTGAGCAACGCGCTGCGCTCTACCGATCAGCCTTCGCGCGCGGCGCGCCGGCGGCGGTTGATGAACAGCGCGCAGCCGAGCAGGCCGGCGGTGAACATCGCGAGCGCACCCGGTTCCGGAGTGCTCACCGGCACCTCGCCGGTGCTGGAGACGCCTTGCAGCAGGATGTTGTTCGAACCCGAGGTGTTGCACCACCAGCTGCTGTACCCATTGCCTTGCTGAGGATCGGTGAGGATCAGCTGGGAGTAGCGGGCGGAGAGTCCGGTCAGGTCGAATGTCACGAGCGGGTTGCTCGTCTCGGTGCCCATTCCGGAGCCGAGCTTCTGCCACCCGCCGTCGTGGGTGCCCCAGACCGCCCAGGTTTCCCCGGATTGCACCGAGCCGATGTTGATACTCGTGAACGTGCCGCTGCTCAAGGAGATGCTGATGCCGTACGGGTCAGTGATCTCGTGGTCGCCCGAAGGGTCATTGGTGAGCCCCAAGCCCTGCTCGGCGGCCGTTCCGCCGTTCTTGGCATATAGATCGACCGTCGAACCGGCCCACCCGCACAGGAAGTACCGGCATGTGTAACGAGTGGACGTCGCGGTCAACGTCTCGCCATCTTGAGTGTACGTCTCCTGGGTCAGCAGGCTCTTGCCGGGCTGCGCGGGCGATCCGTTCAGCGCGTTGAAACTCCAGTTGATCGCGCCTGCGTGCGCCGATTGAGCACCTGCGCCAGCGAGTACGATCGCAATCGCAACAAATCCTGCATATTTGAGCTTCATGGCGTCCTTCATCGTCCTGTTCGGCTGACTCCGGAAAATAAAGCAAATCTCGTGCCTGATTTTTTTGACTTTAAAATCAAGTAGATGAGCGCGAATTCTATTATGTTCAGTGGAGTCTGTTAAGAATCTCGACGCG
>JAKBBE010000103.1 GCA_021826035.1 Pseudomonadota bacterium | reverse complement strand
ACAGATCGAGCCGCGCACGCCCCTCGGCCGACTCACGCCAACACGGTCCGCGCAGCCACTCCAACAGCGCCTCGAGCGGCACGCGCCGCCCCTCGAGCAGCGTCAGTCCGCTCAGCGCGTGCGCGAGCGCCGGCTGCTGCGCGAGCGGCGCCCCGCCCTCCACCGCCGCGAACGCCTGCTCGGCGCTGACCGTGAAACCGGGGTCGAGCGCCTGGCGGATCAGTGCCGCGAGCCGCCCGCAGCGCTCCCCCGAGCCGGGCAGGACCACCAGCAGCCGCGTCTCGGGCGCCGCGCGCAGCTGCGCGGCACACCCGCCGGCGATGCGGTCGAGTTCCTCGGTCGGATCCGCCGCCCGGACCACCTCGGGTACGGCCACCGGCGCCCCCGGAGCGCACCAGAGCGTCTCCCAGCCGCGCGCGGCGCGCGCCTGGCGCAGCGCACGCAGGCGCGGATCCTCGAACAGGAACCCGCACAGCGCCACGGGCCGGGCATCACCGAGCGCGCCCTGCGCCCCGAGCGCCTCCTCGAGGGTGCGCGCCCCGAGTGCCGCGACGCGCGCGGCGACCGCGCGCTCGACCTCGAGCAGCAGCGCCGTTTCACTCTGGGGAAGGGCCCGCAGGCCGGAGCGATCGATGCCGAGCGTCTCGGCGAGGCGGCGGGCGCCGAGCAGTCCCTCGGCGAGCGCACCGGGATTGGCGAGCACGAGCGCCTCGATGGCCTCGGCCGTGCACTCGCGCCACAGCAGCCACTCCTCGGCCGGGCGCAGCAGCCGCGGGGGGATCCCCTCGGCCGTCCCCTCGAGCGCACGGCGCTCGCATTCCCGTCCGAGCCACCCGTCGAGCGGCAGCACGTCGGGGCTGGGCCAGACCCGCCGACCCCGATCGAGCTGGGCCGCGGCGTGCGCCAGGCGCAGCGCATGCGCGCGCCGGCGGGTCGGGGTCACCAGGGTGCCTCCCGCCTCGATGACGGCCTCGAGATGCGCAGGAACCTTTATCAAAACAATAGATTATCGGTTATTTTTGAGAGATAACTTTTAACAAATCACTTCAACGTCATTCATTTGAACCGCGCACTGGCCGCCACCACGTTGTCCTGCGGCGGCGCCGAGGCGTAGCCGGCGAGCAGATCCTCGATCCGACCGAACACGTCGAGCAGCATCGCGCTGTCCGGTAGCGTGGTGACGCGGAAGTGATTGCGGTACGGCACGTTGAAGCTCACCCCCGGCGCGACCAGCACGTGCTTCTGCTCGAGCAGATCGAGCGCGAAGCGCTGATCGTCGAAGCCCGGCAGGCGCTCGGTGTCGACCCCGATGAAGGCATACATGGCGCCCTGCGGCACCTGCTTCAGCCGCAGGTAACTGCTGGCCGCCACCGCGTGCGCGATGGCCTTGCGCGACTCGTACAGTCGCCCGCCCGGCACGATCAGATCGCGGATCGACTGGTAGCCGCCGAGGGCCGTCTGCACCGCCCACTGCGCCAGCACGTTGCTGCACAGACGCAGCGAGCTCAGCAGATCGATGGCGCTCAGATACTCCGCCGCGGCGCGCGTGCGCCCGGAGAACACCGCCCAGCCGACCCGGTAGCCGCACGCGCGATACACCTTGGAGAGCCCCGAGAGCGTGGCGCACAGCGTGTCCTCGACCAGCGTGGCCATGGGCACGAACTGCGCCTCGTCGTACACCATCTGGTCGTAGATCTCGTCGCTGAAGACCACGAGCCCGGCACGCTCGGCGAGTCGGGCGAGCCCCTCGAGCACCGTGCGCGGATACACCGCGCCGGTGGGGTTGTTCGGGTTGATGACGACCAGGGCGCGCGTGCGCGGCGTGATGAGCGCCGCCACTTCCTCCGGATCGGGCACGAATCCGTTCTCCGGGCGGCACGGGTAGTGCACGGCGCGCCCGCCGTTCAGCGTCACCGCGGCCGTCCAGAGCGGATAGTCCGGGCTCGGCACCAGCACTTCGTCGCCGTCGTTGAGCAGCGCCCGCAGCACCAGGTTGATCAGTTCGCTCACGCCGTTGCCGATGAACACCTCCTCGGCGCTCACCCCGTTCACCCCGCGCGCCTGCTGCTGCATCACCACCGCTTCGCGCGCCGGGAAGATCCCCTTCTGGTGACAGTAGCCCTCGGCCTCGGAGAGGTTCTCGATCATCGCCAGACGCATCGTCTCCGGCGTGCGCAGCCCGAAGGCCCCCGGGTTGCCGATGTTCAGCGAGAGAATCTCATAGCCCTGGCGCTCGAGCTCGTGCGCGCGACGGGCCAGCCGGCCGCGGATCTCGTAGCGCACCTGCCGCAGGCTTTCACTGGGACGAATGACCGACTCGTTCATGCTCAGAGCATACCATCGGCCCCGCGCTCGAAGTGATGACAGGCCACCCATCGGCCCGCACCGGCCTCGACCCACGGCGGGCGCTGTTCGGTGCAGCGCGCCGTGGCCTGTGGACAGCGGGTCCGGAACGCGCACCCGCCGGCCGGCGCCGGCTCGCTGTCGGTGAGCCGTACCTGCGCGAGGCGGCCGGGCTGCACGTCGGGATCGGCAACCGGAACGGCCGCAAGCAGCGCGCGCGTGTAGGGATGCAGCGGCCGCGCGAACAGCGCCTCGCTCGGGGCGAGCTCGGCCATCGCGCCCTGATACAGCACCAGCACGCGCTCGCACCCGCGGCGCACCGCGCCCAGATCGTGACTGACCAGCAGCACGCTCATGCCCTGCTCGCGGCGCAGCGCATCGAGCAGCGCACCGATCTGCCGCTGGGCGCGCACGTCCAGTGCCGAGAGCGGCTCATCGCACACCAGCAGCCGCGGCGCGAGAATCATCGCCCGGGCGATGCCGACGCGCTGGCATTGCCCGCCGGACAGCTCGTGCGGCCGGCGGGCGGCGAGCGCCGGATCGAGCCCGACGCGCTCGAGCATCGCCGCCACGCGCGCGGCACGCGCCTGAGCGTCGAGTTCGCCGTGGTGTACCTCGAGCGGCTCAGCGACCAGCCGCTCGACGCTCAGGCGCGGATCGAGACTCGAGAGCGGGTCCTGGAAGATCAGCTGCAAGTTGCGGCGCAGCGCTCGCAGGCGCCGCTCGGGCCACGAGCCGACCTCGCGCCCGAGCCACGCAATGCGTCCGTGCGCCGCGCCCGTGAGGCGCAGCGCCGCGCGGGTCAGCGTCGATTTACCGCAGCCGGACTCCCCGACCACCGCCAGGGACTCCCCGGGCGCGATCGCCACGGTCACCGCCTGAAGCGCCACGATCTCCCCGCGGCGCAGCCGCGCACCCCTCTGGCGGTAGCGCACGGTGAGATCCTCCACCGCGAGCACCGGCGCCCCGGCGCCGCGGGCCCCCGGCGCGCCGCCCGGCCCGGCCGGCTCGCGCGCCGCCTGCAGCAACTCGACCGTGTACGGCTCGCGCGGGGTGTGGAACACCTGCCCGGCGCTCCCGGTCTCGATCACCCGGCCGGCGCGCATCACCGCCACGCGATCGGCAAGGCCGGCCAGCGCCGCGAAGTCGTGCGTCACCAACACCAACCCGAGGCGCCGCTCGCGCTTGATGTGCGCCAGCAGCGCGAGGATCTGCGCCTGGATCGTCACGTCGAGCGCGGTCGTCGGCTCATCGAGAATCAGCAGCTGCGGATCGCACGAGAGCGCCAGGGCGAGCAGCACGCGCTGGCGCATCCCGCCGGAGAGCTCGTGCGGATACTGCTGCAGGCAGCGCGCCGGGGCCGCCAGACGCACCTGCTCGAGCAGCTCGAGCGCGCGGGTGCGCGCGGCGCGCCGGCTGCAGCCGGTGTGCCGCAGAATCGGCTCGGTGAGCTGCGCACCGATGCGCAGGTGCGGGGTCAGCGCCCCCATCGGGTCCTGGAAGACCACGCCGATGTGCCGGCCGCGCAGCGCATCGAGTGCCCGTTCGGAGCACCCGATGAGTTCGGTCGCCCCGAACCGCGCCCGGCCGCTCACCGCCGCGGCGCTCGGGGCGAGTCCGAGCGCGGCGAGGAAGGTGAGGCTCTTGCCGGCGCCGGACTCCCCAACCACCCCGAGACACTCCCCCGCGCGCACCGTGAGCGACACCGCATCGACCACGGGCACGCCGGCGAAGCACACGCTGAGGGAGTGCAGCGCGAGCAGCGCCGGCGCCTCCTCCTGCGCGCGCATCGGCTCAGCGCTGGTGGGGATCGAGGACATCACGCAGCGCATCCCCCAGGACGTTGAACGCCAGCAGCAACACGATCAGCACCACCGCGGGCACGAGCAGCAGCCACGGGGCACTCAACATCTGGCGCGCCCCGGCGTTGATCAGGCTGCCGAGACTGGCGCGCGGGGGCTCGACGCCGAGCCCGAGGAAGCTGAGAAAACTCTCGTACACGATCATCTGCGGCACCATCAGCGTGGCATACACCACGACGGTGCCGGCGAGATTCGGCAGCACGTGCCGGCGCAGCATCTGCAGGTCGCTCAAGCCTGCGGCGCGCGCCGCTTCCATGAACGGCTGGCGCTTCAACGAGAGCGTCTGGGCGCGCACCACCCGCGCGAGCGTCAGCCAGCCGACCGCGCCGATCGCCACCAGCAGCACCGCGATGTTGCCGCGCCCGAACAGCGCCGCGAGGATCAGCACGATGAACAGGTACGGCAGCGCATAGAGCACATCGACCACGCGCATCATCCCGGCATCGACCCGCCCGCCCGCCCAACCGGCGCCCGCCCCCCACGCGACCCCGATCAGCACACTCACCCCCGTGGCGAGCACCCCGATCAGCAGCGAGAGGCGCAGTCCGCTCAGCGTGCGCACGTACAGATCGCGCCCGAGCGCATCGGTGCCGAGCCAATGGTGCGCGATGAACCCGGGCGGCACCGCCAGGTGCCGCCAGTCGAGCGCGCGGTAGGAGTACGGACTGGCCGCCGGCCCCAACAGCGCGAGCACCACCAGCGCGCCGAGCACGAGAGCGGCGAGCCGCGCGCGCGTCCTTGGCTCACGGGGATTCATGGCGCACCCGCGGATCGAGCCAGGCGTGCAGCAGGTCCGCCCCAAGGTTCGCCAGCAGCGTGAGCGTGCCGTAGACCAGCACCATGCCCATCACCAACGTGTAGTCCCGGTCGATCGCGCCCATCACCAGGTAGCGACCCGTCCCGGGCAGTTCGAACACGCTCTCCACGACCAGCGAGCCGGTGACCAGATACGTCGCGGCCGGCCCGAGATAACTCACCACGGGCACCAGCGCCGGCCGCAGTGCGTGGCGCCACAGGACCCGCGCGCGACCGAGGCCGCGTGCACGCGCGGTGCGGATGTAGCTCGCGTTGAGCACCTCGAGGAGACTGGCGCGCGTCAGGCGCGCGATCGAGGCGATCAGCGGCAGCGCCAGTGTGATCGCCGGCAACACCAGGTCGCGCGGCGTGTCGGGCTGCCAGCCGGCCACCGGCAGCCAGCGCAGCCACACCCCGACGATGAGCGCGAGCAGCGGACCGGTGACGAAGCTCGGCAGCGCGAGCGTCACGGCCGCCAGGGGCGAGAGCGCGCGGTCGATCACCCCGCCGCGGCGCAGCACCGCCGCCATGCCGAGCGCGATGCCGCCGAGCGCACCGAGCGCGAGCGCCGCGGCACCGAGTTCGGCACTCACCGGCAGCCCCGCACCGATCAGTCCGGCGACCGGCTCATCGCGCAGGCTGTAGGAGCGGCCGAGATCCCCGTGCGCGAGCGCGCGCAGGTACGCCGCGTATTGCACGGCCAGCGGCCGATCGAGTCCGTAGCGCTGGCGCAGCTGCGCGCGGGTGCGCCCCGAGAGCGCCCGCGCCGCCGCGAACGGTCCGCCGGGGGCCAGACGGATGACGAAAAACGATACGGTGAGCAGGATCAGCAGGACCGGAAAGATCCCCGCAATACGGCGCAGCGCGTAACCGAGCATGACTCAGTTTAGCGCGATCCTCTGCTATATTGGCCGGACTCTCTGGTGACGATGGCGAGATCATGAAACGCATACTGGTCGGCATCAAGCGCGTTGTGGATTACAACGTGCGCATCCGCGTCAAGCCCGACGGATCGGGCGTGCTCACCGACGGGGTCAAGATGAGCGTCAACCCCTTCGATGAGATCGCACTCGAGGAGGCGCTGCGCATCAAGGAGCGCGGCGCCGCCGACGAAGTGGTGGTCGTGACGGTGGGTCCGGCGGACTGCCAGCCGCAGCTGCGCACCTGCCTCGCCATGGGCGCCGACCGCGCGCTGCACGTGCAGACCGACACCCCGCTCGAGCCGCTCGCCACCGCCGGCGTGCTGCGCACGCTCATCGAGCGCGAGCAACCCTTCCTGGTGCTGCTCGGCAAGCAGGCGATCGATGATGACAACGGTCAGACCGGGCAGATGCTCGCGGCGCTGTGGGATCGGCCGCAGGCCACCTTTGCCTCGAAGATTGAACTCACCGAGGGCAAGGCTCAGGTGACGCGCGAAGTCGACGCGGGACTGGAGACCCTCGAGGTCGATCTGCCGGCGGTTGTGACCGTGGATCTGCGCCTGAACGAGCCGCGCTACGTAAAGCTGCCGGACATCATGAAGGCGAAGAAGAAGCCGCTCGACACCCTCACGCTGGAGTCCCTCGGCATCACGCCGCGCGCGCAGCTGAAGACGCTGCGCTATGAACCGCCCGCGCAGCGCAGCAAGGGTGTGCGGGTGAACGATGCCGCCGAGCTACTCGCGGCGCTGAAGCACAAAGGACTGCTGTAAATGAACCCGAACATTCTCATCGTCGCCGAACACGACGGCCGCACACTCAGCGTCGCGACCGCCAAATGCGTCGCCTGCGCCACGACGGTGACCGACGCTGCCGTCACGGTCGTCATCTGTGCTGCGGACGCCACTGATCTGGCGCAGCAGGCCGCAACCCTCGCCGGCGTCGGCACGGTGCTCACCGTCGAGCATCCCGTGCACGCCCATCCGCTCGCCGCGGCCATCGCTGCGCAGATCGCGGCACTCGCCGCGCCCTACACGCACGTGTTCGGCCCGTCGAGCACCTTCGGCAAGGATCTGATGCCGCGCATCGCGGCGCTGCTGAAGACCGTGCAGGTGAGCGACATCATGGCGGTGGAGAGCGCGACACGCTTTCGTCGCCCGATCTACGCCGGTAACGCCGTGCTCACCGTCGAGGTGCTCGACGGCGCCCAAGTGGTCGGCACCGTGCGCACCGCGTCCTTCCAGCCGGCGGCCGGCGGCGGCTCGGCGCACATCGAGGCGGCCGCACCCGTGGTGGAGCCGCCCCACCACACCCGCTTCGTGTCGGTCTCGGCCGCGCGCAGCGACCGGCCCGACCTGCAAAGCGCCGCCCGGGTGGTGTCCGGCGGGCGTGCACTCGGCAGCGCGGAGAACTTCCAGCTGCTCTACGGGCTTGCCGACACGCTCGGGGCCGCCGTCGGCGCCTCGCGGGCCGCCGTCGACGCCGGCTATGCGCCGAATGAACTGCAGGTCGGCCAGACCGGCAAGATCATTGCCCCGGAGCTGTACCTGGCGATCGGGATCTCAGGGGCCATCCAGCACCTGACGGGCATCAAGGACGCCCGCACCATCGTCGCGATCAACAAAGACCCGGACGCACCGATTTTCGAGGTCGCGGACTTCGGTCTGGTCGGCGATCTGTTCGAGATCGTCCCGCAGTTGCAAAAGCTCCTCGGCTGAGCCGAGCAGCGGCCATGAAAAAGGGGGTTCGCCTCGCGGCGAACCCCCTTTTCGTATCACTGCGGCCCAGCGCCGCGCATCACCGGCTCAGAGCTGGCTCAGCACGTGCTCTGCGGCAGACACCTTGAACTGGCCCGGCGCCTCGATGTTGGCGTAGCTCACCACGCCGTCATCGATCACCAACGCGAAGCGCTGACCGCGCAGCCCGAGGCCGAAACCGCGGGCATCGAGCTCCAGACCGAGGGCCTTGGCGTAATCGCCATTGCCATCGGCCAGCATCAGCACCTTGTCCGCCACGCCCGAGGCCTTGCCCCAGGCATTCATCACGAACACGTCGTTCACCGCCATGCAGGCGATGGTGTCCACGCCCTTGGCGCGGATCTGATCGGCCAGCTGCACGAAGCCCGGCAGGTGCTTCGCATCGCAGGTCGGCGTGAATGCTCCGGGCACCGAGAACACCACCACCTTCTTGCCCTTGAAGAGCTCCTCGCTGGTGAGATCCTTCGGTCCTTCCGCGCTCATCGTCTTCAACACGCCCGCAGGCATGTGGTCCCCGACTTTAATCGCCATGCAAATCCTCCTGATCGATCAGACGGTCAACCCGGCGGGCATCAGCCCGCCGACTTCGCCTTCAGACTCCACAGCTCGGCCAGACGCTGAAGCGTCGGGTCGCCCTTGACGCTGTTGAATGCGTTCTGCGCCGCCGCCTTGTTGCCCGCCTTCAGCTCAGCAATACCGAGCAGCAGATGGGCCTCGGCCGGACGGGCGAGACCGCCCTTGGCGATGCCCTGGGTGAACAGCTGCACGGCCTTGCGGTAGTGCTGATAGCCGTAGTACGCGAGGCCCACGCGGATCTCCGAATTGCCCTTCGCCTGCTTGGCGGCGAGCTCCGCGGTGTGGCTCAGTGTCTTCTGATCCGATGCGGCCCGCTTCTCGGCATCCTGCAGGATGCGCTCGGCCTTGGCCTTCTGGTGCGGATCGGTGAACACGTTGTTCTTCAGCGCCGAATTCAGCACCAGCTCGGCCTCACCGGGCGAGCCGGCCTCGATGGCGAGCTCGGCATAGCTGGTGAACTCGTGCGCCTGCTGCATCACGCCCACCTCGAACGCCAGTCGATAGGCCTCGAGCAGGTTCGCATCGCTCTTGATGCTCTTGAACGTCTGGAACAGCAGGTACTGCCAGTACTGACGCTGCGGGTAGTACACCACCAGCTGCTCGAGCGCATTCAGCAGGCAGCCCTGGTCGTGCAGCTTCATGCACGAGCTCTGGATCAGCTGCAGCGACTGCTGGCTCGGCTTCTGGCCGGCCTTGATCGCCGCGTTGGCAAGCCCCCGCTCATAGGCGATGGTCTGCTTCCAGTTGCCCTGCAGGTAGTACGCCTGGCCGACCAGCGTCTGCATCGACGCTCCGGCGTAGTGCTTCTGAATCGCCTCGGAGCCGTACTGAATGGCCTTCGGGAAGTTGTGCAGCTGGTAGTAGATCTGCGCCAGCGCCACCGTGAACTGCTGCGTCTGCGCCGGCGTCACGTACGCGTCCGACAGCAGCGCCTCGAGCTTCGGGGCGAGCTTCGGGTAGTTGTGCGTCTTCTCGTACGCGAACACATACAACTGATTCAGGATGTGCATCGCATACGGGCTCTTGTGCGCCGCCGGCATGCCCGACACCTGATCGAGGTCGGCCAGGCCCACGGACAAATTGCCCGCCTGGATCGCCTTCTGCGCCGCCTGCAGCTTCAGCGCCACGGGGCGGGTGATGGCCTTCGCCGGAGCCGCCGCGGCAACCGCCGGCGTCACGTGCAGCACGCTCACTGCACCCACCAGCATGGCGCCGAGCGCCGCTGACGCAACAATGCCCTTGAACTTCATGAAACTCTCTCGCATGGATGAATTTTCCAACCGCGCCTATTGCGCGAATTCGGAGGTATTGACGAAACCGATCTTGGTCATTCGGTTGCGCTGAGCATCCGCCAGCACCCTCGCCACGATGCCGTACTTGGCCATACCGTCGGGGTTCAAGTGGATCTCCGGCTGCGGGTTCTTCACCGACTCGCTGGCGAAGTAGCCGTCCAGCACCTGCATGTTCGGCACCACCGTGCCGTTCCAGGTGATGGTGCCGTCGAAGTCGATGCTGAGGTTGATCACCTCGGGCGGCTTGCTCGGCGGCTGATGCTGATTCTGCGGCAGATCCATCTTCACCGAATGGGTCATCACCGGCAGCGTAATGATCAGGGTCACCAACAGCACGAGCATGACGTCGATCAACGGCGTGGTGTTGATCTCGACCA
>JAKBBE010000102.1 GCA_021826035.1 Pseudomonadota bacterium | reverse complement strand
GCTGGCTGACGTCCCAGCTGCGCGGCAGGGTATTGGCCAGTCCGAGGAACCCCGCCGGTTTACCCTGTACCCGTAAGGCGACGAGCAGCACTGAGCCGATGTACAGGCTCGCGAAGCGCTGCGCCTCTGCCGTCTGCTCACGCGACGGCTTGGTGGTGTCCGGCAGCTGGGAGAGACGCAAGTGCTCGAGGCGCCCGTTCAGCCAGGGCAGGGTGTCGAGCGGGGTTTCCTCCAGGCCCTCGGGGCGGCACTGGGTGAGGGCCGTGCGCTCGAACTGCACTTCCTGGATCACCGCGTGCTCGGGGCGCAGCAGTGCCACGAACGCGCAGTCCACGCCGGTCACTTCGCGCAGCAGCCCGAGGTTGCGCTGCACGCAGGCATTCAGCGTGCCCTTGCGCATGTTCTGCAATTCGACCGCGATTTGGGTGCAGGTGACGTCGATTCCGAGTTTCGACGTTCGGTCCTTCCACGCGTCGGACGCCAGGATGTCCGTGGAAATGAAATCCGCTGGCCTGTCCGACGGGTGACTCGACATGAACCGGTAACCTCTAAGCCCGAACCTGCAGCCTACACCCGGGGTGTTCCGGGACATGTGAACTGCCGTCTGGTCTCGCGGGGCGCTCGGACCTTTGGTCTTCTAACGCATGGCAGCGGATTTTCGCACACCTGTTCAAGAACACAAGCTAACGTACTGTTCGGTCAAGGGTTGGGAACTTGACAGAATCCGGTCCGGGCCGCTCCGGGGTGAGAACCGGCGCACGTTTTTCGCCCGTCGCGTTCAGCCGAGGGCCCGGCGCGCCGACTCGAACGTGCGCTGCAGTTCCGCCGCCATCTCCGCCTGCAGGGCGGCGAGCCCGGCCGCATCGAGCTTGCGCGGCACGTGCCGCGGCGCGCCGATGGCGATCGCGATGCGCGCAAAGGGCTTGGGGATCACGAACCGATCCCACTTGATGCGCCAGGCGCGCGAGGCCGCATACGCCATGGGGACGATCGGCCGGCCGGACATCTGCGCGAGCAGGATCGCGCCGGGCTTGAACTGGTAGCGCGGCCCGCGCGGACCGTCCGGGTTGATCGCCGGGGAGATATTCTCCTTGACCAGCGCCTGATAATAATCACGCAGGGCGCGCGCGCCGGTGTGGGTCGAGGAGCCTCGGATCGCGTACGCTCCGAGGCGCTGCACCAGCAGCGCGCCCAATTCGCCATCGACCGATGGACTGATCAGCCAGCCGGCCTTCAATCCGCGGGCGCGCTGCTCGAGTAGGTACTTGCCGCAGAACAGCTGATGCTGGTGCCAGTAGCACGGCAGCACCGAGGGCGCCTCGGCGAGCGCCGCGAGCAGGTGCTCCTCGCCCTCGATGCGAACCACTCGGCACATGCCCCACCAGGCGCGGATCACCCCGAGGCCCATCGGGATGGCGAGTCGGTACAGTGCGCGGCGCAACGGCGTCATGCGACGGTCCGAACGGGTGAGCGTGCGGTAGAGCGAATTGCGCAGGCCGGGCTCGGTCATGCGGGGCAGACTCCGATGGGATCGGCAGGGGCGCCGACGGGTATAATTGAGAGCTTACATGAGCACGACCGAGACAACCCAGCAGGGTCCGCCGGTGGCGGACGAGGCCTTCGACATCGGCTCCACGGACGACTCCCTGGAGTACATGATCAAGCTGTTCGCCGTGCACGGTGACCTCTATCGAGTGTACGTTCCGGCGCGCAAGTCCTACACCTACGTGGTGCACCACCCGGAGGACGTCAAGCGTATCCTGGTCTCGAACCACCGCAACTACACCAAGGGTATCGGTCTTGACCGGGTGAAGATCCTGCTCGGCAACGGGATCATGACCAGCGAGGGCGAGTTCTGGCGCCGCCAGCGCATGATGCTGCAACCGCTGTTCCACCGCCGGGTCATCACGGAATTCGCCGAGGTCATCGCCGCGGCCAACGATGAGCGGCTCACGCGCTGGGCGGACGCGGCGCGCGCCGGGGAGCCGATCAATCTCACCGACGAGATGAGCGAGCTCACCTTGAACATCGTGCTGCGGGCGATTTTCGGACGCGATCTCGAGCGCATGAGCGCCGAGCTCGGCGGCAACCCGTTCGAGGTGGTCACCAAGGAGCAGGCGCGCAACCTGCAGTTCGCCTACAAGTTCCGCTCCCTGACTCGCCTGGTGGCCGGTCTGCTCGCGCGCCGGCGCGAACGTGAGGAGGAGCATTTCGACTACATCGCGATGCTCATGAATGCCCGCGACAAGGATACCGGCGCGCCGATGAGCGACCGGGAGCTGATCGACGAGATCATGACGCTGGTGGTCGCCGGGCACGAGACCACCGCGAGCGGCCTGAACTGGACCTGGTACCTGCTCGCGCAGCACCCCGAGGCGGAGGCCCGGTTGCATGCCGAGCTTGACGCCTCGCCGGTGACCGCCGTGCGCGCCCCGAGTCTCACCGAGGTCGAGCAACTCATCTACACCCGTCAGGTGATCGACGAGGCGCTGCGGCTGTATCCGCCGGGCTGGCTGCTCTCGCGGCGCACGATCGAGCCGGATGTGCTCTGCGGCTACGAGATTCCCGCCGGCAGCAACCTGCTGCTGCCGCTGTATCTGCTGCACCGGCACCCGCGCTACTGGCGTGATCCGGATGTCTTCATGCCCGAGCGATTCGACCGCGAACACGAGGCCGAGCGGCCGCGGTTCGCGTACATGCCATTCGCCGCCGGGCCGCGCCATTGCATCGGGGAGACGTTCGCGCTCTACGAGATGCTGATGCACGTGCAGCGCGTGGCGCGCGAGTTCCGCCTCATCCACGTGCCGCGCGAACCGTTCGCGCTCGAGGCGCAGATCAATCTGCGCACCCGTCATCCCGTTTACATGAAATTGGAACGTCGCTGATGCTAAATGTCACGACCCTGACCGAGCTGCTCGAGGCGAACCGCCAGTTCCCGCGCGCCATCACCTACCTCGAGGGCGAGAAGGAGGCCCGCACGGTCGCCTTCGCCGAACTGCATGAGCGCGCACTCGGCATCCTCTATCACCTGCAGAAGCTCGGGGCGCGCCCGGGCGATAAGCTCATCCTGTTCCTCGGCAACAACGAGCAGTTCATCGACGCATTCTGGGCGGCGGTGCTCGGCGGCATCGTGCCGGTGCCGGTCGCGCTCGGCATCAGCGATGAGCACCGGCACAAGCTGCTGCGCATTGCGCGGCGGCTCGGTGAGCCGTTGATCTACACCGAGCGGCGCTCGCTCGAGCGCATCGGCACGTTCGCCGCCGAGACGGGTCAGACTGACGCGTTCGAGGCGCTGCGCCGTCGGGCGTTCCTGGTCGATGACCTCGATGACATCTCGCGCGCCGGCAAGGTGCACACCGCCCGCGCCGAGGACGTCGCCTTCATTCAGTTCTCCTCCGGCTCGACCAGCGAGCCGAAGGGCGTCGTGCTCACGCACGGCAACATCCTCGCCAATGCACGCGGTTCGACCGAGGTGGCCGGATTCAACGCCGAGGACGTCAGTCTCTCGTGGATGCCGCTCACTCACGACATGGGGCTGATCGGCTTTCACCTGGTCATGTTCTTCAACCGGGTGCACACGCACCTGATGCCCACCGAGCTGTTCGTGCGCCGGCCGCTGCTGTGGCTGCAGCTGGCGAGCCGCATCCGCGCCACCATCCTGTGTTCGCCGAATTTCGGCTACAAGCACTACCTGAAGGTGTTGGGTGACCGTCCGCTCGAGGATCTGGACCTGCAGCACGTGCGGCTCATCTTCAATGGCGCGGAGCCGATCTCGGTGGCGCTGTGCCGGCAGTTCCTGGCGCGCATGGCGCCGGCGCGGCTCAATGGCAACGCGATGTACCCGGTGTACGGGCTCGCCGAGGCCTCTCTCGCGGTGAGCTTCCCGCCGCCGGGGGCGCCGCTGCGCACCCTGGTGGTCAATCGCCACGGACTCACCGTCGGCCACGAGGTGCAACCGGTGCCCGCGGGGCAGCGCGAGGGTATCGAGCTGGTCTCGGAAGGCAAGGCCATTCCGTACTGCGCCGTGCGCATCGCCGACGAGGAGGACCGACCGCTGCCCGAGGGGCGGGTCGGCCACCTGCACATGCGCGGTGAGAACGTCACGCACGGCTATTTCGAGAACCCGGAAGCCAACGCCGCGGCGTTCACCGCCGATGGATGGCTGCGCACTGGGGATCTCGCCGTCGTGTACGAGGGCGACCTCTACGTCACCGGGCGGGCGAAGGAAATCATCTTCGTCAACGGGCAGAACTACTACCCGCACGACCTGGAGGCGATCCTGCAGTCGATCGAGGGCCTGGAACTCGGCAAAGTCGTGGCCGCGGGCGTGCCGGCGGCGGACGATGACAGCGAGCAGCTGGCGCTGTTCGTGCTGCACCGCGGCGCTCTGGAGGACTTCGTGGCGCTCGCCACCGCGGCGGCGCGGCGGCTCAACGAGCAGACCGGCCTCGAAGTGGCCGATGTCGTGCCGGTCAAGCGCATCCCGAAGACCACCAGCGGCAAGATCCAGCGTCACCTGCTCGAGGAGGCGTACGCCAATGGAGAGTTCGATGCGGACTTGAAGGCGCTCGCCGTGCTGCGCGAGGCGCGCAGCGGTGGCGGCGCCGTGGCGCGCAGTGCCATCGAGGAGAAGCTCAGGGGCATCTGCGAGGCGGCGCTCGGCGGGCGGCGCGTCGATGCCACCGACAACCTGTTCGAACTGGGGGCGAGCTCGCTGAAGCTGATCGAGATCCACGAGCACATCGACCGCGAGTACCCCGGCAAGATCGACCTGACCGAGCTGTTCGACTTCCCGACCATCGGGGAGCTTGCCGTCCATCTGGAGGGCAAGCTCGCCGGCTGAGCGGCCGATCAGGGCGCCTGGAATTCCAGGCGCAGGGACAGATCGACCGCGCGCACGTGCTTGGTGAGCGCACCGACGGAGATGAAGTCGACCCCGGTGGCGGCGATCTGACCGATGCTCTCCAGGCTGACGCTGCCGGAGGCCTCCAGCTGCACGGGGCGGCCGCGGGCGCGATTGCGGCCGACCGCCTCACGCATGTCCGCGAGCGAGAACTCATCGAGCATGACGATGTCCGGGCCGGCCGCGAAGGCCTGCTCGAGTTCCTCCAGGGACTCGACCTCGACCTCGATGCGCACGCCGCCGGCCAGGCGGCGTGCCGCCTCCACCGCCGCGCCGATCGAGCCGGCGGCGAGAATGTGGTTCTCTTTGATGAGCACCATGTCGTAGAGCCCCATGCGGTGATTGGCGCCGCCGCCGCAGCGCACCGCGTATTTCTGCGCGGTGCGCAGCCCGGGCAGGGTTTTGCGGGTATCGAGCACGGTGCAGCCCGTGCCGGCGACGGCCTCGGCAAAGCGGTGCGCGGCGGTGGCGGTCCCCGAGAGCAGCTGCAGGAAGTTCAGCGCCGTGCGCTCCCCGGTGAGCACGGCGCGCGCCGCGCCTTGCACCGTGCACACCAGCGCACCGGGCACGAGCGGCGCGCCTTCGGCCACGTGCCAGGTGAGCTGGATGTGCGGATCGAGCTGGCCGAAGCAGGCCTCGACCCAGGGTTGCCCGCAGAGGATCGCCGCCTCGCGGCTCACGATCTGGCCGCGCACCTGCTGCTCGGACGGGACCAGTGCGGCGGTGACGTCGCCCAGGCCGACGTCCTCGTGCAGCGCAGAGCGGACCTGGGCGTCGAGGTCGGCCGGGGGGAGGAGGGCGCAGGGCGCAGGGATCAGTGGGCTCATGCGCCGAGGCTACCATGCGCGACGGGGATTGAACCTGTGCCGGGCGGCCTCATAATGGCAGGCGCATGCCCGAGGTTCCCGCGCCGACGTCCAGTCCTCCCCCCTCTCCCTGCGTCAAGATCTGCTCGCTGGATGAGCGGGGATATTGTGTCGGCTGCCTGCGGACCGTGGCGGAGATCGCCCGCTGGAGCGCGCTCAGCGCCGCGGATCAATGGCAAGTGATCGCCGCAATCGAGCGGCGCAAAATGTCCCTGAAGAGGTGAAGTGATGGACGTGGTGGAGAAGATCAAGGCCGAGATTGGCGCCGCACCGGTGGTGCTGTTCATGAAGGGCACGCCGGATTTTCCGCAATGCGGGTTCTCGGCGCAGACGGTTGCGGCGCTGCGCTCGCTCGGCGCGCAGTTCAAGGCGGTCAATATTTTCGACGATCCGGAGCTGCGCGAGGGGCTCAAGCGCTACTCGAACTGGCCGACCTATCCGCAGCTATACGTCAACGGTGAGCTGCTCGGCGGTTGCGACATCGCGCTCGAGATGTACCAGAGCGGGGAGCTCGAGAAAGTGCTCTCCGGCGCCGGTGCGCTCGGCGTGCAGGCGTAGAGGTCCCTCAGGACTCCTCGCTCTCCCCCGGCTGGCTCTGCCAGCCGAGGGAGAGGGTGCGCGTCTGCGCCTCGCGGAAGCTCTCGTGCAGCCGGTTGCACACCAGGCAGAACAGATCCGCCGTGCGCTGCGCGTCGTAGCTGGCCGAGTGCGCGCTCGCCGGGTCCCACTCCAGTCCGGCCACCATCGCCGCCTTGGCGAGCACCGTCTGGCCGAGGGCTGCGCCCGCCAGCGTCGCGGTGTCGAAGCATGAAAAGGGGTGGAAGGGATTGCGCTTCAGGTCGGCGCGTTTGACCGTGGCGTTGAGAAACCCCAGGTCGAACGCCGCGTTGTGACCGACCAGGATCGCCCGCCGACAGCCGTAGTCGCGGATCGCGTGGCGGATTTCGCGGAAGATTCTCTGCAGCGCATCGTGCTCGGGCAACGCCGGGCGCAGGGGATGAAACGGGTCGATGCCCGTCACCTGCAGCGCCGCCGGCTCGAGCCGGCCGCCTTCGAATGGTTTGACGTGATAGCAATGCGTGGCGCCGCGGTGCAGTACGCCCTCGGCATCCATGTCGATCATCACGGCCGCGATCTCGAGCAGCGCATCGGTGGTCGCGTTGAAACCACCGGTTTCGACGTCGACCACGACGGGCAGGAAGCCGCGGAAGCGATTGGCCATCGGGCCGCGCACGGGGGGATTCGACTCGCTCATGCGTGCGCCACCGTCTCGAGACGCCAGCCGATGCGCTCCCCGGCGCGCAGCGGCACCAGTTCCTCGGTCCCGAACGGATACCGCTCCGGGACCGTCCAGTGCGATTTCACCAGGCGGATGTGACCCTCGTTGCGCGCCAGCCCGTAGAAGTCCGCGCCGTGGTGCGCCGCGAACGCCTCGAGGTGCGCGAGCGCGCCGAGCGCCTCGAACGCCTCCGCGTACAGCTCGAGCGCCGCGTGCGCCGAGAAGATTCCAGCGCAGCCGCAGGCACTCTCCTTGGCGGTGCGGGCGTGCGGGGCGCTGTCGGTGCCCAAGAAGAGCCGGGGGGTGCCGCTCGCAACCGCCGCGCACAGCGCTTCGCGGTCGACCTCGGATTTCAGCACCGGCAGACAGTAGTGATGCGGTCGGATGCCACCGGTGAACAGCGCGTTGCGGTTCATGAGCAGGTGCTGAGGCGTGACCGTGGCGGCGACGCCGGCGCGCGCGCCGAGCACGAATTGCACGGCGGCGCGCGTGGTGATGTGTTCGAACACGATGCGCAGATGCGCGAAGCGCTCGGTGAGCGGTGCCAGCACCTGGTCGATGAACCGGGCCTCGCGGTCGAAAACGTCGACCTGCGGATCGGTCACCTCACCGTGCACCTGCAGCGTCAGGCCCGTCTCCTGCATTCGCTCGAGCACCGCGTCCAGCGCGCGGATGTCGGTCACGCCGGCATCCGAATGGGTGGTGGCGCCGGCCGGATACAGTTTGCAGCCGAGAATGCCACCGTGCCGGCGGGCGAGCTCGATCTCCTCGGGCGCCGTGTGGTTGGTCAGATACAGGCTCATCAGCGGCTCGAAGCGGCTGTCCGCGGGCCGCGCGGCGCGGATGCGCTCGCGATAGGCGCTCGCCTCGGCCACGGTGCGCACCGGCGGGCGCAGATTCGGCATGATGAGCGCGCGCGCGAAGCGCGCCGCGGTGAACGGGACCACTGCCGCCAGCGCCTGCCCATCGCGCACGTGCAGGTGAAAGTCATCCGGACGGCGCAGCGTGAGCACCTCGCTCGCCGTCATGGCCGCTCTCGCAGGGCCTGCAGCAGGTTCTCTCGCACCAGCAACTCCAGCGTAAACCGCACCCCGAAACCGGTGATGTCGGTATTGATGTGGCCGAGACCGCCGGCACGGGTCGCGGCCGAGAGGTCCAGGTGCACCCAGGGTATCTCAGGTGGCACGAAGCGGTTGAGAAAACGCGCCGCGAGAATGTGATCGCCCTTGCCCTCGACGGCACACTGCAGGATGTCGGCGACCTTGCTTTCCAGGTCGGCGTCGAAGTCCGCGTCGAAGGGGAAGGGCCAGACCCGCTCGCCGCTGGCGCGACCGGTCGCGACCAGCCGCTCGAGGAGGGCCTCGCGGTTGGTGAATACGCCGCTGAAGCGCTCGGTGAGCGCGTGCACGCACGCCCCGGTCAGCGTGCCGTAGTCGAGCATCAGGCGTGGACGAGTGCGCGCGGCGAGCGCCAGGGTGTCGGCGAGCGCCAGGCGCCCCTCGGCGTCGGTATGAATGATCTGGATGCTGATCCCGTTGGCTGCGCGCACCACTTCCTGCGGGCGGTAGGCCTGTGGGCCGATCGAGTTCTCGGTGATCGCGAGCCACGCATCGGCGGCGATCGGGGCGCGCAGCTCGGCCAGTGCGATGAGCGTGGCGAGCGCCACGGCGCTGCCGCTCATGTCGGTGTGCATCTCGAGCATGCTGCGGTGGGATTTGAGGTTCACCCCGCCGGTGTCGAACAGGATGCCCTTGCCGATCAGCGCCACGTCCGGTGCCGAGGCGCGCCGGCGCGCCGGGCGGTAGGTCAGCTGAGCGATGCCGGCGTCGCGGTGGCCGTTGCCCCGTGCCACGGCGAGGAATGCGTTCGCGCCCCGGCGGCGCAGTTCGCTCGGCCCGAGCCAGCGTAGGCCGAGACCGTGCCGGCGGGCGAGCTCTTCGAGCACGCGGCGGTAGCCGCGCGCATCGAGCATGTTGGGCGGCAAGGCGGTCAGCCACCGCGCGAGGTTGGTCCCCTCGGCGCAGATCTTGGCGTAGCGCGTATCGAGCGGCGGCTCGGCGGGCAACACGATGCGCTCGAGGGCCGGTGCGCTGCCGGCGTCGCTCTTGAAGCTCGGCAGCGCGAAGTATTCGGCGAGGGTCGCGGCGAGCAGTGCCTCGAGCCGTGCGGCGCGCGGCGGGTTCGCCCCGAGCGCCACGAGTCCCACCGAGCGCGGCGCGCGCGCCGCGGTGCTCTTGAGCATGCGGCCGGCGAGCTGCAGTTGCTCGAACGTGCTCGCCCCGTCGGGGAGAAAACCGAGCACCGCCTGCGTCTGGCGTCGGTTCGTGAGCGTCGTGGCGCGCACGCTGAGCGCCTGGGGTGCTTCAGGCCCGAGCAGCCCCTGCCAGCGCTCGGCGTCGGGCAGTGCGGCGAGACTCTCTCTTCCGGCAGATGAGCACATCACCACAAGTAGGGTGTCGAGATCCCCGAGTGTGCGCGAGCGCACGATTTTCGGGCCGATCGCAGCCGGCAGCAGCGCAACAGGGCCGCGCGCCGCGCCGCGCCGAGGGCCGCCTTGCTTGACCATCGCGGATGAAACCCGGATTATTGCGCGGCTCATTGACAGGCGACTTTCGCTCGCAGGGGATGCTGGCGGCGCATCCTACTCCATTCGGTCGAGGCCCTTCGCATCGGGTGTATGCGCCGTAGGTCCGAGGGGGCGCCACCGGACCGCGCGGCGAATGTCTAGGAATTCTACCCCTTGGGCTGCACGCGCTTCGGCGTCGTGTGGCCGAGTGTGAGACTGCATGACCGAACCGCCAAAACTCACCGATATCGATCCGGTTGAAACACAGGAGTGGCTCGAGTCGATCGACTCGGTGCTGAAGACCCACGGCCCTCTGCG
>JAKBBE010000101.1 GCA_021826035.1 Pseudomonadota bacterium | reverse complement strand
TCCGCATGCTCGCCTGCCTGGAGAGTCGCGGCTATCTGCGGCGCGAGCCCACCACCGGGGCCTACTCGCTGACGTTGAGGCTATTCGAACTCTCGCGCACGCATTCTCCGTACGAGGTCCTGCTCAAGGCGGCCCAGCCGCTGATGCGCGGGCTGGCCGAGGATCTGCGCGAATCCTGCCACCTCTCGGTGCTGCACCGCGAGCGGGTACTGGTGCTCGCCCAGGAGGAGAGTCCCAAGCCGTTTCGCCTGTCGGTCGAAGTGGGCTCGCAGCACTCCCCGATGCACACCACCTCCGGACGGGTGCTGCTGGCGAACATGTCGAGCGAGGCCTGTGAGGAGTTGCTGACGCACGACCTCGAGTGGCGGCGCGAGAAGCCCGCGGCACGGACTCAGTTCCTCAAGCGCTTGGCGACGATCCGCGCGCGCGGCTACGAACGCTCCGAGGGCGAGCGCTTCGTCGGTGGACTGGATATCGGTGTGCCGGTCGGCGCGATCGGCTCGTCCATCAAGGCCGCGCTCACCATCGCCACTCTCAAGGAGAAGAACGGGCCGAGCCTCGAGACCATGCTCCCGGCGCTCCAGACGTGCGCGGAGGTGATCGCCGTGCACGCGGGTCTGAAGCCGCAAGAGGAGGCGCACGATGCGTCCGCTCCGCATAGCAGTTCGTAAGTTCGATCCGTTCGAGGCGGCCATCCGCCGCCAGTTCGAGGATTTTGCGCGCACCGCGAATGACGCACCGTCGCTCGAGATCGAGGCGCTCGAGCTGAACGAGCTGCATGCGCGGCTCCTGGAGCAACCGTCGTTGCGCGACGGGTCGATCGATCTGGCGTTTCTCTGCACCGATTGGCTCGCCGAGGCGCACGCCGCGGAGGCGATCGAGAATCTGCGCCCCTACCAGGTGAGCGCACCGATCAGTGATTTTCCGCACGCCTGGAGCCCCTCGCTGGTCTCGCTGCAGGATTTCGCGGGGGGGTTCTGGGGCATGCCGTATCACGATGGCCCGCAGTGCCTCATCTACCGCAAGGATCTGCTCGAGGCCGCGGGCCTCGAGGTGCCTAAGACCTGGGAGGAATTTCACGCCGTCGCCCGCGCGCTGCACGATCCGGCGCGCGGCCTCTGCGGAACCGTCCTCGCGCTCTTCCCGGACGGTCACAACGGTTTTTACGATTTCTGCATCCAGGTCTGGTCGCGTGGCGGGGAACCGTTCGGTCCCGGCGCCCGTCCACAGCTGTGCAGTGCCGCCGCCGAGGCCGCGCTCGATTTCCTGCGGCAGCTGGCCGGCGATTCGGCGGCGATCGCCCCTGGGGCGCGCGCACTCGACAGCGTGAAGTCCGGTCTGCTCTTCTGCGCAGGCCGGGTGGCGCTGATGGCGAACTGGTTCGGGTTCGCCGCCTTCGCTCAGCGTTGGGAAGGCAGCGAGGTCCGCGACCGCGTGGCGATCGCCCCGCTGCCCAAGGGGCCCGGCGGCCGGAGCGTCTCGCTCAACGTGTTCTGGGTGATTGCGCTCGCCGCCGGCTCGACTCAGAAACCCCTGGCGTGGGCATTCCTGCGCCACATCGCCACGGCGCCGATGGACAAGCTGACGACTCTGGAAGGGGCGATCGGAGTGCGCCGCTCCACGTGGGCCGATCCTGAGGTGAATCAATCGATCCCGTTCTATCACCAGCTCGAAAGTCTGCATGAGCACGCCCGCGAGCTGCCGCTGCATCCGCGGCTCGCCGCAGTGTCCTACGCCATCGATGAGCTGCTCGCGCGCGCACTCGATACCGAGGAGCCGAGCCGCGCACTGTTGAGCGCGGCGCAGCGGCGGCTCGAGGAGATTCTGCGGTGAGCCGCGCCTGGCCAACCGCCGCTTTGCGCCAGCATCACCCGCGTCCGAGCGCGCCGCGCCCGATCGTCATCATCGGCACCGGCGGCATCGTCAACGATGCGCATCTGCCGGCGTACCGCAAGGCTGGGTTTGTCGTGGCGGGCGTGTTCGACGTCGACGGCGCCAAGGCGCGCGCCATGGCGGAGCGCTGGGGCATCGAGCGGGCCTACCGCACGATCGAGGAGGCCGCCGCGACGCCCGGATGCGTGTTCGACGTCGCGGCGCCGCCGGTGGCCCACCGGGCGATTCTCGCGGCGCTGCCCGCCGGGGCGCCCGTGCTGATTCAGAAGCCGCTCGGACTCGACTTGGCGCAGGCGACGGCCATCCGCGCCGTCTGCCGCGAGCGGCAACTCATCGTCGCCGTCAACTTTCAGCTGCGCTTCGCGCCGATGATGGAGGCCGTGGCCGCCGCCGTGGCCGCGGGGCTGCTCGGGCGTCTCATCGACATCGAAGTGCATCTCAGTCTCGTGACGCCGTGGGAGCTGTTTCCTCACCTCGTGCCGAATCCGCGCGTCGAGATCGTCTCGCACTCGATTCATTATCTCGACACCATCCGTGCGCTCGCCGGCGAGCCGCGCGGAGTGCTGGCCCGAACGTATCACTATCCGGGCAGCGCGTTGGCGCAGACCCGCACCAGCGCCATTCTCGATTACGGTCCTGAGCGGCGCGTGACGCTCTCGATCAATCATCATCACGACTTCGGGCGCCAGTTTCAGGACGCGACAGTGCGCGTCGAAGGCGAGCAGGGTGCGGCGCTCGTGAAGCTCGGTCTTCTGCTCGACTATCCGCGTGGAGAGCCGGATGCTCTGTGGCTCGCGCCCCGCGGGGGTCCCTGGCAAGCGGTACCGCTCGACGGTGCCTGGATTCCCGATGCGTTCATCGGCACCATGTCCAACCTGCAGCGTTTCGCAAGCGGTGAAGACGAAGTGCTGCGCACGTCGGTCGAGGACGCCTGGCGCACCATGGCGCTGGTCGAAGCGTGCTATCAGTCCAACGAAGCGCCGGCGACGCCGGTTCCCCAATCCTGAGTTCAGACCGTTCGAGACCTGACCATGTCCCATACCTCACTTCATCTGCACGGCAAGCGCGCGCTCGTGACCGCGGCCGCCCAAGGCATCGGCCGCGCGAGCGCACTGGCGCTCGCGGCCGCAGGCGCGCACGTGCTCGCCACTGATATCGACGAGGCGAAACTCGCGCCCCTCGCCGAGCAGAACATCGAGACCTGCCGCATGGACGTGCGCGTCGCGCAGAGCATCAGCGCGGCAATGGCCCGTGCAGGCGCTGTCGACATCCTGTTCAACTGTGCCGGCTGCGTGCACCACGGGACGATTCTCGACAGCAGCGAGGCCGATTTGGATTTCGCCTACGAACTGAACGTCAAGGCGATGTACCGGATCATCCGCGCCGTGCTCCCCGGCATGCTCGAGCGCGCCGAGGGCAGCATCATCAACATGGCCTCGGTCGCGAGCAGTGTCAAAGGCGTGCCAGTGCGTTGCGTCTACGGAACGACCAAGGCGGCGGTGATCGGGCTCACCAAGTCGGTGGCGGCGGATTTCGTCAGTCGCGGTATTCGCTGCAATGCCATCTGCCCCGGCACCGTGCAGACCCCGTCTCTGGAGGAGCGCCTGCGTGCCCAGGGCGATTACGAGCAGACCCGCGCGGCCTTCATCGCGCGCCAGCCGATTGGCCGCATCGGCCGACCGGAGGAGATCGCCGATCTGGTGGTGTACCTGGCTGGCGCCCGATACACGACCGGTCAGATCCACGTGATCGACGGCGGTTGGAGCATCTGAGACGATTGACCAGCCCTTTGTACCTTCTGCACTCGGAGCGAGCGCCATGCCTTGGAAACGCCGGCCCTTCACCGGCCGGGATCTCAGCGCGGTTCTGAACATCGCCGACCTGCGCGAGGTGGCCCGGCGCAGCGTGCCGGGCTTCGTCTTCGAATACGTCGAAGGCGGTGCCGAGGACGAAGCGACCCTGCACGGCAACCGGGCGGCGTTCGCGGCCTTGAAGTTCGTGCCGCCGACGCTTGTGCCCACCGAGGGCCGCACTCTGGCCACAGAGCTCTTCGGTACGCCGATGCAGGCGCCATTCGCGATCGCGCCGACGGGTCTGAACGGCATG
Source organism: Pseudomonadota bacterium (assembly GCA_021826035.1). Next base: position 5,955 of record JAKBBE010000101.1, on the reverse strand, counting down.
CTGCACCCACAAGGCGACGTGGCGCTGGCGCGAGCGGCGGCGGCGGCGGGGATTCCCTACACGCTGAGCACGGTCTCGACGACGCTCCTTCAGGACGTTGCCCGGCAAGCCGGCGGACGACTCTGGATGCAGTTGTACGTGATGCGCAACCGTGCCATCGCCGAGGACATCATGCATCGGGCCGCCGCGAACGGCTACGAGGCGCTGCTGTTCACGACCGATGCGAACGTGTTCGGCAGTCGTGAGTGGGACAAGCGCAATTACAGCAGTCCCGGGCGGCCACGGCTGCGCGCGGCGCTCGATGTCCTGCGGCACCCGCACTGGCTGACCCAAGTGCTGTTGCGCCAGGGCATGCCGCGTTTTCGCAACATCGAGGCCTTTCTGCCGCCGGGCGCCGCGACTGCCGTCGGCGGCAGCACCATCATCCCGCAGATGTTCGCCCCGACGCTCGCCTGGGAGGACATCGCCTGGGTGCGCGAGCATTGGCCGCACAAGTTGCTGATCAAAGGCGTGCTGACGGTGGCTGATGCACACCAGGCCGCCGAGCTGGGTTGCGATGGGATCGTTCTGAGCAATCACGGCGGCCGGCAACTCGACTCGTGCGTCGCGCCCATCGAGGTGCTTCCCGAGATCGCGGCGGCGGTCGGCGGACGTCTGAGCGTCCTGATCGACAGCGGCTTTCGCCGCGGCACCGACATTGCCAAGGCGCTCGCGCTCGGGGCCGATGCGGTGCTGCTCGGACGGGCGACGCTCTACGGGCTCGCGGCCGCGGGCGAGGAGGGCGTTGCGAGCGCCCTGCAGATGCTCGGCATCGAACTCGATCGGGTGCTCGGGCAACTGAGCTGCCGCAGCGTGCGCGATCTGGGTCCGCACCTGCTGCGCGGCCCGGGCGGCATCGCCTAGCGCCGCCCGCCGTACCCGTCAGATCGTCTCGGCCAGGACCTTGCCCGGATTGAGGATGTTGCGCGGGTCGAGCGCTTGCTTCAGCGTGCGCATCAGGGTGATTTCCTCCGGGCTGCGCGACAGCGACAGGTAGCGGCGCTTCTGCAACCCGATGCCGTGTTCGCCGGAGATCGAGGCGCCGGCCCGCTGGCCAAGCGGCGCATACACCAACGCTTCGATCGCCTCGTGCATCTGCGCGGAGTCTTCCTGCAGCCCGACCATGACGTGCAGGTTCCCGTCGCCGAGGTGACCCCACACGACGAAGCGGCACGCTGCACCCCAGCGCGCCGTCAGCGACCGGTGCACCTCCTCCAGGTATCCCGGCATGTCCTCGATCTTCAGGCTGACGTCGAAGGCGGCCACCGGACCGTCGCGCGTGACCTGCGGCACATCATCGCGCAGGTTCCACATCGCCCGGCGCTCCAGATCGGACTTGGCAATGACCGCATCGGCAACCTCGCCGGCCTCGAGCGCCCCGGCCAGCACGTGCTCGAAGCGCTCGGCGTCCGCCTGCACGCTGACGCCGCGGGTCTCCACGAGTACGTAGAACGGGTATCCGTGCGCGAGCACCGCACGGCCCAGCGCCGGCGCCGTGGTCACGAGACGGTAGAACGACTCCCACATCACCTCGAACGAGGACAGCGAGCCGGCCAACTCGCGCTCCAGGCGGGCGAGCAGTCGGGGCAGATGCGCGAACGCATCCACCGCGAGCAACGCGACGTTCTCACTGAGGGGACGCGGGCGCAGTCGCAGCACCGCGCGCGTAACCACGCCGAGCGTACCCTCCGAGCCGATGAACAGCTGCTTCAGGTCATAGCCGGCGTTGTTCTTGATCAGCGTGTTCAGGGAGCTGATCACCGTGCCGTCGGCGAGTACCGCTTCGAGTCCGAGCACCATGTCCCGGGTCATGCCCCAGCGCAGCACCCGGTTGCCCCCGGCGTTGGTGGCGATGACCCCGCCGATGGTCGCCGAGCCACGCGCCCCGAGATCCAGCGGCAGCAGCAGGCCGCGTGCATCGGCCGCCTCGCAGGCATTCTGCAGGATGCAACCGGCCTGCACGTGCATCACCCGGTTGGTCTCATCGATCTGCTCAACGGCGTTCATGCGTTCGAGCGACAGCGCCAGCGCGCCGTCGGCCGCCGAACCATCCACCAAACCCGTGCAGCCTCCCCAGGGAACGACGGGCTGTCCGGCCGCGTGCGCCAGGGCCAGAATCCGTGCGACCTCCTCGGTGCTGCGGGGCTTCAGCACCGCCAGCGGGGTGCCCAGTTGGACGCGAAGGCCACGAGTCTGCGCCGCGTCCCGCGCCTCGAGTGCCGCGGTACCCTGCAGCACGCCCTCCGGGCCGAGTGCGGCAGCGAGTTGTTCCACGAGTGGCCTCATCACGGACTCCAGGACGTATCGATCGTTATAAATATTATAAATCGTATGAGTGAGCGTTTCGAGCGTCACCGCGGTCCGTGGGACCGCATCCATCGGCCCGCTCCGCCGCCGGCGCTATACTGGCGCGCCTGCATCGAGCCAAGAGTGCGCCAGACATGCGACCCAGGACGCCGGCCTCCTTCAACAGCGCCCCGGGCGGCAAGGCCTTGCGGCTGCACGGGACGATCGCGCGTGACATTGGCGTGCGGATCGTCTCCGGCCGCCTCGCACCGGGCCGCGTGCTGGAGGGAGAAATCGCCGCCAGCGAGCAGCTGAAGGTTTCGCGCACCGCCTACCGCGAGGCGGTGCGTATTCTGGCGGCCAAAGGGCTGGTCGAATCGCGCCCCAAACTCGGTACACGCGTCAGCCCGCCCGGTGCCTGGCATCTGCTCGATCCCGACGTGGTGTCGTGGATCTTCAGTGGCGATCCGGAGCTGACGCTGCTGAATGCGCTGTTCGAGCTGCGCACGATTGTTGAACCGGCGGCCGCCGCGCTCGCGGCTGCGCGCCGCAGCAAGGAGCAACTGCACGGCCTGCGCCGCTCGCTCGAGGAGATGGCGGCGCAGTCCCTTGCCGTCGAGGCGGGCCGACACGCGGACCGTGCGTTTCACTCCGCGCTGCTCGAGGCCTCCGGTAACCCGTTTCTCGCCTCACTCACGAGCGGTATCGCCGCCGCGGTGAGCTGGACGACGGTGTTCAAGCAGCGCGCCGCGCCCCTCAGCCGTGATCCGCTGCCCGATCATCTGCGGGTGTACGAGGCCGTCGAGCGGCGCGATCCGGCGGCGGCCCGTGCCGCGATGACCGATCTGGTGCGCCTGGCGCTGCTCGATACCACCGGCGGCCGATCGCGGCCGCCGGTGGTCCTCAGGAAGCGCTCAGCCGCTCATCATGCACGGCGCCGGTAGCGCGGTAGCCCCACAGCGCATAGAACAGCACGTAGCCGTAGCACACCCAGGGCAGCACATACGAGAGGTGCAGGCCGATGGCATCGGCCAGCACTCCCTGCAATTCCGCGAGCGCACCACCGGCGATGGCCATGATGAGCAGTCCTGAGCCTTCCTCGGTGAGGGGTCCCAGGCCGCGGATGCCCAGCGTGAAGATCGTCGGAAACATGATCGAGTTGCACAGCCCGACGGCCAAGAGGCTCCACATCGCGACGTGACCGGTGGAGAGGATTGAGAGCCCGACCAGCGCCAGCGCCCCGATCGTCACCGCGGCGAGCAGGCGTTGCGGGCGCATCCAGCGCAGGAACCACGAGCCGACGAACCGGCCGGCCATCGCCCCGCCCCAGTAGAGCGTCAGATAGTCGGCGGCCTGGGCGTGGGTCAGTGCGCCGATCGTCGGCAGCGACATGAAATTCACCAGCGTCGAGCCGATGCCGACCTCGCAGATCAAGTACAGCGCAATCGCCGGCACGCCGAACACCAGGTTGCGATGCCGCCAGAGGCTGTGCTGATCCCGCTCGGCCCGCGCGGCGCGGCGGGTGTCCTTGCCCAGATCCGGCAGTCGCACCCGCCAGACCAGCACCGCAAGGGCGAGCAGGACGAGCGCGATGAGCGCGTAGGGCAGCTCGACCGTGTGTACGCCCGCGGCGCGCGTCACGGCGCTCGGGTGCACCGCGCGGCTGCCGGGGGCCGTATGGCCGAGGATGAGCAGACTGCCGAACAGCGGCGCCAGCATGGTGCCCGCTGAGTTGAATGCCTGCACGAGATTCAGGCGGCTCGAGGCGGTCTGCGCCGGCCCTATGACCGCCACGTAGGGGTTGGCGGCGACCTGGAGCAGCGTGATCGAGGCGGCCAGCAGGAACAGCGCCACCAGGAACAGCCCGAACGACTCGAGCATGGCCGCGGGAATGAACCCGGCCGCGCTCACCGCCATGCCGAACAGTCCGATCACCACGGCGAGCTTGTAGCCGGTGCGCTCGAGGATCTTCGCCGACGGCATCGCCATCACGAAGTAGGCGAGGAAGAATACGAATTGGATCAGCAGGACCTGCGCATAGTCGAGCTGGAAGGCGGACTTCAGGTGCGGAATCAGGATGTCGTTGAGGACGGTGGCGAAGCCCCACATGAAAAAGACGGTGGCCAGCACCACCAGCGCTGCCGTATAGGCGCGCGGCGCCCCGTCAGTCTCGGACGTAACGCCTGATTCACCGCCAATCATGATCGTCATGCGCAGAGCTCCGCAGCGGGACGGGAGGCCCTGAGCGCGCGCAGCGGCGTCATGGCTCGCCATTTACTCAGACAATACGAAGTCGTCCGAGCTGCTGTCAAGGCCGGCCAATTACTCAGACATTTGCCGACCTGTTGCACTATCATCGGCGACGGCTGACACATGAGGCACAGTGGGAGATTTCATGGCCTTGCGTCTGGTACAGATCGAAGCGGACGGCGTGCGCTCTGTCGCGGCGCTGGTGGATGCCGAGTGGGTTGAGCCGCTGGCGGATGCGTCGAGTCTCTATGCACTGGCGAGCAGTGCGTTGGCCGACGGCCTCACCTTGGCGCAGGCGGTCGAGCGACGGCGCACGGGCCGGCGTGTGGCGCTCGAAGGCCTGCGACTGCTCGCGCCGATCGACCACCCCGATCCGGCACACCTCTATCTGACCGGGACGGGACTGACGCACCTCGGGTCGGCGGAAAGTCGCGACAAAATGCACGCCCTCGCGGCGACCGAGGCGGGCCAGACCGACTCGATGCGCATCTTCCGGGAGGGGCTCGAGGGCGGCAAGCCCGCGCCCGGTACGCCTGGCGTCCAGCCGGAATGGTTCTACAAGGGCAATGGCTCGAGCGTCGTGCCGCATGGTGCGCCACTTCAATCCCCGGCGTTCGCGCTCGACGGCGGTGAGGAACCCGAAATCGCCGGGATCTACCTGATCGACGCCGACGGAGTGCCGCGGCGGCTCGGGTTCACCCTCGCCAACGAGTTCTCCGATCACGTCACGGAGCGTCACAACTACCTGTGGCTCGCGCACTCCAAGCTGCGTCCGGTGGCCCTCGGCGCGGAGCTTCTGGCCGGTGCGCTGCCGGCGGACGTACGTGGCATGAGCCGCATCTACCGCCAGGAGCGGGTGCTGTGGGAGAAGCCGTTTCTCACCGGCGAGGCCAACATGTCGCACTCCCTTGCGAACCTCGAACACCACCACTTCAAATACGACCAATTCCGCCGGCCGGGTGATGTGCACGTGCACTTCTTCGGCACCGCGACCCTTTCGTTCGCCGATCAGATCCGCGTTGCGGTGGGTGATGTCTTTGACATTCGTGCCGACGCCTTCCTGCTGCCGCTGCGCAACCCCCTGGCGCGCAGCGCGGCCTTGAGCGTAGTGCCCCGTCCGTTGTGAGCACGCGCCGCATCGTGCGGCGCGTGCTCAAGCCCGGATCACTCCGCTCGGCCGAGCCGACGCTCGCCATCGAATCGGTGCGGCCAGTGTGGCAGCTCATCGGCGCGCAACTCAGGCGGCAGCAGTGCATCGGCAAACCCCTGATAGCACACGGGGCGCAGAAAGCGTTCGATCGCGAGTGTCCCGACCGAAGTGCTGCGGCCATCCGCGGTCGCCGGGAAAGGCCCGCCATGCACCATCGCGTGGCAGACCTC
>JAKBBE010000100.1 GCA_021826035.1 Pseudomonadota bacterium | reverse complement strand
GACCTCATGGCACACCTCGCCGACGCCATCGCCTTTGTGCGCGGCAGCCCGCGATCCCTCAGCCACCTCACGGTCGCCCAGGACGAGGAATCTTTCCTCCGCAAAGGACTCGCGGCATGAGATACCGTCTATACGGAGATCGATTTCGCATCCATCGCACGGTTCAAGAACAGTCCGCCACGCGTTTGACGACGAGAAAGACGCACCGCCGGCGCGACGAATTCCGCGGACCCAAACGCTGCATCGCCTGGAGGTTGCAGGGAGTGTTGCCTAGGATGCGCGTGGCCGTGCCGACCGCAGCATCGTCTGCGGTGTGTGCAGAACGATTCCCGGATGGGCGGCAGCGCGCTTTCGCAGTGCTGTCGTAAAACCCCTTCTGGCGTACAAGACGAACTGCCGTTGTTCGACCCCGCGACCGTATGCTGTCTGGGAGGCGCGTTGGATCAGCTCATCGAGCACGTTCTCCCCGACGGGGGTGCTCCACCACTTGCATTCACCATAGAGGATCGATCCATCGAGCAGTGTGCCGGCGATGTCGAGGTCGTAATCGGGCTGCCAGATGCGGCCGATCTCCTGCGCCGGCGCCGGGAATCTGTCCTGCGAATGTTGCCGAGCATGCTCCCGGCAGATCTCCTCGAACATCCTTCCCATATACTCATCGAGGTGAGGCGCGATTCGATGACGCCAAACGTCCCCGCCGAAACCCTCGATGATGCTGGACAAGTTCGGTTGCACGAATCGGTACCAGAACGCGATCAACGGATCGGCAATGAAATAGCGGCGGTCGCGCGCGCTCGGATGGGCGTCCATCGATCTTTCGATGCGAATCAAACGCATGCGATCCAGCTTCTCGAGGTAGGGCCCGAGTGCCTTGGAATCGCTGACTTCCCTCACCCTGCCGATGATTTCGCCGTGCTTGGTGCATCCGGCTGCGATCGCCACCAGTACGCTGGCGTACCGGGAGACCTCCCGCAACTCCGATTGAAGCAGAACCATGGGCTCATCGACCAGGCTGCCCGTAGCGCTCAGCAGGAGCCGAATGATGTTGCGTTGCAGGCGCGTTCCGGGATCCAGGAATTGCAGATAGAAAGGCATTCCGCCGAAAATGCCGAAAGTCGCCAGCCTGTCCTCGGCCGGGTAGCGCGGAACGAATTGCGCTGCATCTTGAAGAGGCAGCGGAGCAAGATCGAGCGCCAGGGTCTTGCGGCCGTAGAGCGGATTGCGCTCGGCGAGCAGCTCCTGCATCTGGGAAATGATTGATCCGCACAGCATCAGCTTCAAGTTTCCGGCGCGGGCCGCTCCGGAATCCCAGAACTTCTGGATAACGGACGGCAGAGCAGGATCGGCGTCAGCGAGATACGGGAACTCATCGAGCACGACCGCGAGGCCGGCATGGTGCTCGGCGGCTCGCGCCAGGTAATGCAGCACGCCCAACCAGTCGCCTATTCCCGCCAGGAGCTCATCGGCACCCAGCATTCGAGCGATTTCGGCCTTGAACGCCTCAAGATTGAGCGAAGACGTGACTCGGGTCGCCTGATAGAAAACGTGCGGCAGCTTCTCGACGGCCTCGCGGATCAAAGTGGACTTCCCGACGCGCCGACGGCCGTAAACGATCGCAAGCGACGCGCGGGGAACGGCGAGCTCCTCACGCAGCAGGGCAAGCTCTTTGCGGCGTCCGACGAACATGATTCAGGTCCAGAGCCTATTTATAATTAGGTTAATGGCGATTAGGCTAATTGTCCATCCAATTCTGAGGAATCCTGACTCGCGAGAACAGCCTCTCCTCGCATAGTGGGTCAAAGCCCTCACCGAGCGATCCTTGGAACAGGCGAGGACCGAGATCTGCAATGCCGGTCGTGCCGCCGGCCCAAGCTCCCTCGAACTTGTGTGCCTGCCGTACCGCCTGTCGGCCTGACTGACGTCCTGACGGGTCGGTGATCGGAGAGTCCGGGAGCTTCGCCGAATGTCCGGCGATGGTGCCATCCGGCCCTCCTGCGCGGGTCCTCGCGTCGAGCAGGCGAGCCGTTGCGCCGCAGGGGCATCGACACCCGTTCAGACGGTCAGGCGCAGGAGCGGCCCCATGGCGGCGGCACCGAGCAGCACCCCGAGTGCCAGTACGACGGTGAGCAGCGGCAGCCAGAGCGCCGCTCGTCCCGGAATGCCGAGCATCCGACCCACCACGGCGCGTCCGCCCCGCGGCAGAGGCGCGAGCAGCCGCTCGACGCGCCGCTGCAGACTCTCCCCATCCCCGATCAAACGCGCGTGCGCCAGCTGCGGACCGGGCATCGCCGCCCGCTCGCGCGCCGGCAACGTGCCGAGAAAGCGGACCGAGGCCAACACGGCGGCGGCCAGATCGGACCCATCGGTCCCGCAGCGGCGCGCCTCCTCATCGCGCAGCCACTCCAGCGCCTCGAGCCAGTTCTCCAGCCGCCGGCGCGCCTGGGGCCACGGCCACTGCAGATCGGTGATCAGCTGCGCCACCCAGATGCGCAGCGGATCGCGGTGCCGGCCATGCGCGCGCTCATGGGCCAGCGCGGCACGGATCAGCGGCTCCTCGAGCTGGCGGGCGAGAAAGGGGGAGAACAGCACCCGCGGCATCATGAACCCCACCGTCGACACGCCGCACTCGGGCGGCTCGCGCAGCAGCGCCCAGCCGGCCCGCAACAGCGCGCGCAGGAAGAGCAGTCCGAACGGCAGCCACAGTGCGACCACGACGAACGGGTCGAGGGGCGTGCGCACCGGATCAGGCTGGGTGAGCGCCCAGCCGGCCAGCCACGCCCCGATCGGCAGCATCGGCAGCGCCGGCAGACAGACTTTGAACCAGGCCACGTGCTCGAGCGTCTCGGCATCCGCTCCGACCGGCAGAGGCGCCGGCCAGTGCGCAAGTCCCTGCAGCGCACAGCCGCCGAAGATCATCAGCAGCATCGTCACCAGCGTTTCACGTTCCATCGGGAAGTCTCCGCCGGGCCGCGACCGCCCGCTCCAGTTCCTCGAGCAGCCCCGGATCGAGCTCCTCGACCGCCTCGACCAGCGCGGCCGCCGCGCTGCGCGGCGTCGTGCCGAGCAGTCGCGCCAGGGCAATGCGCGCGCGTGCCCGCTCGACCGTCTCGCGCGCCACCTTCGGCCGGTACTCGAACGCCGCACCCTTGCGCTGCCGCTGGATGAGGCCCTTCTCCCGCAGCCGGTCGACCACCTTGGCGGTGGTCGTATAGACGAGCCCCTGCGGCGCGCCGAGCCGCTCGTGCAGCTCGCGCACCGAGGCGGTGCCGAGGCCCCACAGCGCCGCCAGCACGCTGTACTCCAGATCATCCGCCGGCAGCCGGAAGTGCTTCATCGCCTGAGTCTAGGACCGCCGTGCGACCCCGGCAAGCACGTCTCACCGTGCATCCGGCGCCTCGAGCGAGGCTTGACGGCCGCGAGCGCGGCCAGTGCAATGGCCCATTGCCCGCACACGCGCCACCGGGTCCCGATGCTCCACGCCACCCTCGCTCACGATCTCACCTGGCTGATCGGCGCTGCCGTGATCTGCGGCATGCTGCTGCGTCCATGGGATTTCTCCGAAGCGCTCTGGGCCGCCGGCGGTGCGGCCCTGCTGGTGCTCGGATCGCTCATCTCCTGGCATCAGGCACTGCGCGCCGTCGGCCGGGGCACCGATGTGTATCTGTTTCTCGCCGGCATGATGCTGCTGGCGGAGCTGGCCCGCAGCGAGGGTCTGTTCGACTGGGTCGCCGCCCACGCGGTGCGCACGGCCGCCGGCTCACCGCGGCGACTGTTCGGTCTGATCTACCTGGTCGGCATCATCGTGACCGCCCTGCTCTCCAATGACGCCACCGCCGTCGTGCTCACCCCGGCGGTGTACGCCGCGGCCCGCCAGGCGCGCACCGAGCCGCTGCCGTATCTCTTGATCTGCGCATTCATCGCCAATGCCGCGAGCTTCCTGCTGCCCATCGCCAACCCGGCGAACCTCGTGGTGTATGCGAGCCACCTGCCGCCGCTGCGCGCCTGGCTCGCGGCATTCCTGCTGCCCTCGGTCGCGGCCATCGCCGCGACGTTCCTCGTGCTGCGCGCCACGCAACGGCGAGCCCTCGACGGCGCATTCACCCCCACCGTCCCGGTACCGCCCCTGCGACGGTCCGGCCGGTTCACCGCCGCCGGCATCGGCCTCACCGTCGTGGTGCTGCTGTGGGCCTCGGCGAGCGGCCGGGCGCTCGGCGCACCGACCTTCGCCGCCGCGCTCCTGATCCTCGCACTCGTGATCGTGTTCGAGCGGCGCAATCCCTGGCCGCTGCTGAAGGACATCTCCTGGAGCGTGCTGCCGCTGGTCGCCGGTCTGTTCGTGCTGGTCGCGGCGCTGGGACGCACCGGAGTGCTCGCGGCGCTCGAGGCGCTGCTCGCGCACCTCGCACGAGACTCCGGCGCACTCGCCGGGTTCATCGCCGGCGGTGCCGTCGCGCTCGCCGGCAACGCGATGAACAACCTCCCCGTGGCACTGATCGCCGCGACGCTCGGGGCGAGCCATCGGCTCGCCGCGCTGCGCACGAGCATGCTGATCGGTGTCGATCTCGGACCGAACCTCTCGGTGAGCGGCTCGCTCGCGACGCTCCTGTGGCTGATCGCGCTGCGGCGCGAGAAGGTGCACATGGACGCGATGAGCTTCCTGAAGCTCGGCGCGTGGGTGATGCCACCGGCACTGCTCGGCGCACTCGCGGCACTCGCCCTCGGACACGCCGGCTGAGCGAGGCGCGGGGCGATGCACCGCCGGGAACGATGCGCGGACCCGGCGGACCCTCTTCCCGGCGGTGTGGAAATCTCTACAATCCCCCGATGAGGAACAAATATCCGTTTCGCCCGGTACGGCGGCTCGCCGTGGCACTGCTGCTCGGCGCGCTCCCCTCGATTGCCCTCGCCGCGCCATCCCCCGCGGTGCCACCGGCGACCTCCGGCCCCGCGCCCCTGCCCTCGCCGAGCGTGATCCATTACGCGAAGAAGTCATCGGGGCTGAAGCACCTGTTCTTCCGATCCCTCGGGGACATGAAGGCGTATTACACCGATCCGCTGCATTGGAAGCGGCGCAACTGGGAGTACTTCGGCGGCGTGGTCGCGGCGTTCGCTATCGCCCACCACTACGATACGCAGGTGCGCCAACACTTCGTCGGCGGCTCGAACCCGCCGTTCGGACCGAAGCCGCCCTCGAGCGCCACGATCAGCGATGCGCTGCCCGGCTTCGCGGCCTTCGCCCTCACCTGGGGGTATGCGACTCTCTCCGGCAGCCGCGCCGGCAAATCCGAGGCCTGGAACATGCTCGAGTCGGCCGGCATCGCCTCGCTGACGGGCGAGGCGATGAAGTTTGCCTTCGGCCGGCAACGGCCCTACCAGACCACCGATACGAACAAATGGTTCGCCGGCGGCAGCTCCTTTCCCTCGCTGCACGTCACCGCAGCGTTCGCCATCGGCACGGTGCTCGCCGAGTCGGGCAATCCGAAGATCCGCTGGCTGCGCCGCACCATCGGTTACGGCATCGGTATCGGCACGGCGTACCTGCGCATGAAGCACAACGCGCACTGGCTGTCGGACACCGTCGTCGCCGCCGCGCTCGGCATGGCCACCGCGCACTTCGTACTGGATCGCAGAGCGGGTCAGGCGATGGATCACTCAACGGTCACCGTGGTGCCGGTGCAAGGCGGCGCGATGCTCGCCTTCGCCCACGTGTTTCACTGACCGAGGCGCGCTCACCCGGAGAGATCCCGATCGCGCCCGAGCGCCTCCGGGGACTGCTCAGCCGACTCGTGCACGCCGCTGCGCGGTTCGGCGCTCTGCGCCCGCCGTTCGTGCCAGGCGGCGAGCGCTTCGCGGCGCACGCGCTCGGCCGGTGAGACCCCCGTCGATACGCGCTCACCCCGCGCGGCGCGGTACTTAAGCCACTCCTGCACCGCCTGACGCTGCCGAGCCTGTGCGTCCTCGCCCGGTGGCGTGGCGCTCGTGGCGGGCTCGCGCGCCGGCCCCGCGCCGCCACCCCGATCCGCAGCCCCGACGGCGGCGCGTTCGGCCCGCGCCGCCACCCTCGCCCGGTAGCGCTCGCGGATCTGCTCGGCCACCTCGCTGCGCTCCCCGCGCCGCTCGGTCGCGATCGCCGCGCGCGGCAGCCGGGGCAGCGGTTCACGGTCGATCCCCTGCGCAGCGAGACTGCGGGCATCGACGCGCCACTCCAGGTGCGCAGCCTGCAGGTGCTCGTTGACCAGCTCCGCCCAGCGCTGGCGGAGCGCGGCAAACTCCTGCCGACCCGTGGGCAGCCCGAGTTCGGCCCGCACCGTGCCGTTCATGTCCAGACCCGCCTTCGCGCCGAAGCCCTCGGGGCGCACCTCGCGGGTCGAGGTCAGCAGATGGGCATGGAAATTGCGCGGATCGCCGAACGGACGCGGCGCATGCACGGCCAAGTCGACTGCAACGCCGTACCGCTCGGCGATCTCAAGGGAGAAGCTACGGGCGAGGCTCACGCGGGCCGAGGCGGACAGTTCCGCCGGCAGCGCGACCATATACTCGCGTGCCACCCGCGAGTTCTGCCGCGACTCGATGCGTTCGGCGGCGTTCCACAGCGAGGCGCGGTCCTGCGCCCACGACGGCGGCGTCCCGAGCCGCGCCGGCAACACGATCTCCTTGTGCAACACGTCGCGGCGGTTGCGGTGATCGTACAGCGCCCCGGTGCGCTCGTTGCGGATCCGCTCCCCGGCACGATACGCGGCCGAGGCCGGCGCATTGCGTCCGCTCGAGCGCGACACCGTGTTGATCTGCATGTGAAAGATCGCCATCGCTCACCCGCACCGCAGGGCGCGCCTCAGCCCGGACGATGCAGCCTGACGCGCCGCCAGCTCACTGACGCGGCGGTCTTCAGATAACCCTCCAAGTCCGCGAGCTGCTCGATCTGGGCGGCCAGAACGGCCGTCTCGGTGACATGCTGCTCGCTGATGTGCAGCGAACGGCGTGCGCCACGAACGCCGCTGCCGAAACCTCCCGCACCGTCCCGTCCGCGCGAGATGCTCCGGCGGATGACCTCGCGCTCACCGATCAGGCGTGAACAGAACTGCGCCGTACCGCCGCGCTCACTGGCCGAGCAGCGCAAGATCAGCGAGTTCCCGCAGTTCTCGATGATCGTTTGCGCATCGCCCGGTCCGTACAGCGCCGCCACCTGCGCGATCGACTGCATGCCGAGCACGCACCGCCCGCCGAATTTGCGCAACCGCGCAAGCGCATCGCGCAACCCGTCGATCGCGCCGAGCGCATCGAGTTCATCGACGATGAACCACAGCCGCCGGTCCCCCGGCGGGCCATTCATCGCCTCGAAGATCGCCAGGCGCATCCAACTGGCGATGAGCGTTCGCAGCGAGGCGATCTGCCCGGCGCGGTAGGGTAGAAACAGCACGCCGCGGCCGGTGCGCACCCACTGGCGCACCGAGCACGGCGGGGCGACCTGGTGGCACACGTGCTCGAGCGCTGCGGTGCAGGCCGCGGCGACCGAGCGGATCGAGCCGAACATGCGCGCGTTCTCCGGCTCGAGAAACGGCTGCGCGGGCGTCCCACTGAGCAGCGCGCGCAGTTCCGCACTCGGCGCGATCGCAATCAGGTGCCACAAGCGCTCGAGATCGGTGCTGCGCGCAGCGGTGCGCCGCAGGAGGCTAGAGAGGAACGTGCGCGCATAGCCGCGCCACTCGCGCGCCGAGGCATCCTCGCCGGCGGCGATCAGACTCGCGGCGAGCTGATCCGGATCCTCCGGCGCGGCGAGCTCGGCGAACGGGTCCCACTTCAGCGCCCGCGGTTCGAACGGGTTGAGGATGACATCGCCCCGTCCGGCGCAATGAAAGCCGGTGAGATACCCCGCGTCCGGATCGGCAATGACGGCCCGGTCGCCGCGTGCGAGCAGTGCCGTGAGCAGCTCGGCGATGGCCGTCGATTTGCCGGTGCCGGTGGTCCCGATCAGCTTGAAGTGCTTGGTCTCCTCCAACGGTGCGAGCGGCACGTTGGCCAACGTGATGCCCGTGTGTGCGCGGCGCCGCCGCGGCGCCGGCTCGATCCTCGCGCCGCGACAGTAGCGATCCCGGGGCGCTCTGCGCAGCACTCGGGCGAGCGCCATCGAGCCGAGGCCGGCGAGCAGCACGGCGGCCAACTGCGGCGCCTCGCGCACCACCATCCCGCCGGTCATGGCGCCTTCACCAGGAGGAAGTCCCCGTGCGCCCCGAACACCGGACCGGTGCGCTGCACCCGCACGCAGAGCCGGCCGTGCGCCCCGCAGCGGCGCAGCTCGACCGACCCGCCGTACTCGCGCAGCCGCCGGATGTCGGCGGCAAAGAGCGCACGGCGCACCCGCAGCGCATCGATCTGCGCGGCGCTCGGCACCAGCAGACGCACGGCGAGAACGGTCACCGCGGCGCTCGCCAGTGCCGCCGCCGCGCTCCACAGCGCCGCGCGCATCCCGATCGCTCGGCGCAGGCCGAGCAGCTGTGTGCTGACCGCATCGGCCTCGGCGCTCAGTTCGAGGAACGCCTCGCGGGCGGCCTGCGCAACGTCCGCGCGCACCCCTCTCTCGAGCGACTGCAGCTGCTCGCCGAGCTGCGCCAGCGTCTCCCCGGCGAGGCGCTGCTGCGACTGGACCGTCTCGAGCAGCAGCCCCACCTCGAGCGGCTCCGGCGCCGCGCGGGTCTCACTCATGACCCCATCCTTCCTCGCGGCCGAGTGCCACCGCCGGCAGCGCGCGCGGCGCGTCCCGCACCGTGGCGAGTCCGCGCGGCGGCGCGAGCCGCACCCGCAGCCAGTCGGGCGTCGAGGCGAGTTTCAGATACCCGTCGAGATCGGCCAGACGCTCGAGCTGCGCGTCCATCACCGCCGGCTCGACCTGCCAATGCTCCGACTCGCTCAGCGACCCGAGCAACTCCCCGGGCCGACGCGAGCGGCTGCGCACGGTGCGTACCACTTCGCGCTCGCCGATCAGGCGCGAGGCGAAGCGCGCGGTGCCACCGTGCTCGCTCGCCGAGCAGCGCAGGATCAGAGAATTCCCGCAGTTCTCGACGATGGTCTGCGCCTCGCCCACCCCGTAGGTACTGGACACCTGGGCCACCGACTGGAACCCGAGCACGCAGCGGCCACCGAACTTGCGCAGCCGCGCGAGGGCATCCTTCAGCCCGTCGATCGGTCCGAGCGCATCGAGTTCGTCCGCCACGAACCACAGCGGCGCGCCGCCTTCGGCGCCGTGCAGGGACTCGAAGATCGCCAGGCGCATCCAGGCCGAGATGCTCGAGCGCAGCGCGGCGATCTGTCCGGCGCGGTACGGAATGAACAGCACGCCCTCGCCCTCGCGCACCCATTGACGCACCGCAAGCGACGGCGCGCGTTGCTGCGCGACGTACTGCAGCGCCCCCACCGCCGAACTCGCCACGGAGCGGATCGAGTCGAGCATGCGGGCGTTGTGCTCGTCGAAGAACGGCTGCGCGGGCGTCCCGCCGACCAGTACCTTCAACTCGGACGCATCGGCCACGACCAGCAGATCGTAGAGCTGTGCCACGTCGGTGACTCCGGCGGCGCGCGCCTGAGCGGTGACGGCGCTGAACAGGGTCCGCGCATAGCCGCGCCAACTGCGATCAGCGCCCTGCTGATCGGGGATCAACGCCAGGGCGAGCTGCTCGATGTCGTAGGGCGCATCGATCTCGGCGAACAGGTCCCAGCGTCGCCCACCGGGCTCGAACGGACTGAGGGTGACATCCCCGCGGCGCTCGCTGCGGAACCGGCGCGCGTAGGCGCCGTCAGGATCGGCAATCACGGCGCGATCGCCGCGCGCCAACGCACCCTCGAGCAGCTCCGTGATGGCGGTGCTCTTGCCGGCGCCCGTGGTGCCGATGATCTTGAAGTGCTTCGTCTCATCGAGGCGCGTCATCGGGACGCCGGCGAGCGTCAGAGCCCGGTCCGCCGGGCGGCCGCGCTCAGCGTGGGCGGAGGTGCGCCGCGCCCGGGTCGCGTCCGAGGCCGCCCGGGACCGCACGATGGCCCCGCGGACATACTCCGATCGCCGCGCGGGCTGCGCGCCCGCCAAT
>JAKBBE010000099.1:6294-10120 GCA_021826035.1 Pseudomonadota bacterium | reverse complement strand
GGCCATTTCAGTCTCATCGGCTCCGGATTCGTCGCGCAGAACTTCCGCGCGACCATTAATGGCTATCAGTATGGCGACGGCCCGTTGATCCGCATCAAGAAGGGCGAGCACGTGCGCTGGTATCTGATCACTGTCGGCGAGGGCCTCAATACCCACACGCCGCACTGGCACGGCAACACCGTACTGGTTCGAGGCCACCGAACCGATGTGGTCTCGCTCGCACCGGCACAGATGGTCACTGCCGATATGCGGCCGGACAACCCGGGCATCTGGCTCTTCCATTGCCACATCAGCGAGCACATGGAGGCCGGCATGGGAATGCTGTATCAAGTGCTGCCGTGAACCATTCCCGCCGTGGTGGCACAGGTGCCGTCCGCGCCCGGGGAGCATGGGCGATGCGACTATTCCGCACGCTCAGGAAGAAGTGGGCCGCAACCGTCCCGATTGCGCTCGTGGCTGTTCTCGCCCCCGGTCTGCAGCTGTGCGCCGCTGCGACGCCTGCGGGCAGCCATTATCTGTTCGTCTGGGCGATGGAGGCCAGTCACCCGTATGCCTCGATGGGCGCCATTACGCCAACCGATCGGGCTGCCTGGCGCAGGAAGCAGGGGTTAGGTCGGGACTTTCTGGCGGTGTTCGATGTTCGCCCGGGTCCCGCCTTCGGCAGGCTCGTCGCCATGCTGCCGGTCGGACGGGCCGTCATGGTGCATCACACGAGTTACGCAGAGCCCCCCAACGACGTTCTATACGCCAACGACTGGCTCGGGAACCGGACTTATGTCTTTGATCTGCGCGATCCACGTCGTCCTCGGCTGCTGAGAAAGTTCGGCAGCATCGGCGCGCTCAGCAATCCACATTCCTTTGCCTATCTGCCTAACGGCGATACGCTGGCGACATTCCAATATTCCGGTGGCTTCAACCACGCCGCCGGTGGCCTGGTCGAGTTCGACCCGCAGGGGCGGGTCGTACGCGTTGCCTCGGCAGCGACAGCCGGGCACCCCGACATACGCCCATACAGTCTCGCCGTGGTCGCGAAGCGCAATCGCGTGGTCACCGGCAGTGCGGACATGATGGGCGCCCAGGTCAGCCACGTCGCCCAGGTCTGGCGACTCTCAGACCTGAAACTGATCAAGACCATGCGCTTGCCGCCCCAGCCGCATTGGTTCATGGACACGGCCGCCGACTCGTCCGAGCCTCGTGTCCTGACGAATGGAACTACTGTGGTTGTACCCACGTTCAATTGCGGTCTATTCCTGGTGCGAGGTCTGTCGGGCACCAACCCGACACTGCAGCACATCTATGACTTCGGCTACCGGACTTGCGAAGTTCCCGTGGTCGTGGGCCACTATCTCGTTGAAACCATGCAGAGCGGGCACGCCATTGTGAGTCTCGACCTCCGGGATCCTGAGCACCCCCGCGAGGTCAGTCGCATCCTGCTTGCGCCGGATGACTACCCGCACTGGCTCGCACTCGAGCCCGATGGGAATCGACTCGTCATTACCGGCTACGGAGCACTCAATACCTGTGTCCGCTTCGCCACGGTGGATCGTCGTACCGGGAAGCTGACGCTGCTGGCAGCGACCATCAATTTCAACCGAGCCTGGCCGGATGGCTGGCACGGGAGTGCGATCCCGCACGGCGCGGTGTTCAGCAATCAATGACTTGTCGGACGGACGGAGGCTCGATCTCGTCTGCATGGGACAGGTCCCACGAGTCCGCGGCCAGCCGGCTCGCCAAGGCAACGTTGAGTATTCGCAAGGGCTGTCAGCGCAACGCCCACCAGAGTCCGGCTACGAGCGCGGCACCGCCGGCCACGTAAGCCGCAAGCGTGACGTAGCAGCCTCTGATCAGGCCGCGAATCGCCTGCTTGATCTGCTCCCGGTCATTGAGATTGGGAAATGGCTCCTGAGGCTCGGGGACTCCGAGGAACCGACAAAGCGGAGCCCAGCCGTCGGTGACCTGGAAGACCAGCAGCCGTTCTGCCGGAACCGCCGCCCTGACCTCGTCGATGTATGCGTTGTAGCGAGCAACCGCCTTCGCCTTGTCGTTCATCACACCCTTCAAGGCGCGGCCCCACACCAGCTTGCGCGACATGTCACCGAACTTGCGGCCGAATGGTGTCAGCCGTTCCAGCACCTTGAACTGCCAGAGTGTCTCGGTGAAGTAGATCGTATCGATGGTGCTTTCATACCAGGCTTCGGCGCCACGCGGGTGCAGGGTGAGCAATACCTTGGCCTGCGGATATGCCTGCAGCAATTCGCGCCAGACGCAGCAGGCCGGGTTGTCGACGGTCGCGGAATACCTGGCAAACACGCGATTCCAGTCGTGAGGCGTGCCGGGCGGGCTATTGGCGACCCGTCGCCAAAAATCGAGGTGACCCTTATTGATCTTGTTGAACAGCACTTCCTGCATGTGATAGCAGGGAAAGCCCAGTCGTTGCAGCGCGGCGAAACTGGACGACGTGCCGGTCCGGCCGAAACCTGCGCCGATGACTTCAAGCCCCATCCGGACTCCCCCGCTTGGCGGGAAAGGGTTAGATCAGCCCGCCCCATGAGGCTTCTACCATGAAAGCGATTCTGATTCACCCGGGTCGGGCGTGACGCACGAGAGGCACACTCTGGTGGCGCCACGGAGCCGGTCCGTTCCGACGAACATCCCGACTGCATGTGTTCCACTGGTCACCGGAGCCCGGCTGGTGTCCGCTGTCTCGACGGATGTCGCGTGTCCGCACAGATCTGTGGATCCGATCCGTCGCACAGGGGCTTTTGGGCCGCCCAACCACTTGTGCGGTATCAGGAGCGGCAATCGTACGAAGCAGAGCGCCTTGGTCTGTTCCTGCACGGCGGCTGCGTTGCAGCGGAAGTCATGCGGCTCCTCTGGCGCCTCATAGCGAACTCAACGTGGATCGTCCCGCCTGGCAGGCCGTATACTTGCGACGCCTGCGAAACCGAACAAGGGGATTCCGATGAGCAAAGGTATGGATCAGAAGAAAGAGACGAAGAAGAAGCCGGCGAAAACCTTAGAAGAGAAGCGCGCAGCAAAGCGTGAAAAGCGGCAAAGCAAAGGACGCTGACCGGCAATTATGCGCACTCTCAGCGGCGGCTTACAGCCCGTTGCTGGGAATGCCATGGGGCCGGCGCTGAGGTCCCGGGCGCGAGCAGTTCTCGTCCCGGTTTGCCAACTTGACGTCTAAGGCACTGTGCGGGTCGGCGAGTCATGACCGCGTAGGGGCACGTTGGGTCGAGACTGGCCCGGGAGGGCATTCTGGAGCTTCCATGTGACTGTCCGCGCGCTTCCCGCGCGCTCGGTGATCACAGGGATGCAAGGAGAGCGTGAGAGACGTATACGGCAAGCGCAACCCCCAGGACCACCATGAGCGCAGAGAGTGCGAGGTCCATGCGTGCGCCGCCGGTACGTCGCTCGGGAGAGTTAATCGCTTGAGCGGTGCGCAAGAATCGTACCGCGGCCATAGCCACCATTGCCGTACCGGCAACGATCAATATCAGTCCGGCTATGTCGCCGAACCCGCCACCCGGGACGGGGACGCTGTGCCCACTGCTCCCGGCCAGTGACTGCGCCGCGACCTTCAGAAAGAGATTGAATTTCGCGACCAGGAAGCCGAAAGCCATCACCGCAATCGCGGTGCGCACCCAAGCCAGGAAGGTTCGCTCATTGGCTGCATGATCCGAGAAATGATCAATCATCCGGCTCGTCCTCGCGCTGTGCCCCGGCCATTGTCGCCTTGATACATAGGTGTCCGCCACAGCAACCGCACCGGTGCTCCGCGTTCCGTCGGCCCGTCACGGTGCACGGGGTGCGCCCTGGTGAA
>JAKBBE010000099.1:3409-6194 GCA_021826035.1 Pseudomonadota bacterium | reverse complement strand
ATCCGGCTCGTCCTCGCGCTGTGCCCCGGCCATTGTCGCCTTGATACATAGGTGTCCGCCACAGCAACCGCACCGGTGCTCCGCGTTCCGTCGGCCCGTCACGGTGCACGGGGTGCGCCCTGGTGAAATCGTAGCTGCCAGCGCTGTGACGTCTGCGACGATATCGAGTTCCGTCGGGCACACTACTCAATCGACCTTGCCCGCCCTGGCCGGCTCCGCCCATTGCCAACAGGCTGTTTGCGCCGCACGCCCACGCTGACCCGTTAAACGGCCCGCCACGACGCGTCAGCTTCCACGTCATAGTCCCGATTCCATTGCAGGCCACGGATTTGCCGCCTTGCGCATCGATAAGCGCTGTGGGATCGATGAAATAGGCGTGACCGTGGGTCACATCCCAATGGACTACGTTGCCGACCACCAGAATACCCAGCGTCGCTCCAAGAGACCTGTCGTTCTAGATGTAGCTCCTCCACCAGTCGCGACACGTCTGCCATGCGTGCGGTGGAAACCATCGACCACAGACGTGTGCGGGGCGCAGGCGGCGACGACTGCCTTCACGTCGCCGCGGATGATGTTGGCAACGTCCTCGTGGATCGTCATTTCGATGGCGCTCTTCTCAAGCGACGCATCTCGGGCGAACGCAATACTTGCTTCAAGCGCTGTCAACGCCAAAATTGCCACCAGGAACGTAGCACGAATGCCCGTGGTATTGCAGTCCATCCGCGTCTCCTCCGCGCAGCCGCACGGCGGCGTGACCGCGAGGTCATCCGGAGAAACCTACGTTAACGAACGCCAATGAGCCTTTGGCACTATTGTCGATTTCAAGCAACGCGCTGATTATGAGAGGGTGTCCCGACATGAGCCGGGCGTGAATAAACGCCTGCCCGAACGACATGATACCTGCGGCCAGTGAACGCGATAAACTAAAACCATGGCAGTCTCCACAAACCTCCACCTCGGCTCTACGGGCGAGGCGTACCCGGAAGCGTTTTATGTGCGTCTTGGGGAGCATCGGTTCAGGTCGACCCTGCATTCCCAGGGCGCTTGGCAGCCCGGTGAGCAGCATCTGGCGCCTGCTTCCGGTCTGGTGGTGGCTGAGATGGAGCGCCGCTTGCCCAGCGACAAGCTGGTATCTCGCGTGTCGTACGACGTCCTGGGGGTAATTCATTCCGGTGATTTCACCATCGACGTCGAGATTCTGCGGCCGGGGCGTTCCATTGAGTTGATCGAAGCGAGCATGCGACATGGCAATCGGACGAGTATTCGTGCGCGTATCTGGCGTCTCGCGAGCACGGACACCGCGCAAGTGCAGGGGATCGAATGGATGTCACTGCCGCCGCCAGATGCGATGCACGCCCAAGAATTCTCATCGGTCTGGGGCGGCGGATTTATTCGCTCGCTGGAGGTTCGGCAGCACGCGGATGTCCGACCGGGCCGTGGGCGGAGTTGGATTCGCACGCGCTATCCGCTGGTAGCGGGCGAAGACGATCCGCCCCTTGCAGGTTTCCTCAAGGTGGTCGATACCGCCAACGGGCTGGTCGTCCGCGAACGTCCCAGCAGCGTGTTCTTCGCAAACGTGGATCTGACTGTGCACCTCATCCGTCAGCCTGAAGCGGGGTGGGTCGGATTCGATACGCGTGTTAGCTTCGGTCCGACGGGACTCGGGGAGACGCTGTCTGTCCTGAGTGATATCCGTGGGCCGATCGGCACCGCCGCTCAGAGTCTGACCGTACGCGAGGGACAAAATTTGCCGGCCGGAACAGGATAATTTGTTCCAGCGGATAAGCATCAATGGACACTGTGCCGCTCGCAGCTGGCCTCATACCCGCTTCTTGTTCATCGGATCGTGATTTCGCTCCACGCTGCGTTCAGACCCGGCCTCGTGGCCGTAGCCCTTGTGTTTCGCCATCTTTCACCTCCAAGCTGTCGAATATGCTCGGCACGCCTTCTGCCCGCCCTTTGAGCAGTCAGACCGCGCTACGGGAGGCCCGTGAAATGTGCCGCCAGAGAGGATCACGGAGTCTCGGGCGTTGATGTTACGTGACCGATCGGACTAAGAAGCCCGCGTAGCGCCGACCCGGCGGATTCCTTGGTCAAGTTCGGGCGGTAAGCCGGTCACGATCGCCGGAATCCGCACGGGCGAGTCCGATCGGGCGGCGCCATGGAATTTCCCAACCAAGCATGATGTGCCAGCACTGCCGCAGCTTGCCGGGCATTGCCCGGGAATGGAGCGGGTGATGGGAATCGAACCCGTAAGCGGTTCGACAAAAAATCAATACCGGAGGTACTTCCGGGCAAGCAAGTGCGATTCAAGTGCGAGATTTCGCGGTATGTGGGGCACTCCGAGGCAACCTTTGGCAATCCTGGGGTACTCCAAGACCCACCGCGACTGCGACGAAGACTGCGTGCTTTAGCGCGATTTCGAATTCCCGATTCGGCTTTCCTGACCTCAATCCGTATGCCTGAGCCAGAGATTGAGGTGACGTTTCGGGCATGCCACGAAATTCCAGCAGGAGCTGACGGAATTTCATGGTGATGTACCTGCATGCTGGAACGCCCTCGGTTGCTGAGCCAGATACAGCGTGGACTCAAAGGCAGCGGTGTTGCTGCTCTGATCGGCCTGCGGCAGAGTGGAGGAACTACGCTGGGCGACAGATGGTGCCAAACGGATGAGTCTGTGCGGTCAAGGGGGTGGCGATGCTTCAGTTCGATTAAATCGCTGCACGTTCAATCTGCTTGTCGATTGCTTCGCGGAGTTCCGCCGGCAACAAATCCCTGGGAACGT
>JAKBBE010000099.1:0-3309 GCA_021826035.1 Pseudomonadota bacterium | reverse complement strand
GTGCCAAACGGATGAGTCTGTGCGGTCAAGGGGGTGGCGATGCTTCAGTTCGATTAAATCGCTGCACGTTCAATCTGCTTGTCGATTGCTTCGCGGAGTTCCGCCGGCAACAAATCCCTGGGAACGTGATCACGCCACGCGTCCACGATATGGGCCGATGTCTCCTGCGCAATCGTCCAGAGTTGGTTGACTGGCAGACCGGCGTTTTCGGCGAAACGGCGCACCTGATCGGGCATGATATGGCCGATATTCTTCTCGCCACCGAAGTTGAGTGCCAGATTGTCTTTCGGAAGATACGGAACCGTTGCCACCAGATCATAGGCGGGTGACAGAATGGGAGCCCGGTTGTCTGGGTAAAGCAGGGTCCAGTTCTTGAGGTGCATGTCACCATTGCCGGTCAGCACTGTGAAGACCAACCGCCGCATGAATTCGTGCACAGCGGCTTCACCCGCCTCGGCGGCAAGCACGGCGGCGATATTGGCGTAATTGCGCCCTTTATACTTGTCGTCGGGATAGATGCCGAACACTTGGGCGAAGTCTTCCGTGTGCACGCGGGTACCGTCTGCCAGGCGGTCGAAACGGCGAACGGCAAGCGCCTGACCGGGTACGCGGTTTACGTCTTCAGGCAGGCCGGCGATCTCCTCGACCGACAGCAGGCGGATTTCGGGCACATTGATGCCGATGCTGCGCGCAAGCTCCATCATCGCGTATTCGTTTTCTGCGATCGCCGGATAATGGGGCGACGGTAGCTTAACGATCCAGGAACCGCCGACACCGCTGGCCGGTATGGTCAGGTGTCCTTTGCCGTTCACAAGGGCGGAAAACTTCATCTGCACGCCTGCCAGCGAGAATTTCAGAAGGGCAGTAGCGTCATTCGTACCGTCATCCTTCACGATGTTCGGCTGCGGCGCCGATGTGTCGTCGAGCTGTTCGACCGTGACAGCACCGGGCAGATCAGCGCCCAACTGCCAGAGGAGGATGAATTCCTGTCCGGGCTTCACGCCCGCTCTAGCCGCCAAGTAGTCGCGCAAGGCACCTTCGGGCAGCAGATTGGAAAAAAAGGCCGGCAGGCGCGTCGCTGTCGGTTTGACCGTCGTCACCAACCCAGAGGCGCCCTTATAGGCCAGGCTGAGCGTCGGGCGGTTGGTGTCCTCGACATAGGCCTCATCGAAAGCAAAGAGATATCTGTCGCCGGAAAGGCGATTGATGACGCCGATCCGTTTACCGTGAAGGAGAACGGCGAGCGCGGCCGGCTGTTTGGTGGAGCCGGTCATGATGCGTCACCGTCCTCCTCGGCGTCGGCAGCATAGAGGGGGCGCTCGTCGGCTTTGCCCGTGTGGCTGTCACGCACTAAGGCGTTGACAGCAGGAACCAGGGACTGCGGCACCAGAACCAGATCCATGCCGAGTACGCGCACCAGATCGAGCAGGGTATCGAAGCGCGGCACGATGCGGCCCGTCTCGATACCGGAGATATGGGTCTGGGGAAGGCCCGCGTGCTTTCCGACCTCGGCCTGGCTCCAGCCACGGCGAAGGCGGGCCGCCTTAAGCTCCCGGCTGATGGTTTCCGGAAGGCGGTTCATGCGGAGCGGCTTTATATGCGAACTCATCTGATTCACCATTAGTTAGGCAATCTCGCATATATACCATCGCATATCAATATGTGATTTAAGCTAAGCGATTATCTAATAGCTAAATTTACATATAAAAGTAGCGGTGGTCTCATAGCGCGGCGGGGGTCTTACTCGAGGGGCTATTCCCCGCAGTAATCGGGGTGGGTTCGGTCACAATCCGTTTTGAGGGGAGGTGACTTTTCTTTACTGAATCCCGCGTATCCCATGAGGGGCCGCTTTCGGGAAACCCGGCTTTCCTACCGACTGACCGGCCACGACCCCAAGCAGTCATCGCGATCTCTATCGGCACTCTTTCCAAAGAAGGCGAGCCGGACATCCGGATCGCCACTCGCGGCTGGCCGCATCCATCCGACGAGACGACTGCGGCCCGGGCAACCGACGCGGACCGGCACCTACCTTGCTCACAGCCGCGGGTTGGCGCCCGAAAAGAGTCTGAACAGGATCTCCGTTCAAGCCAACTTCAGCGCGAGAGCGGTTGTCCCTTGAAGCGCCAGAACGCGAATCCATAGCGATTTGCCCGTGGATCCTGGATTGGACTTGCCGCCATCAGATCTCCGTCTCTGGCGAACAACACGGGTAAATACTCGCCCGCCGTGCTTTGCACGAACGGCAAGGATGCCGGAAGCTCGCTGGGCCCCCAACTATCGACAGTGAGCGGAGTCGAAAGAGCGAAGCGCACATGACCGCCCTTCCGCCCGGGCCAGATCTCGCAGGCGTGCCATCGCAGTTCATCGCCAGCTCCAGAGAACCAGGTCGCCGCTAGCTGCCCCTGTCTCCCCGCTGCAAGGTAAGGGAAATACGACAAGGTGTCTCCCGAAGTCTTTACTAGCCGCCGCGACTTCCACGACTCCCCCCGATCTGAGCTGTCAGCCAACCAAACTCCGGACGCCTCCGTCCACAACATCCACAGATCGCCGTCGCGATCCCAGGCGACTGGCTCGACCCATCGAGGAATCGTGCCCTCCGCTGGCGTCCAATTGCGCTGGCCCGGCACTTTGCGCTTGTGCCATGTCGCGCCACCGTCGGTGCTGATGGCGACAAAATCGGCGTTGACAGCGTACTTGGCCCCGCCTGCGGACAGCGGGATCACACGCACCGCGAGTTCGCCGTTCGGACCGGCAGCAAGATCGCTTGAGCCCCCCTTGGAGCTGATTCGGTCAGGTGTGCTCCACGTAACGCCGTGGTCGTGACTCACGGAGTGGTACACGCCGGATTCGTCGCTCCAGACGACGTGTGCCGCTCCATCCGGCGTTACCACCACCCACGGACGGTCGTCGAATCGCTCCCGTGAGAGCGTCGTCCAGCGCCAGGTTCTTCCCTCGTTCTCACTGACGCCAACGCTCACGCGTGTGCCTTCGGCGAGCTTCGGGTCGTAGGTCAGCGCGACGAAATAGAGAGCCCCGTGAGGACCTACGGCGAGATCGACATCGGAATTGCCTCTCGCGCCGTCCGACTCGGTTCCGACGTTCACTGCAGTCCATGTGACGCCGCGATCGGAACTCTTCCACAACTCGGGCACTGTTTGCGCCATTCCCGTGTTCTTCGTGTAGACCCCGCCGGCGTACCCCGTCAAAAAGAGAGTGCCCGTCGGCAGCTCGGCAACCATCGGCTCCCTCGCGGGAAAGCCGAGATGTTCAACGCGCATCTCCACGTGAAGTGGCACATGCAAGGGCGCA
>JAKBBE010000098.1 GCA_021826035.1 Pseudomonadota bacterium | reverse complement strand
CTGCGCATCGAGCGGCATGTTCTGTAGCGCCTCGCGCATCTCTCCGGCAATCTGCTCCGCGATCGGCCCGATGATGACTTGCAGCGCCGTCGGCGACGGACGCACCATGCCGATCGCCCCGAGCGCCTTCAGCGCCGCGTCGCTGACCGCGCTCTGGGTGTGTACCGTCAGGCGCAGGCGCGTGGTACAGGCATTGACCGACTCGAGATTGCCCGGGCCGCCGAGCGCCGCGATATAGGCTCGCGCCCGCTCGCCCCCGGCGGTCGGCGGGGGCGAGCGGGCGGGCAGCGCCTCGAGCTCGCGACCGGGGGTCTTCAAATCGAATTTCAGGATCGAATAGCGGAAGATGCCGTAATACAGTCCGAAGTACAGAGCGCCGATGGGCAGCAACCGCAACGGATGGGTCGCGTACTTGAAGTTCAGGATGTAATCGAACAGACCGGCCGAGAAGCCGAACCCGAGCCGCACGTCGAGCGCGTTGGTAATGATGAACGCCAGGCCGGTGAGCAGCGCGTGCACCAGATAAAGCCCCGGGGCGAGGAACATGAACGTGAACTCGACCGGCTCGGTGACACCCGTCAGAAATGACGTGAGCGCGATCGACAGCAGCAGGCCGGCGACCGCGGGCCGGCGCTCGGGTCGGGCCGTGTGGTACATCGCCAGGCACGCCGCCGGCAGGCCGAACATCATGACGGGGAAGAACCCCGACATGAAGGCGCCGGCGCGTGGATCACCGGCGAAGAAGCGGTTCATGTCACCGGTGACGCCATGGTAGTGCCCGACGATGAACCAGGCGAAGCTGTTCAGGATGTTGTGCAGACCGGTGACGATGAGCAGGCGGTTGAGCACGCCATAGACGAACAGGCCCCAGGGGCCGGAGGCGAGCACCGTGCGACTCAGTGCGTCCATGCCGTGCTGGATGTGCTCGAGCTCGGCGCCGAGCAGAATCGCCAATGGCAGCGCGGCGAACCCGGTAATGATGGGCACGAAGCGCCGGCCGCCGAAGAACGCCAGGTAGCTCGGCAGCGTGAAGTTGTGGAAGCGGTTGTACAGCGATCCACCCATCAGGCCTGAGACGATGCCCACCGGAACGGTGAGCTCGGCGAGCTGCTGGCGGGTGAAGGCCGCGATCACCAACGCGTGCGCATGCAGCGGTACCCCCGCGAGCACCGCCGCTGGCGCCGTGACGAACACGGCCGCACCCTTGTTGATGACCAGATAGCCGACGACCGCGGCCAACCCGGCCGCGCCGTGATTGTCCCGCGCCAGTCCGATCGCCACACCCACCGCAAACAGCAGCCCAAGGTTGGCGAAGATGGCCTGACCGGCGGCCGCCATGACCGGGATGTGCAGCAGGTCGGGCTGACCGAGCCGCAGCAGCAGCGCCGCGGCCGGCAGCACCGCGATCGGCAGCATCAGCGCGCCGCCGAGCTTCTGCAGCGAAGTGAGGATCTGTTTCATAGGGGGCATTCCGTCACGGTTGCACTCAGCGGCGCGCCGAGACCGGCTCGCCAGTCGCCTCGTCCGCTTCGGCGCAGCGCGCGCGCACGGCCTCGGCCGACTCCTGCGCAAGCGCGAGCACCGCACGCTGACGGCACTGCTCGAGAGTGAGCGTCCCGAGCAGCGCCTTGATCTGCGGAATCATCGCCGGCACGCACGAGAGCTCGTGCACGCCCAGCCCCACCAGGATCGGCACCGCCAGCGGATCGGAGGCGAGGCCGCCGCACACCGCGGTGCGGCGGCGGTGGGTGTGGGCCGCCTCGGCGGTGCCGGCAATCAGGCGCAGCACGGCTGGGTGCAGTCCATCGAGACGGGCCGCGAGGTGGGCGTGGCCGCGATCCATGGCGAGGGTGTACTGGGTGAGGTCATTGGTGCCGATGGAGAAGAAGTCGACCTCGCGGGCGAGTGAGTCGGCCATCAACGCCGAGGCGGGGGTCTCGATCATCACGCCAAGTTCCACCGGGGCGGTGCGCCCGATACGCCGACACGCCTCCTCGAGGTGCGCGCGCACCATGCGGATTTCCGTCACATCGGTGATCATCGGCAGCAGCAACCGGCACTGTCCGGGCGGCTCGACCGCGAGCACCGCGCGCAGCTGCGCATCGAGCAACTCCGCGCGCCAGAGACTGGTACGGATGCCGCGCAGACCGAGCGCTGGATTTTCCTCCACCGGCAACGGCAGGTAGGGAATCGGTTTATCCCCGCCGATGTCCAGCGTGCGCACCGTGAGCGGCCGGCCCGCCAGCGCGATCGCGATGCGTTGATATTCTGCGCGCTGCTCGGCCTCGTCCGGGGCCGTTTGCCGCTCGAGAAACAGAAACTCCGTGCGCAGCAGTCCGCAGCCCTCGGCGCCGTTGCGCACTGCGAGTTGCGCATCGGCGAGCGAGCCGAGGTTGGCGAGCACCTCGATGCGCGTCCCGTCCGCGAGTCGACACTCCCGCTGGGCCGCCATCCGCTCGCGGGTCCGCTGCTCGGCGTCCCGAGCGATGTGCCGGAGGGCTGCCTCCAGCGCCGTTGCGCCGGGATCGATGAGCAGCTCCCCGCGTTCAGCGTCGAGCACGAGCGTCGTGCCTTGCGGGATGTGCTCAACGGTTGCCCCGAGCGCCACCAGCGCCGGGATGCCGGCGGCGGCGGCGAGAATCGACACATGCGAGGTGGCGCCGCCCGCGGCCAGACAAATCCCCCCGAGCGCCCCGGCCTCGAGCCCCACCAGCTGCGAGGGCAGCAACTCGTGGGCGATGAGAATGGCCCCGGGAGCCACCGACGGCACGGCGGCGGTCTGCCCGGTGAGCACGAGCAGCACCTGCTGCTCGAGATCGATGAGGTCATCGGCCCGCTCGGCCATGCGACCATCCTCGAGCGCGTGCAGCGCGGCGATGCACTGGCGGATGACCGCCCGCCAGGCAAACGCGGCGCTCTTGCCCTGCCCGATCAGCGCCCATGCGCTCGCGTGCAGCGCGGGATCCTCGATCAGGGCCAGGTGCGCCGTAACGATGTCAGCCGCGGGGCCGCGCGCGCCCTCGAGGGAGCGCTCGAGGGATGCCTGCACCTCGGCGCAGGCACGCCGCAGAGCCGCGCCCTCGGCAT
Organism: Pseudomonadota bacterium; assembly: GCA_021826035.1. Next base: position 7,140 of record JAKBBE010000098.1, on the reverse strand, counting down.
CGATGCCGGTCCCGGCCTCGACCACGGCGATCTCCTGCCGGCGCAGCAGCGCCGCCGGACCCACGGCCAGGCCACGGCTCGCGACCACTCCGCGCAACGTCCCGCCGGCCCCGATCGAGGCATTCGGCGCGGCGAGCGCCGCGGGTGCACGCGGCGCGGCGCGGTGCGCGGGCGGCTCGGGCGTCGAGAGCAGCGCCGCGAGTGCCGCCAATGCCGCGCCCGCATCGGCGCCTCCGGCGCGCACCTCGACCGAATCGTCCCGCCGAACCCCGAGCGTCATCAGCCCGGTGGCGCTGCGTGCATCGGCGCTGCGACCCTGGAAATGCACCTGAACCTGCGCACGCAGACCCTTCAGCGCCGCGGCCACCTGGGCCGCCGGGCGCGCATGGATGCCGTGCTCGAGTGCCACCCGCACGGTGCGCGCCAACGCCACCTCCTCTTGCAGTATCTGGCGCGCCTCGGTGGGCGGAGCGTGCGGCGCGGCCCACTCGAACAACCAATCGCCGACCGCGACGGCGCGACTCTCGATGCGCCGCGTCAGCTGCGGCGGCGGGCTGCCGAGCACCAACACCGGCGTGAGCACACTCGGTACGCGGCGCGTGAGCAGGTCCAGATCGAAGCGGATGAGCGGATCTCCGCTGCGAACCGTCTGACCGGCCGCAACGCAGGCCTCGAACCCCTCGCCACCGAGCCCCACGGTATCGATGCCGATGTGCATCAGGATGTCTTCACCGGCCGCGCTGCGCAGCGTAATCGCGTGACGCGTCGCCGGCAGCACCACGACCTGCCCGTCGCAGGGGGCGAAGAGCGTCCCCTCAAGCGGATCGATGGCCACCCCATCCCCGAGCATCCGGCCGGCGAACACCGGATCGGGCACCTCCTCGAGCGGGGCGCTCCAGCCCCGCAGCGGTGCACGCAGCACTCGTTCAGTCATGGCGTGGCATGCGGCACATGCAGGCCCCACACCAGCGCGCGCAGCAGCGAGTCGCGCGCATCATCTTCTCCGAGCACCCAGATCATCACCCCGCGCAGATGCTCATGGCGCACGAACGCGGCCTTGATGCCGAGCGAATGCGGATCGTCGTAGGTGAAGAAAATATGCCGCCGCGCGTTGTACAGCCAGGGCGCCTCGGCCGTGGCGCTCCAGTGGCGCACCCAGGCCGGATTGCGCAGCATGTGCGCGGCGATCGTCTTCCACGGCGTCTCCGGATAGCCCGCGCTGAACTTCGAGTACAGCCCGGCATGTCGCGCGCTCACCCCTTCGAACCCACGGCCGTAAAAGGCGATGCCGAGGAGAATCTTGTCCGCCGGCACCCCGTGCGCCTCGTAGTAGCGCACCGCACCGACGAGATTGTCGCGCGCCCGCTGCGGCTGCGGTTGCCGATCGTGCGGATCGGCGCGCAGCGGCGTATTGAATCCGCTGACGGGACTGAAAATCGTATTCATGTCATAGGTCATGACATTGAACCAATCGACCTGCGGGGCGATCGCCGCCAGGTCGTAACTGTCGCTCACCGAGTACGCTCCACCCTCCTGCCAAGTGCCGGCCGGTGTCGCGATGGTGAGCAGATAGTGTCGGTGCGTCTTGGCGCCGAGGGCATCGAGCCGTCGGCGCAGCGCGCGCACGAGCGCGGTGGCATCGGCGCGGTCCTGCGGCCGCGAGCGGTTCATCCCACCGTGCACCGGGAATTCCCAGTCGAGATCGAGGCCATCGAAGTGATCCTGCGCGATCATCCGCCGCACGCAACTGCGCGCGAACGCCGCGCGCGATGCTGCGGTGAGCGCGATATCAGAGTATTGAGGGGCCTCATCCCAGCCGCCGATCGACACCAGCAGCGTCAGCCCCGGGTGATGCCGGCGCAGTCGGCGCAGCGCCGCGATGGTGCGCTGCTGTGCGGCACTCGGTGTCGCACAACGGCCGGCCGCATTCGGCTCCTCAAACGCATAGATGACGGTATTCAGGTACTGCACCGGGATCGCCGCAACCGGCATCCCACCGTGGTAGTACGCCACGATCTGCGGTACCGCCGCCCGCACCGGTGATATCAGGATGAGCACGCCGAGCAGCGCCCCCAGAGCTCGACTCAGAAGTCTCATCACCGTGCCGCCGCGCACTGCCGGCGGGCAGAGTAGCGCGCCCGCCCTTGGGGTCCGCATATGCACTGCCTCTTTCAATTGATGGTCCCCCAAGGACGCCGGCGGCGCTTCGAGCCGCCGCCGGCCCGGCCGACAACCGGCACAGCTCCCGTGCCGGTTGTCAGCCCCACCGAGATCATCGCAGCTGGGGGGATCCGCCGCGAGGACCCCGGCGCCGGAATCATCGCACCGCTCTCCCGCGACACTCTGCCGCGGGAGAGCGGCATTTCATCACCCGCACTGCGAGCTAGAACTTGTACTCGGCACTGAGGTAGTACTGCCGACCGTTGTTGTAGATCGCCACAGGCTGGGACATGTTCTGCCCATATTCCTTGATGAGCTCATCGGTCAGGTTGCGCGCACTGAACGTCACGCTGAGGTTGTGCATAACGTCGTAACTGACCTGCATATTGAGAAAGCCGGCATTCGCCACGTTCTGCGGCGACCCCTCAGAAACCGCCGCGTAGTAGTGCGAGCGGAAACTGTAATCGACGTTGGCGTTCACCCGACCGCGCTGATAATACCCCATGACGTTGTAGGTGTACTTGGAGTTATCCAGCACCGGATTACCATCCGACGCCGTGCCGTCCGCGTACGTCATATTCGCGTTCAAGCCAAAGCCGTACGGCAGCGCCTGATCCCACGCCAACACCACGCCTTTAATCTGCGCCGGAGTATTGAACGGCGAAGTAATGCTGAACGACGCAAACTGCTTCGTCGTGGCATTGTAATACGTTCCCTGAGACGTGCCGAAATCGACGTACGAGGACATGTCCATTTCGAACAGCTTCGCCTCGACCATCGACTCCGGACCGTAGTAGTACTCGAGGTCCGTGCTGTACACCGCGCCCTTGATCGGCCGCAGGTTCGGATTACCGCCACTGCCGGTCAGGTTTGTATCAGTCAGATTGATGCCACCGCCCAAGGTGCTGTAATCGGGCATCGCGATGGTTTCCGATGCCGCAAATCTCGCAATCAGGTCCTTGGTGAGATCGAACTTCAGGTTTACGCTCGGCAGCGCGTTGAAATACCGGTTGTCCACCTCCGTCGGCGTGAACGGCCCGAACGCCGAAGTGTTGACCGGACTCGCCCCGCCGGCGACGTTCGTGAGCACCTCCTCCAGCGTATTGACCACGCGCACGCCGAAGTTACCGCTCCAATGATCGCCACCGACATCGGCCATGATGTACCCGGCGAAGTCGTTCTCCGTGACGTTGAAGGTTCCCAGCCAGTAGTAACGACCCGGTCCAGAGCTGAGATTGGTCGCGTCAAACGCCTCGATGGCACTTTCGGAGTTGGTGAAAATATTATTCGCCCAGGCGCCGCCACCCGGCAGCGTCGACTGGTAATTACCCGGATACTCCCCACCGGTATAGCTCGGCACACAGGTCGGCGGACCGGAATAGCATGCCAGCCCCTGGTCCTGCGGCCACATCGTATTGTGGCCATGATGCGCGAAGCGCACGCCCATGCGGATGTCCTGGAAGGCGCCATCGTTGAAGGCGAGTGTGGCATCCAACTTGCCGTAGACCTCCTTGTCGATCGAGTGCAGGATGTCGTTCCAGGCCCAGCTCACCCCGTAACCGGCCGGATTATTGGTCGCCGTCCCGGGGAACTGGACCGAGGCGAGACTGTTCAGGCCGTTCAGCTGGTAGCTGACGCCGTTCCCACCCGCGTACTCGAAGGCGGGCTGTGAGGGCGTCTTGCCTTCGCCGTAGGTGAAGCCGACCTGGCCCTCGAGGGTCAAGTAACTGGTCGCCTCCCACTTGCTATCGAGGTTGATGAAAGCGCTCTCCGCCGACGCATCCGGCCGCATGATCTGATCGTACACGATCGAGGCGGGCGCACCGGTCGCCGTCGGCCAGCTGCCGGCGACGAGCGTGCCGTTCTGCACGGTGAGGGCCGTCGGGACGTAGGTCGGGGAGACGAAGTGGCTGCCCCACATCAGGAAGTTGTCGTTGTAGTTCGAGGCCAGCAGATGCGAGTAGAAGGCCGTCAGGTTGAACGACAGACGATTCGTGGGCTTGAACTGAAAATCGAGCAGTCCGCCGGTATTCTCCTGGGTCTGCTCGAACAGCGCCTGCCCGAGCAGCGTCGGGTACATCGCACCGGCCGCGTTCGGCAGCGACGGGTTGGCCGCCTGCCAGGCCGCGGCGGTCGCCGCCGGGACCGGGGCGTAGCCGAGCTCTTCCTGGCCATCGCGACGGATCGACTGCTTCTGGTAGAAGATCTGACCGAGAATGCCGACTCGGTCGTTGTGCCAGCTCAACTGCAGACTGCCCTGCGGATTCGTCTTCCCCGACATGTCCCAGTAATTCGCCCCGACGTCGACGAAGCCGTGCAGCCCGGCTTTGTAATTGAACGGCTGAGGAGTCTGGATATCGACGCTGCCGGCAACCCCGCCCTCGAGCAGTTTCGCGTCCTGGCTCTGATATGCCGTCACCTTGGAGACCATGGAGGCCGGAAACAGATCGAAGCTCACGCTGCGCCCCACGGTCGCGTACTGGTCCTCAATGAACCAGTCGCCCGAGGACACGTAGTGGCCGTCGACCGTGACCTGGGTGAGAATCGGCGGCGCTCCGAGCAAGCTCACGCGATCATTGATCGCGAAGCCGCCCTCGCCGGCGACCGACGATTGAGTATCGACACCGGGCATGGTCTGCAGCACATCGGCGACGTTCTGCGCGGGCAATTTGCCCACGTCCTGAGCGGTCATCACCTCGATGTTCTCGGTCGAAGCACGCTTCAATGCAAGCGACTCCTTCACCGAATAGCGAATACCGGTGACGACCACTTCCTGCAGCGCCGAGCTCGGCGACTTGGCCTTACCGGAGTTGTTCGACGACACGCTCGCCTGTTGCGCGAACCCTGTGCCGCCCCACAGCGCAACCGCGACGGCGGTGCCGATCAACGTAGATTTCGCGATTCTCATAAGTTCTCTTACCCCGATGATGTTGTCGTTTGTCGAGACCGCCCATGTCGTGAGCCTCATCGGCGCCACACGCCCCGGCGACCGTTCCGCCTGATCCCAGCGCCGCCTCTTGGCCGCTTTTCCGATGTTTTGCGCACTACCGCCCTGACGATCGACCTGCAGGCGTTGCGCAAACACCACACTGGTACCTTTTAAATGCCAGTGTAATACCAGTTTCTTAAAAAAGCTATACCATGGCGACGCCGCAGACGCTTCTCCGATTTAATCAAATCAATTCATATGCTTGAAACGACGATTAGACAGTGCGATTGCGTACTGGTACTGTAGTGGTATTATACGACTGATGTCGAAACTGGTTGGGGGGATCACGCCTTTGATGCTGTCGCAAACGCTCGGCAAGCTCGATGGGAGCAGCGCCCTCCCCCTGTACCAGCAGCTGCAGCGCGCACTGCGTGGCGCCATCGAGACTCGCCTGATCGGCCCGGACGATGCTCTGCCGCCGGAGCGCGACATCGCGGAGGACTTCCACATCTCGCGCATCACGGTGCGCAAAGCGATCGACGGTCTGGTGGGCGAGGGACTGTTGATGCGCCGCCAGGGCGCCGGCACATTCGTGTGTGCGCGTGTGGAGAAGAACTTCTCCAAGCTGACCTCCTTTTCCGAGGACATGCAGGCGCGCGGCCGCACGCCGCGCAGCGTGTGGGTGCGCAAGGCCGAGGGCAGTGTGACGCCCGAGGAGGCGCTCACGCTGCGCTCCAGCCCCGGAACGCCGGTCTACCGCTTCCATCGCATCCGGTATGCGGACGATGCGCCCATGTGCATCGAGTACGCGACCCTCCTTGCCTCCTGCCTGCCGTCGCTCGACGCCGTGGAGGCCTCTCTCTACGAGGCGCTCGAGCGCACCGGCAACCGCCCCATGCGCGCCCTGCAACGCCTGCGTGCGGTGCTCTTCACCGCCGAACAAGCGAAGCTGCTGCAGATCCGCGAGCGCGATGCGGGACTGCTCGTCGAGCGGGTGGGTTTTCTCAAAGACGGTCGAGCCGTGGAATTCACCCAATCGTACTTTCGCGGCGACATCTACGACTTCGTGGCGGAGTTGAGTGACGTATGAACCCGCAGATGCCCGAATCCGCCACGCGCATGTACTGCGAGGCTGCACAGGCCGCGCAGGTCGTACGCGACCAGCTATTCAGCAACGCCGAGCGCATGGAGAGCCTGGCGGAGCGGCTGCGCGCGCAGCCCCCGCGCGTGGTGGTGACGTGCGCGCGCGGCAGCTCGGATCATGCCGCGACGTTCGCGAAGTACCTGATCGAGACGCGCCTGGCCGTGCCGACCAGTTCCGCGGCCCCGTCGGTGAGCTCGCTCTACGATGCGCGCCCGGATCTGTCCGGTGCGCTGTGCCTGGCGATCTCTCAGTCGGGGGCGAGCCCGGACCTGCTCGCCTCGGTGCGCAAGGCGCGCGAAGCCGGCGCGCGGATCGTGGCGCTGGTGAATGCGCCGAACTCGCCCCTCGCGGCACTCGCCGATGACGTCGTACCACTCACCGCAGGCGTCGAGACGAGCGTCGCGGCCACCAAGTCCTTCATCGCCTCGCTCGCGGCCATCACGCACCTGGTGGCCTGCTGGAGCGCCGATCGGACGCTCTCCGAGGCGCTGCGCAAGGCACCGAAACACCTCGAGCGCGCCTGGAGCCTCGACTGGAGCGCGGCCCTGGAGCCGCTCGTGCAGGCCACCAACCTGTACGTCATCGGCCGCGGCATCGGTCTGGCCGTGGCACAGGAAGCGGCCCTGAAGCTGAAGGAGACCTGCGGACTGCACGCCGAGGCGGTCAGTGCCGCAGAACTGCGCCACGGACCGATGGCGCTGGTGAAACCCGACTTCCCGGTGCTGGTCTTCTCGCAGAACGACGAGGCTCGCGCCAGCATCGAGATGCTGGCCCAGGAGCTCACCGCGCGGCGCGCGACCGTGATGATCGCCGGATCGCGCTGCCCGCAGGCCGTGCAGCTGCCGGCCGAGCCGGCCCACCCGGTGATCGAACCGATGTTGCTGATTCAGACCTTCTACCGGCTGGC
>JAKBBE010000018.1:3541-43637 GCA_021826035.1 Pseudomonadota bacterium | reverse complement strand
CGGACCTCAGCACCGCCTCGGTGCTCAAGGTGTCCGCCCAGGGGACCTACAACGCCAATGGCACGCTGACGGTCTCGCACATGGCCGTCATGCTCAACAACTAACGCAAGCGCTGCGCCGGCGTCCGATGCCGCCCGCACGGTCTCACCGATCCGGCCCCGTGCCGACCGGTCGGACTGTAAGGCGGTCCTGAGGCTTCGCGGTCCGACCCAAACGCGAGAGATCTCGAGAGCGCGGCAAGAAGCGGCTCCGACCGCTGGGTGGTCGGGGCGCTGCGGGCGCTGATCCGGGATGGGCCGCGGAGCATGACCCCTGCCAGCGTGCCTCAGCGCGGCACGGTCAGCACCGCGAGCACCAGGCCGACCGCCGCGGTCGCAAACAACCCGAGCGCGGCACGCCGGCAGGCGCGCAGACCGCCGAAGGCGAGCGCATACAGTCCGTTCATGATGTTGTTCGAGGCAGCCGCGATCAGGATGGCGGCGCTGATGCCGGCGGCCGGCATCCCGGCGACGCTTCCCTGCGCGAGGCTCAGGACGAAGGGATTGATGTCCGACACACCGGCGACCCCGCCAAGGGCGTAGATACCGGCGCTGCCGAAGCGACTGCGCACCCAGCCCGAGGCCAGCGCCACCACGATGAACAGCAGCGCGAAGGTGACCGCCGCGGGCAGCTGCAATGGGTTGTTCGCGCCGAGCGGGCTCGCCCCGCCCGGCGTATCGGCGCCGCGGCGCCGCCACTGCACGAGCGCGAGCGCGCCGGCGAAGGCCGACAGCACGAGCACCCGCGGGAGCAGGATCCAGGCCACCGGCCGGTTGAACAGCGCGACCACCAGATCGACCCGCAGATACATGATGGCCGTGGCGAGGATGATGCCGACGGTGAGCGCCGGACGGGGCGCACCGGCGGCCTTCTGTTGACGTGCCAGGGCCACGGTCGTGGCCGTCGAGGAATACGCGCCGCCGAGAATCGAGGGTAGCAGAGTGCCGCGCTGCGGCAGGTAGCGCTGCAGCAGATACGTCAGGTACGAGAGGCTCGAGACCGCCACCAGCGCCAGCCACACTTCGAACGGCGTGATCGGCGTGGCCGCGAGCACCGGCCGGTCCGACAGCAGCGGCAGGATGATCCCGGCGAGGATCAGGAACTTACCGAGGGTGTAGACCTCCTCGCGCGCCATCTGCCGCACCGCCCGGTGCAGTACCTCACGACCCTCGAGCAGCAGCACCGCCGCCACGGCAGCGGACACGACGAGCCAGGCCGGCTGGGTGAGCGCGACCGGGGCGAACAGGTAGGCCAGCATGTTCGCCACCGGCACGATGAGCGTCGGCCGCGCACCCGCGGGGTCGCCGGGCGCGCGCAGATGCGCATACAGCCACAAAGCGACCGCCCCCAGGCCCACCGCGAAGAGCAGCAGCGTGTGCGGATCGAGCAGATACAGCAGCGCGCCGAGCACCGCGAGCATCGGAAAGGTGCGGATCCCGCCCGGACTGATGCGGGACTCTTGCTTGTACAGGCCTTCGAAGGCGAGCCCAAGGAACACAGCCATGCCGAGTGCGAGGCCGAGCCTGGCCGCCAGCTGTGCTGGAGTTTGTCCATCCACCATCGGTGCCCGCCCCCCCGGGATGGACGCTCCATCCCCGTCGCCTCCGCCGCGCGCCCCACACTGGCGCACACGGCACGCACTGGAGCGTAACGGGCGCCTCGGGACGGAAGAATACTGCAGCGGCTCGTGAAGCGGCGAAAACCCTCGCTGCCGGCAGGATCGATCGCCATGGCGCTCAGGGGCTTCCCCGGGGACCGCCTACGCATTCCCCGCGACGCGGGCGCGACGACGCGCGGATACACTGCTTGCATGCGCGGACTTCACCTGATGCGGATCGCGAGCATCGACATCACCGTCGATTGGAGCCTGCTTATCATCTTTGCGCTCATCGTCATGGGGCTCGCCTCGGGCGTCTTCCCGCAGTGGCATCCGCACTGGAGCGCCTTGACGACCTGGGCCACGGCGGTCGTCGCCGCCGTATTGTTTTTCACCTCCGTGCTGCTGCACGAGCTGTCCCACGCGCTCGTCGGCCGCCGCAACGGCATCGAGGTCAAGCGCATCACGCTGTTCGTGTTCGGCGGCATGGCGCAGATCGAACACGAGCCCGGCCGCTGGCCGGCGGAGCTTTGGATGGCGATCGTCGGGCCGCTGACCAGCCTGCTCATCGGGTTTGTGTGCCTGTACGCCGGCACCGTCGGTCTCGCGCTGGGCGCCATCGAACGGGCGGGCGGCCTGCAGCGCCTGCTCGCCGCGGCCAACCCGAGCGAAACGCTGCTGCTGTGGCTCGGCCAGATCAACGTGCTGCTCGCGCTGTTCAATCTGGTGCCGGCCTTCCCGCTCGACGGCGGCCGGGTGCTGCGCGCGCTGATGTGGGGCGTCACACACGACCTGCGCCGCGCCACCCGATGGGCCTCGACGATTGGTCAGGGATTCGCTTGGCTGCTGATCGGCACCGGCATCGCCATGGTGCTCGGGCTGTCGGTGCCGATCCTCGGCGGCGGGCTCATCGACGGACTGTGGCTGGCCTTCATCGGCTGGTTCCTGAACAACGCCGCGCTGATGAGCTACCGCCAGCTGCTCACGCACGAGATGCTCCAGGACGTGCCGATTGCGCGTTTGATGCTGACCCGCTTCGAGGTGGTGCCGCCGCAGCTGCCCGTCGAGACGCTGATCGAGGGCTACATGCTGCGCAGCGAGCAGCGCGCCTTTCCGGTGGTCGACCAAGCGCAGCGGCTGCTCGGGATGGTGAGCCAGCGCGACATCGAGCGCACGTCCCCGCCGGCGCGCCGCTCGTTGACCGTGCGGGACGCCATGAAGCCGCTCGCCGAGCTCGCGGTGGCGCGACCCGCCGATGACGCGCTCGAGGTGCTGACGCTGCTCGCGCAGCGCGACATCAACCAAGTCCCGGTGGTCGAGGACGGCCGGGTCGTCGGGCTGCTGCGCCGTGCCGACGTGCTGCGCTGGCTGTCGCTGCACGGCACCGCCCCGCCACCGCACCAGCGCCCCTGACGGGCGGATCGGCGGCGCGCCCCCGTCGCGCTCGGGGGACTCAAATTGCAGCTCAGGTACACCGGGGAATACCGGCCACGACCGTCCGACATGACGGCCTCTTGCAGTGCTCGCAAGCCGACGAAGTCGGGCACGCCTCCTCCCGGTCAGTTTTGTCACCGGGCCGCGCAGCCCTAAATTCGTGTGGCGATAGCCGCCGGCGCGTTGTCTTGCAAACGGCTGACGCGCGCTACGGGGCCCGAGGCGAAAATGTTGGCAAGCCGCGGCAGTCTCGATTGACGTCGAATCAGTGGTAAGGTTCGAGCCGCAATCGGCACATGAAGCGTCGGTACACCTTTGATCGAGCGCCTTCGGATCGGCGGACACAGCGAGGTGTGGCGGGCATGCGATGCGGCTACGGACGTGTGCCTCGCGCTCAAGATCCTCACGCCAACCGCAGCGCACTCGCCTCGTGCCTGGGCAGGACTGGAACGGGAGTACGGAGCCGCCCCGGGACCGCGCTCCAGGCCTGCCGCCGTTTGCTCGGCGATCGGCCCCGCTGCGGATGGAAGGCCCGGCGCTTCGGCGCACTCTGCGGTACCACCCCGGCGACGGAAGGCAGGCTCGCCCGGCGGTCCTTATCGCTCGCGGGCCACGTCAGATCGGCCTGCCTGGGTGTCAGGCCGAGCAGCGGCAGCGGTCCGGCGTTGCGCGCGCCGCTCGCCCAAAGGGCCCTTACCGCACAGCTCGATCCGGGCCGGGGCCGGCAGCCCGTTCACGGCATCGCGACGGTGCTCTTGAGCGTCTCGCGCACCCCGTCGTTGCGCTGCTCGAGCGAACGGCTGTTCCAGCCGCCGCCGAGCGCATCGATGAGACCCGCGCTCGAGGTGAGACGCTGACTCTGTAGATTCACCGCGGTGATCTCGGCATTGAGCCGGGCCACCTGCACCGTGAGCACACTCGCGTAGTCAGCCACGCCCGCCTTGTACTGGTTCAGCGTGAGGGCCTCGGAGCGCTTCGCATCAGCCACGGCGCGCAGCTCCTCGGCGTATTCGGCCGCGAGAAAGTGCAACGAGGCGAGGTCGTCCTCGATCTGCTGAAAGGCCCCGAGCACGGTCTGACGGTAATTGGCCACGGTCTCATCGTAGCTGGCGCGCGCCTCGCGGGTCTGGGCGAGGGTCGCCCCGCCGTTGAACAGGTTGAGCGCGATCTGCGGGCCGTACGACCACACCGCGTTGCTCGCCTTGATCAGCCCGGCGAGCGCCGAGGACTCGAAGTCGTACGAGCCGGACAGCGTCAGACTCGGGAACCACGCCGCCTCGGCCACGCCGATCTGCGCGTTCGCGCTCGCCATGGCGCGCTCGGCTGCGGCAATGTCTGGGCGGCGCAGCAGCAGCTGCGAGGGCACGCCCGCCGGCACCACCGGCACACGCGCGGCCAGATGTCCCTGCGCCAGCGACAGTCCGACCGGAGCCCGCCCGATGAGCACCGCAATGGCATGCTCGAGGGTGGCCCGATTCAGCAGCGCCGTGTCCTCCTGGGCCTGCGTGCTCTCGAGCTGCGTGCGTGCGGCGTACACGTCCGCGAGCGTCGTCACCCCGGCAGTGACCCGGTTCTGCGCGATGCGCAGAGACGTCTGGTCGTCGGCCACCAGCGTCTTCAAGAGCCGAAGCTGCTGCTCCGCGGCCCGCAGCTGGAAGTAATCCTGGGCGAGGACGGTCTGGGCCGAGAGGCGCGCCGCGGCCACATCGGCGGCGCTCGCCTGCGCGGTGGCGTTGGCGCTTTGCAGCTCGCGGCGCAGCTTACCCCACAGGTCCAGATCCCAGCTCGCGCTGCCGCCGGCGGCATCGGCGGTGCGCGCGCCGCCAAAGGCGAACGTCGAGGCCGCCCCGCCGCCGCTGCGCGTCTGGTTCGCCGAGAGTCCCACGGATGGGAACAGGCTCCCGCGGGTGACGCCAGCGGCCTCGCGGGCCGCGTAGTAGGCGGCGACCGCGGCCTTGAGGTCCTGGTTGTTGATCTCCACCTGGCGCTCGAGCCGATCGAGCACCGGGTCGTGGTACACGCTCCACCATGCGCTCGGCACGATGGGTGCAGGCTCGGCCGGCTGCCAGCCCCGCGCCGCCTTGAAGGCCGCCGCTGGCGGGGCCACCGGGCGATGGTAGTTCGGGCCGACGGCGCAGCCGGCAAGGCCAACGCACAGGCCCGCCGCGAGCAGCGACGAGGTACGGATCATGGGGCAGATCTCCCGGCGGACAGGCTCAGCGCGCCGCGACGCGTGAAGGTCCGCGCAAACCACAGGCGGAAGCGGTCAAGATACAGATACACGATGGGCGTGGTGTAGAGCGTGAGCACCTGACTGATGGCTAGCCCCCCGACCACCGCGATGCCGAGCGGCCGGCGCATCTCCGAGCCCTGCCCGCTCATCAGCGCGAGCGGCAGCGCGCCGAGCATTGCCGCGATGGTGGTCATCATGATCGGCCTGAAGCGCAGCAGGCAGGCCTCGTGGATGGCGCGCGCCGCATCCACGCCCGCCTCGCGCTGCGCCACGAGCGCCACGTCCACCATCATGATGGCGTTCTTCAGCACCACCCCGATCAGGAGGATCACCCCGATGAGGGCGATGAGGCTGAACGGCTCCCCGAACAGCAGCAGCGCCAGCACCGCCCCGACGCCGCTCGAGGGCAGCGTCGAGAGGATGGTGATCGGCTGGGCGAGGCTCTCGTAGAGCACGCCGAGCACGATGTACACCGCGGCCAGGGCGGCGAGCACGAGCAGCGGCTCCTCCTCGACCGTCTGGCGGAACACCCGGGCATTGCCCGCGAATTCCCCATGGATGCCGATCGGCACGTGCAGGTCCTCCAGGGTGCGCTGGATGGCTGCCGTGGCGACCCCGAGGGCCTCCCCGGGGGGCAGGTTGAACGAGAACGTCGTGGCGACGAAGGGACCCTGGTGGTTGACGGCGAGCGGGGTGATCCCCGGGCCGTAGTGGGCGAAGGCGGACAGTGGCACCATGGTCTCGGCCGCGGTGCTGAGGGCGCTGCCGGTGGAGGCCGCCCCGCCGGAGCTTGCGATCTGGTTGAGGGCGTAGTTCGCCGCCGCGCCCGTGCGGGTCACGCCGGCGAACTGGAACGCGCCCGCCGCCCCCATGGTCGACTCCAGGCCCGAGAGCGACCCGCCGGCGGTGCTCACGTACAGATCCTTCAGCGTCGCCGGACTGTTCCAGAACTTCGGGTCGACCTCCATCACCACGTGGTACTGGTTCATGTCCTGGTAGATGGTCGAGACCAGCCGCTGCCCGAACGCGTCATACAGGGTGTTGTCGATCTGCGAGAGGTTCAGGCCGTAGCGCGCGGCGAGCTGACGGTCGATGTGCAGCTTCACGTCGAGGCCAGCCGCCTGCCGGTCGGAGTTCACGTCGCGCAGCTGCGGGTCCTTCTTCAGCGCCGCCTCGATCCGCGGCGCCCAGGTGCTGAGGTCCTCGAGGCTGTCCGAGAGCAGCGTGTACTGGTACTCGGCGTAGCTCTGGCGGCCGCCGGAGTGGATGTCCTGGGCCGACTGCAGGTACAGGCGCGCCCCGGTGAAACCGCGCAACGCATGGTTCATGCGCTGGATGACCCGAGCGTCGGAGATCTTGCGCTCGGCGAGCGGCTTCAGGGTGATGAACATGTGCGCGGTGTTGCTGCCGCCGAAGAAACCCCCGCCGGCGAAGCCCACGACATTCTCCACCGCCGGGTCGCGCTTGATGATGTTCACCACGTAGCGCAGCTTCTTCTGCATGGCCACAAAGGAGCTGCTCTGGTCGGCGACCATGTAGCCGCTGATGTTGCCCGAGCTCTGCTGCGGGAAGAAGGTCTTCGGCACGATGGCGAACAGGTAGAAGTTCAGGAACACCACCCCGAGCAGCGCGAACATCACCGCCCTGGGGTGGCGGATGGCGATGCCGAGCGTATGGTCGTAGAAGTCCCGCGTGGCGTTGAAGGCCCGCTCCACGCCGCGGAAGAACCGGCCTTGCTTCGGATGTGCCCGCAACACCCGCCCGCAGAGCATCGGCGTGGTGGTGAGGGAGATGATGAGCGAGAGCGCCACCGTGATCGCGAGCGTGAGGGCGAACTGGCGGAAGATCCGCCCGACCAGCCCGCCCATCAGGATAATGGGCGTGAACACCGCGATCAGCGCCGAGCTCATGGCGAGCACCGTGAAGCCCACCTCGCGCGCCCCGTCGAGGGCGGCCTGCAGGCGCGACTCGCCGGCCTCGATGTGCCGGGTGATGTTCTCGATCACCACGATGGCGTCATCGACCACGAAGCCGGTGGACACCGTGAGGGCCATCATGGAGAAATTGTTCAGGCTGAAGCCGAGCAGGTAGATCACCGCCAGCGTGCCGATGAGCGCGAGCGGCACGGCCACGGCCGGCACGAGCGCGGCGCGCGGATTGCGCAGCATGACCAGCACCACGGTCACGACCAGCAGCACGGCCAGGAGCAACGTAATCTCCACGTCGTGCAGCGAGGTGCGGATCGAGCCGGTGCGGTCGTGGGTGACCACCAGGTTGATGCCCGCCGGGATGCTGGCGCGGATCTCGGGCAGCAGTGCCTTGATCCGATCGACGGTCTCGATCACGTTCGCATCGGGCTGCTTGCGGATGATCATGAGCACCGCGCGCTGCCCGTTGAGCAGGCCCAGGGTGCGCACGTCCTCCACCCCGTTGCTGATCTGCGCCACGTCGCCGAGGCGCACCGGTGCCCCGTTGCGGTAGGCGATGATCAGCTTGCGGTACTGCGCGATCTCGCTCGCGGTGTCATTGACGTAGATCTGATAGCGCTTGCGGTTGAAGCTGATCGCCCCCTTGGGGCTGTTGGCATTGGCCGCGGCGATGGCCGCGCGCACGTCCTCGAGCCCGATGCCGTAGTTGAACAGCTGCCGCGGCTGCAGATCGATGCGGATCGCCGGCAGCGAGCTGCCGCCGATGTCGATGTTGCCCACCCCGGGCACCTGCAGGATCTTCTGCTGGATGATGGTCGAGGCGGCGTCGTACACCTGGCCGATGGGCAGCGTCTTGGAGGTCAGCGCCAGGATCAGGATCGGCGCCTCGGAGGGGTTGTAGGCGAAGTACGTCGGGTCGGAGCGCAGCGAGGCGGGCATGTCCTGGCGAGCCGCCTGGATCGCCGCCTCCACATCGCTCTCGGCTCCGTGGATGTCGCGGCTCAGATCGAAGATGAGCACGATCGAGGAGCGCCCCTCGGTGCTCTGCGAGGTCATCTGGTCGATGCCGGCGATGGCGCTCAGGCGCCGCTCGAGCGGCGTGGTGACGCTGGTGGCGACGGTCTCCGGGCTCGCCCCCGGAAGCTGCGCCATCACCACGATGGCCGGGAAGTCGACCTGCGGCATCGGCGCGACCGGCAGCAGGAAATACGCCACGAGCCCGGCGAGCGCCAGCCCGCACGACAGCAGCGTGGTGGCGACCGGCCGGGTGATGAACAGGCGCGAGAAGTTCACGGCGAGTCGATCGGCACAGGCCCCGAGCCGCGCGCCGGCGCGCCCACCCAGGCCTTGGCCCGCCGCGCCAGCCGGTCGAAGAACAGGTACACCACGGGCGTCGTGAACAGGGTCAGCAGCTGGCTCAAGAGCAGCCCGCCGGCGATCGAGAGCCCCAGCGGCCGGCGCAACTCCGAGCCCGTGCCGGTGCCGAGGATCAGCGGCAGCGCGGCGAACAGCGCCGCGATCGTGGTCATCAGGATCGGCCTGAAGCGCAGCAGCGCCGCCTCGCGGATCGCCTCACGCGGGCTCTTGCCGTGCTCACGCTCGGCCGCGAGCGCGAAGTCGATCATCATGATCGCGTTCTTCTTCACGATACCGATCAGCAGCACGATGCCGATGATGGAGATGATGTCCAGGCTCTCTCCGGCCAGCATCAACGCGAGCAGCGCCCCGATGCCGGCCGAGGGCAGCGTCGAGAGGATGGTGAGGGGATGGATGTAGCTCTCGTAGAGCACGCCGAGCACGATGTAGACGGTGGCGATCGCCGCCAGCAGCAGCAGCACCTCGCTGGTGAGGCTCGACTCGAACGCCAGCGCCTCGCCCTCGAAGGTGGTGGTGATGCTCACCGGCAGGCCGACCTGCCGCTCGGCGGCGCGCACCGCGTCCACCGCCGCGCCGAGCGAGGCGCCCGGGGCGGTATCGAAGGAGAACATCGCCGCGGGGAACTGCCCGAGGTGATCGAGCATCAGGGGCGCGTTGCGCACCGCGATGTGCGCGATCGAGCCGAGCGGCACCTCACCGCCGCCGGATGAGGGGATGTAGAAGGTATTGAGCGCGTGCACCGTGTCCGAGAGCGTCGGATTGGCGGTGAGGATCACCCGGTAGTCGTTCGACTGAGTGTAGATCGTGGAGATGATCCGCTGCCCAAAGGCGTCGTAGAGCGCATTGTCGATGGTGGCATCGGTGATGCCGAAGCGCGCCGCGGTGCTGTGATCGACGTCGATCTGGATGGTGCGGCCCTGCTCGGTGAAGCTGCTCGAGACGTGCACGAGCGCCGGGGAGCCCCTGAGCGCCGCGAGCAGCCTCGGCACCCAAGGGGTGAGGATGGCGCGGCTCGCCGCCCCGAGGATGAACTGGTAGCGCGCCCGCCCGGTGATCGAGCTGATGGTCAGGTCCTGCACCGGCTGCAGCGACAGCTGAATCCCGGGCACGCTGCGCGCAGCGGCGAGCAACTGGTCCATCACCGTGGTGAGGCTCGCGGAGCGGTCGTCCTTCGGGGTGAGGTTGATCAGCATCTGCCCCTGGTTCACCGTCATGTTGTTGCTGCCCACCCCGATGTACGAGGTGAGGCTGACGACACTGGGGTTGCGGCGCAGCACCGCGGCGAGCGCCTGCTGGCGCCCCGCCATGGCCTTGAACGAGATCGAGGGCGGCCCGGTGGTGGTCGCCTGGATGAGCCCGGTGTCCTGCAGGGGGAAGAAGCCCTTGGGAATGACGATGTAGAGGAGCACGGTGAGCACGAGCGTGCCGGCGGCGATCCACAGCACCAGCCGCTCGCGCTCGAGCGCCCAGGTAAGCCCCCGTCCGTAGGATTGGAGCAGGCCGTTGAACCACGCCTCGGCCTTGTGGGCCCAGCGGCCCTGCTGGGCGAGCTCCTCGGCGTGCGGGCGCAGCAGCTTGGCGCAGAGCATCGGCACCAGGGTGAGGGAGACCACCGCGGAGATCAGAATGGAGATCGCCAGCGTGATCGCAAACTCGCGGAACAGCCGTCCCACCACCTCGCGCATGAACAGCAGCGGGATCAACACCGCGATCAGCGAGATGGTCAGCGACACGATGGTGAAGGCGATCTCACCGGAGCCTTCGAGCGCCGCCGCGAGCGGCTTTTTGCCCTGCTCGATGTGCCGCGAGATGTTCTCGATCATGACGATGGCGTCATCGACCACGAACCCCGAGGCGATGGTGAGGGCCATCAGCGAGAGGTTATCGAGGCTGAAGCCGGCCAGATACATGATGGCGAAGGTGCCGATCAGCGAGACCGGCACCGAGAGGCTCGGAATGACGGTGGCCCGCACGCTGCGCAGGAACAGGAACATCACCAGCACCACGAGCGCCACGGCGAGGGCGAGCTCGAACTGCACGTCGTTCACCGAGGCGCGGATGGTCGCGGTGCGGTCGGTGACCACGGACAGCTTTACGTTCGCCGGCAGCGAGGCGCGCAGGCTCGGCAGCAGCGCGCGGATATTGTTCACCGTCGCGATGACGTTGGCGCCGGGCTGGCGCTGAATGTTGATCAGCACCGCCGGGGTGCTGTTCATCCAGCTGGCGAGCTCGTTGTTCTCCGAGCCCATCAGCACCTGCGCCACGTTCTTAAGATACACCGGCGCACCGTTGCGGTAGGCCACCACGAGGTTGGCGTACTCGGCGGCGCTGGCGATCTGATCGTTGGCGTCGATGGTGTAGGCGTGCGCCGCGCCGTTGAAATTGCCCTTGGGCGCATCGGAATTGGAGTTCGCGATGGTGGTGCGCAGATCATCGAGGTTCAGCCCGTAGGCGGCGAGCTGGTTGAGGTTCGCCTCGATGCGCACCGCCTGCTTCGGGGCGCCGTTGAGGCTGACGAGCCCGACGCCGGCGACCTGGGAGATCTTCTCCGCGATGCGCGTATCGGCCAGGCTCTGCACCTGGGTGATGGGCATGGCGCTGGACGTCAGCGCCAGCGTCAGGATGGGGGCATCGGCCGGGTTGACCTTGGCGTAGATCGGCGGGGCCGGCAGGCTCGCCGGCAGCAGTCGGTTTGCGCCGCTGATGGCGGCCTGCACCTCGGCTTCGGCCACATCGAGGTTCAGGTTGAGGTCGAACTGCAGCGTGATCTGCGAGGCGCCGGCCGAGGTACGGGAGGACATCTCGTCGAGCCCGGACATCTGACCGAGCTCGCGCTCGAGCGGCGCGGTCACCGTCGCGCTCATGACGTCCGGGCTCGCCCCGGGCAGGAACGTCGAGACCACGATGGTCGGGTAGGAGACCTCGGGCAGCGTCGAGACCGGCAGCAGCAGGTAACCGATCGCCCCGAGGATGACGATCGCAACCATCAGCAGCGAGGTGGCGACCGGCCTCAGGATGTAAGGCCGGGACGGGTTCATGCGTGCGATCCGCCCGGCTTGCCGCCGCCCTTCCGCCGCGCGCCGGCCGCCTTGCCCGCCCCTGCGGCAGGCTTCTCACCCGGCGTGAGCACGTGCGCCCCGTCGCGCAACTCGTCGGCCCCGTCGGTCACCACCGTCTCCCCGAGCCTCAGGCCCTTGAGGATGGAGATGAACGCGCCGTCGGTCGGCCCGGTCACCACGGTGCGCAGCTGCACGGTGTGGTTCGGCTCGACCACGTAGACGAAATTGCTCGACGGCCCGTTCTGCACCGCCGCGCCCGGCACGACCAGCTGGTTCGCGAGCGTGCGCAGGATCAGCTTGACGTTGACGAAGGCGTTGGGGAAGAGCTGCTCGGCGTTGTTGCTGAACAGCGCGCGCATCTGCAGCGTACCGGTGGTGGTGTTGATCTGGTTGTCGATGCTCGCGAGCGTGCCGGTGGCGATCCGATGCAGCATGTCGCGGCTGTAGGCCTCGACGCTGAGCGGATGCCCCTGGTGCATCTCACGGAACACCTCGGCGAGGTCGGTCTCCGGCACCGTGAACAGCACCGACATCGGCTGCATCTCCGTGACGGTGACGATCTGGGTGCTCTGGTCGGCCTGCACCAGGTTGCCGATGTCCACCTGGCGCAGGCCCACCAGGCCCGTCACCGGGGAGCTGATGCGGCAGTAGGAGAGGTTCAGCCGCGCCGTCTCGAGCGCCGCAGTGTCGGCATCGACGATCGCCGCATCCTGCTGCACGGTGCCGAGCTGATCGGCGTAGGTCTGGCTCGCGATCGAGTCCTGCGCGAGCAGACGCTTGTAACGGGCGAGATCCATCCTCGCGGTGGCGAGGGCCGCCTTGGCCGTCTCGAGCTGACCCTGCGCCTGATCGAGCGCGGCCTGGTAGGGACGCGGGTCGATTTCCGCGAGCAGCGCCCCGGCGTGCACCATCTGTCCTTCGTGGAAGGCGATCTTCACCAGCGGCCCGCTCACCTGCGGGCGCACGTTCACCGTCGCGAGCGGCGTGACGGTGCCGAGCGCCTCGATGAGCACCGGCACGTTCCGCGCGGTAACCTCGCCGACCGCAACGGGCATGGGGCCTGCGTTGCGCAAGCCCTTGTGCTGCTGATCCAGGTGGCCGCGGTAGACCGCGAAGGCGATGAGCAGAATGAACACCGCGAGCCCGATCCAGGCGATACGGCGGTGGCGCCGCACCGCGGTGAGATCGGGGGGCGTGGGTGCCAGATCGCTCTGGCTGTCGGGTGATTCCATGGGCGGTGAGACTACCATTTAGGGCGGCGGTTCAGCGGCCCACTAAAGGCAGATTTCTCAAGATTTGTCAGCCACTTGTCACCGCCGGCGCCGCAGCCCTGAGCGCTCGGCGTCCCGTCGACGCCACCGCACGGCTCACCGCAACAGCCCCGCCCCGCAACCGCCGCGGGCAGCGCGCTGCCGCGGCCTGCCCGTCCGTTCCCGCCACGGGCCGCAGAGACGGTCACCCCGCGCCGCAACGCACGGCACGCCGCAGGGCGTCAACGGCACTCAACCCTCGAGCCGTGCGTTTCGGGCCGCGCGGATCACGACCCGCCTCGAGCACCGGACGGGCCGCTCCGGTGGCATGAGTCAACGCCGGCAGAGTCTGGCATTCCCCGGCGGAAGCGGCCTCGAGTGGGTGTCGGACTGCAAGCATCAAGAGGCCATCCTCCGCAGCAAGCCAACGCATTTTCTCAATGTATCCGTAGCGACCCTGCGAAAGGATCAGCTCGCGCCGGCCCTCCTCGGCTGCCCGCCCGAGTTGCCGGTGATCGGCCAGCGGTTCAAAGGCCTTGCGCCCACTCAGGATCTGCCGTGACGCTCCGTGGGGATCCTCGGCAGCGATGAACTCGATGAGCCGCTCAAGATCAGCGAGCACCCGCTGTGTTATTTCGACACTCGCCACGGGCGAGCGCCTCGACCATGAACGCATGGGGTGTCGTGCGCGCGGCGCACGCCCGCGGCCTGATGCGACGCTTGAGCTGCTGGGGAAGCTTAAGGCGGGTTGCGGCCATGGACCGGTCCGTACTCACCCCGGGTATTGCCGCGCGCGGCGTGACGCGGCAATTGAGGACAGTCGATGCCAACGCCGGGCGCATCGGGCCGCCAAAACGGGGATGGCGCGGCTCGATGCGCCGGCGCCTGTGCCGGGCGAGGCGGTTGCAACCCGCTGCACCCGGTAGACTCATCCCAGGCCCGCGCCACTCACCGGCGGCCCACCATCGCGCAGCGAGAACGCAATGACCGAACATCACAAGCCATCGCAGAATGATTTTCCGACCTCGGAGCGCACCCGAATTCGACGGCAGCCCAAGCTCGGTAGCTACGCACGTGCGGATGTCTACCAAGTCCTGGATGCCTCGCCGCTCTGCCATGTCGGTTACCTGGTGGACGGGGCACCATGCGTGACGCCGACGCTGCAGTGGCGCAGCGCCAATACGCTGTACTGGCACGGCTCGAACGCGAGCCGGTTTCTGCGCCAAGCCGACGGAAGTCCGGTGTGCCTGACCTGCACGCTGCTCGACGGCTACGTGCTAGCGCGCTCGGCATTCAACCATACCGTCAACTATCGCTCGGTAATGGTGTTCGGCACCGCACAGCTGCTGAAGAGCCCCGAGGAGAAGGAACGCGCGCTGCGCTCGCTCACCAATGGCCTGTTCGCCGGCCGCTGGGAGAGCCTGCGACCGATGGCCCAGAGCGAACTGAACGCAACCACCGTGCTGTGCATGAATATCGAGGAGGCAACCGTCAAGTGCCGGGCGGGGCCGCCGGATGACGCCGAGGAATCGCACGTTGCGGTCTGGTCCGGAGTGATCCCCATCGCGACGCAGCTGGGCACACCGCAGCCGGCGCCCGAGCAGAGCGCACAGGTCCCGCTGCCTCGATCCTTGGCGGAACTGGTGCGCTGCGGCGGTCTGCGCAGGACCTGAAGGATCACCCCGACCCACCGGCCAACGCTGCCGCCGGTCGAGCCGCCGCGGACCCTGCATGGGCCGGGAGAAGGCCCGCGCTGTCTCAGCGCATCGCCTCGCGCTGGTGAACCGCGTCCCGGAACCGAGCAGTCTCGCTCTGCTCGCTGCGGGCCTCAGCGGTCTCGCCGCACTCTCCGGCCGCAATCGACCGCCGGCCGGGCACGCCCGCGGCGCCACTGCGTACCCCTGCAAGCGGTTCCGGACGCGCAAAAGAAGCCGCCGCGACGGCCATCGGGGCACCGGCGCGGCGGCAACGGATCACCTGCAGAGGGGCTCAACAGCCCCCGTGCTCTACCACTTGTACGTGGCGGCGAGGATCACCTCGCGGCCAATCGGGTTCGCGGCATTCGCGTCATACCCAAACGGACTGTTGTAGAACGGCGGGCTGGTGTTGAGCAGATTGTCCACGGTGAGCGTGAACGCGGCCCCGTGCAGCATCGTCCCCTTGGGCGGCGCATACGACAGGAATGCGTTCAGGATCGTCAGCGACGGAATGCCCTGACCGCCCCCGATCGGCTGGAACTGGGCGTTGCGCTGCAACGGGAATGGTCCGGCACCGTTCCAGTTGTAGTACGACCCTTCGTAATTCGTGATCAGATGCACGCTGTAGGCTGAGCGTGCCCAACCCAGATCGAGTGACGCCCCGAGACGCATGGTCGGGAACGTGGTGTTGAACCCATCGGTATTGAGCACGTTGAACCACGCGCCGCTGCTCCCGAACCGCTCTGCCATCTTCAGATCCAACGACCATTGCAGATCGGCGCTGAAGGTGCCGATCGGGGTCGGCCTGTAGTAGCTCTCCGAGCTGTCGATACCCTTCGCCTCCAAGTCGATCGCGTTCTGCTGCTCGTAATTGTAGATGTAGTAGATATTGGCCGGCAGCGCTCCGGTCTGCGGCCTGCTGCCCGCCAGAGCCGCAATCTGCGCCGGCGTGGCGCCACTGGGATAGAGGCTCAGCAGCGGGCTCAGAGCCGGAGAGCTGATGGCAAACGTTGCGAGCGGCGAGGTGATCATGCCGAAGTACTCGACGTTCCAGAACGTCGTGTTGACGCGCAGCCCCGGGATCTGCCGCGGATTCCAGGTAAATCCGAAGGACCAGTCCTTGCCCGTCTCCGGCTTCAGATGCGCGTTCGGACCGTTCACCTCCATGCCCGGAACCGCCGCATTGCCGATCGTGCAGAACGGCGTCGCGGCGGTGCAACCCGGCAGGCCGATCGCACCTGGGAAGGTGTTTGGAATCGACAGATTGCTAACGACCGTCGCGCCGCTGTAACCGGACTCGACCGTGACGCCGTTATCCCCGAGGCTGGTCAGCGATGGGGCGGCGAACGTGCGCGAGTAGTCGCCGTGAATCGTGAGGTTCCTGACCGGGCTCCAGTCCACCGCGAAGCGCGGGTTCTCCGTCGCTCCGACATCGCTGTAGTCATCGACCCGGCCGGACACATCCAGCGTCAGGCGCCTGGCCAGCGGGACGTGGTCGTGGCGGCTGAACACCGGGACCAGCACCTCGCCGAATACCGACTTGACGTCGCGTCCCCAGTTCAGCTGAATGTCATTCGATCCGCTGCTGGCCGGTCCGGTGTTGTTCGGCTCCACGGCCTGCTGGGCGATTCCGTAATGCTGGTATTCCGCACCGAGGGCGGCCTTGACCGATCCGGCCGGCAACAGGAACAGCGGACCGTCCAACTTCAGCACGACGTCCTTGAAGGTCTGCAGCGAACTTTCCACAATCGAGCTATTGGACAGATTGCTCAGCACCGAGGCGGAGGTGCCGGCACCGGTCGGGCTCCAGACGTTGAGCGCATTGCCCGTCGTCAACGGCAGATCCGTTACCGCCGTACTCGTGCCCGGAATCGACGGCAGCAGGGGGTTCGCGCCCGCATTGGTCGTGCCGTTGATCGCCAGATCGAAGCAGCTGCCGCAGATCTCACCGATTATCTTTTCTGAATTGTCTGACTCACCGACCGTCGTCCCGAAGGTCGCCTCCCAGGTTCTGCTGAAGTCCCAAACTACGTTGAACCGTCCCATGGTCGTCTTCGTCCCGCCTGACTCGTATGCCCCGGGCCCGAGCAGATTGTCGGCGTTGAAATTGACGATCTCGGAGGTCGCCCCCGGGGGACCCTGGAAGTACGGATTGATCTGACCTGCGCCGCCCGGAGGCGAGCTGCCCGGCCCGTACGCGGTGGCCGAGACATCGCCGCGGGCTTCGGAGGCGCGGTAGTACTCGTTCGAATAGATCAGTGAGCCGTTGAACGAGAGGTTGTCGTTCACCACATGCGTGAGCTTGATCATCGCATCGGTGCGAGCCTCCTGCGGCAGCAGATCCAGCTGTCCGTTCGTGGTGCAGTCTGCCGCACCGGCCGGACCATTGGTGTACGGATAAAGATAGAAGCTCTTGCCGATCTGCGCACTCGCCGGCGAACAGCTGTAATTGTCGAAGTCAGCGCCGCCCATGGCGGAATAGTTGGCGTTGCGGCTGAAGGCGCGCTGGGAATACCCCAACGAGCTGCGCTGCTCGTAGTTGAGCGATGCCATGATGGAGGTATTGCCGAAGTGGGTCCCCCAGAGGACGCCGCCATTCTCTTCGTTATAGCCGTTCGCAAATCCGTACTGCCCCGTCGCCTCGAAGCCGTTGAAATTCTTGCGCGTAATGACATTGATGACGCCCGCAACGGCGTCCGATCCATACGTGGCGGATGCACCGTTCGGCAGGATCTGAATGCTCTGGACCATCAGAGGAGCGATGATATTGGGGTCGGCGAGCGTGTGGGTGATGCCGCCCAGCACCATCCTTTCCCCGTCGACCAGCACCAGAGTGCCGTTGCTTGCGCTCGCGCCCAGGCCGTGGATCGTCGGCGCATAGGTGCCGGCGGCATCGAAGCTGCCCTGCGAACCCTGGGCGGGACTGCCAAAGCCGGTGATCGCCGGATTATTCTCCAGAGCCTGCTGCACGGTCTGCGCGCCGGTTTCGGCAAAGTTCTGCGGACCGATGGTGATGAGACTGGCGCCAACCGGCGCGCGCATGCCACGGATCATCGTGCCGGTCACCACGACCTGTTGCAGCTCCGCCTCCCGAGCGGTCTTCGGTGCAGCGGCGCTGTCCGCCGCCGGCGCGGTCACGGTCTGGGCCTGATCGGAAGCGGCTTTGGCGGGCGTCGCGCCTGCTTGCTGAGCGAGCGCCGGGGCAGCGAATGCGCCGAGCGCGAGCGACATTCCCGCGGCGCGGACGGTGCGCCGGACGAGCCAATGCAGATCGGCCAGCTTCGGTCGATGGGTGTTCGAAATGAGTGCAGTCTCCACAGTACCCCCCCAATCTGAAAGTTGCTAAGACGAACTAGTCCGTCCCGCGTCGCTTTTGAGCAACGCAGGTGTGATTGCGGCATTACTCGACCGGATGAAGCCCCCCCGGCCGCCTCTGCATGCCCCGACAGCGAATTGCCGCGGCGCACCGCATATTCTCAAACCACGTTCAAATTATACGAACTAGATCGTACACGTCAACCACAGATGCTGTTGCCCGCACAGCACAGCAGTGCCATCGCGGCTCGGAAGCGGGAATTTCGGATCATGCGGGCCGAGCGGGGCCTCACCCGCAGGGGCGAAGCCGCAGAGCCCGACGAATTGGCAGGTTCAGGCGCGCAGGAAGCGCAGCACCGCATCGACGATCATCTGCCGATGATGGCGTCGCATCTGCGGATCAGCCAGGTCGCAATCGAACAGCGCGCTGAATGTGTAGCGATTCGACACTCGGAAAAAGCACAATGCCGCGATCACCAACCGCACATCGATCGCGCTGACATCGGCGCGAAACTGGCCGCTGGCCACGCCCCGGTCCAGTACCGACTGCAGCAGCTGCAGGATATTCGAATAGCGCTTACGGATGGCCACCAGCTTCGAGACGAACTGTCCATGGTTGACGTTCTCGACATTCACCAGGCTGATGAAGTGGGGGTGACTCTCGTCATAGTCGAACGTGAGTTCCACGATGCGCCGTATGGCCTCGATCGGCGCCAATGCGTCAATGTTGAGCTGACTTTCGACCGACCGGATCTGTGAATAGACGTGCTCCAGAACGGCCTTGTAGAGACCTTCCTTGCTCTCGAAATAGTAGTAGATCATCCGCTTGGAGGTGCGGGTGCGCTCTGCAATCGCATCGACACGCGCGCCCGCGAGCCCGCGCTGCGTAAACTCCTCGGTGGCGACCGCCAGAATCTCCTGGCGCGAGTTCTCCGCCTCCCCGCGCCGCTCGCTCTTGCGCACCGTGCGTTTGCGGCCGGCGCTCTTGCCCGCCCTCGACTTCCCCTTCGCTGCCGCCGCGGAATCGGTACTCATGTGGTCTGCTCTCCCCGCCGCACCCGACTGGCGCTCCGTCGTAGTATACGCGACGACCCCGCGGACTTGAGCATCTCGGCGGCCATCCCTGGCCGGCGCGGGAACGGCAGCCCGATCGGCTCAATAGCAGTCCTGGACCTGCCGGCATTGGAATGCCGAGAGCGATACGCGCCCGATCCAAGTGGCGAGAAACCCGGAGCGGAAGTCGGACCACACCACGAACATGTGGTTGCGGGACATCGAGAAGTCCTGCACGTCGTCGCCAAAATTCCCATCATTGCGATAGTAGTTCGTACCCGGCGAGCGCGCACTGCTGATGCGCAGCGGCGGGCTGAAGGTGCGCCCGCCGTTGCGCGAGATGGCGGCCCAGACATCGTAGCTGTAGTTCGGGTAGATAGCCCTCCACTCCAGACCGAGCACGCCGAATCGCGAGTATTCGAGCCACGGCTTCACCAGCCAGCTCGCCCCCGCAGCGCTCCCGACCGACACGAATTTCGACCATGTGCGTCCGTAATCGTCGCTCGTTGACACCTCATAATGGGGCAGCGGTCCGGCGAGGTACCGCAGCACCGAATACCGTCCTGCGACGGTGGGATCTGCCGTGAGATTGCCGACCGATCCGCCGGGAAGGAATACGCCCGGGGCATTCCACACGTGCACGTTGTGCAGCACATGGCGCTCGAAGCTGCGTCCGCCGTTGCTGCTGATGCCGAACACCTCGCACGGACAGTGCGCGTGCTGGCTGCGCGGCACCGAAGAGGCGACGTAGACTTCGGCCAGTTTGCCGTGCCCGGCCGCGAGCGAGGCGCGAGCAAGCTGTGGCCACTGCGGGTCGTCATCGGCATAGATCGTTCCCCAGCTCCGTCCATCATCGTGCGATGCCGTCACATACGACTCCTGCCGCCACTTCGCGCCGCTGCCGGCCGGGGCGGCCGTCTGGCCACCCGAATCGGTCAGGTACACGATCCCTGTCTGATCATCAAAGCTGAGGAACGGCCGATCCCATGGCGAATTGCCTCCCATGCGCGGCTTCAGACCGGGCGCAAACCGAGGATACGGGGCATGGTTGAACGAATTCACGCCATCGGCGCGCGCACTCCATGTCTTGCCGTGGTCTGATGACACGACATCGGCCGACTCGCCCAGATACGGCGGGGTCGACTCGCGAGGTTCACAACCGGCAATGAACACCCCGTCCTTCGTCACACCGGCAAAGGGATCCGGGCAGCGCTCGAACTTGCCGCTGAGGATGGGCAACCGCTTGACCGTCCATCGCGTGCCACCGTCGTTGGTGACTCCCAGCCAAGTAATGGTTGAGAACGGTACCTTCCAGTACATCTCGGTCATTCCCGCCGTCACGGGAGCGTGATATCCCGGCAGGATCTGCAGGCTGCCCATGCCAACGACGATGATGTTCCTTGAATTCGTCGGATCGACCGCGACCATCGGCTCGCCCGAGCCACGGGTTGCATTTCCCAGCACCAGGTATTGATCGACAACCGGCTTGACCGCCGGCACCGGTTGCGGAAAGCGTTGCGCCCAGGCAGCAATCGGTGCGGCCGACGCGCCGAACACCAGACACGCGATGGCCTTACCGAATCGATGAGATCGTATCGACATGTGTCCTCCCTTGGAGAGATTTGAGTCGCCTTGCGGCGCCGAAAGATTCAACTCCGGAGTCGCGGATGACGCCGCGGCTCGTGGCGGATCCCCGCAGTTCGAACTGTGAATGACGGCGGAGCAGGACCTCAAGACGCATCGCCGTTCCACGCCATGAGCAGTTCGCCCAGTCGTGTACCGATGCGCGACAGCGGGCGATCGCCGGCCCGATGCAGATAGATGCGAAAGGGCTTGCGCCATCGCGTCGGCAACGCCACCAGATTGGGGAACGCCCGTCCCGACATCGTGAATTCGTCGACCAGCGTGATGCCGTTGCCCTTTTCAGCCAAGGCGCAGGCCGTCTCGGCGAAACGTGCCGTGCACGGGTATACCGGCTCGTGGCCGGCCTGCCGCAAGAAGTCATCCATCACTCGGCCGTGCGGCGTGTTGGGCTCGAAGCCGATCAGGCTCTCGGCCGCCAGATCCGCAGGAGCGATAGAGGATCGCCCGGCAAGCGCGTGACCGCGCGGGACCGCGCACACCAGCGCGCCCACGGCGCAGGCTTGCGTCTCGATCTGCGGGTGCGAGATCGGAAATATCGTGCATGCACACTCACCCTGATTCAGCGTCACATACTCGATGACCTGCGACACCGACAGGATGTCGAGTTTGACCGCGAGCTGCGGGAATTCACGGCGCAGCGAGGACAGCGCCGCCGGCAGCACGTGCCGCCCCAGACTCGGCGAACCGCCAACCGTGAAGCGACCCAGCTCCCCGCGCGCGATATGCCGCACTGCGTCCTGGAGCGATTCGAGGTGTGCATGCAACGACTGCACCTCCCGATACAGCGCTCTCGCCTCGGCGGTCGGCTGCAGTCTGCCGTGGCTGCGCTCAAACAGGCGCATTGCGAGGCGCCCCTCCGTGTATTTGAGCATCCGGCTGACGTTGGGCTGGGAGACGTTGAGCAGCGCCGCTGCGCCGCTCACGGTGCCCGCCTCCATGACGGCACGAAAGTATTCGATCTGCTTGAGGCTGAGACTGATCACGGCGCGCTCATGGCATGCGGCTCACCGCTCGCATCTCATCGTTCATCTGCCGCTTCCGGCCGCAAGTCGGCGAACCGCGCCAACATGCGCTCGATTTCCGGTTCGACACCGGTGAACAGTCGGAACGCGGCTGCGGCCTGCAGTACCGCCATCATCCCCCCGTCAAGCGTTCGGCAGCCGACGCGCCGCGCGGTTTCGAGCAGTTGGGTGGCGAGCGGGAAATAGACGATATCGGCCACCCACAACGCGGGCCTCAGCAGCGATTTCGGCAGGGGCAACCCCGGATACGCGCGCATGCCCACCGGCGTGGCGTTCACCAGCCCGTCACTGTGTTCGAGCGCGCTCGGCACGTCGGACGTCGCGCTGATCCGCCCGGCACCGAAATGCTCGGCGAGGCGGGCGCAAAGCTGCTGGGCGCGCGCGGCGTCCGTATCGTGAACCTGCACATGAGCGGCACCGCACGTGAGCAGGGCGTATGCGGTTGCACATCCGGCACCCCCTGCCCCGAGTTGTGTCACCTGCGCGTGCGCCGCCCCCGCAAGACCGCGGCGCAACGCTTCGGCGAATCCGAACCAGTCCGTGTTGTGGCCGATCCGCCGGCCGGCTCTGAACAGTACGGTGTTGACCGCGCCGATCAGACGCGCCTCGGGCGAGATCTCGTGCAGATGTCCGAGAACTCCCTGCTTGCACGGATGGGTGATGTTGACACCGGCGAACCCCTCGCCCTCGATCCGGGCGAGCACCGCCTCGAGCGCATCAGCCCCCCCGAGACGATCCAGATCGAACAGCTCGTAACGCAGCCGCAGACCGAGCGCGGCCGCCTCGTCCATGTGCATCGCCGGGCTGCGCGATGCCTGAATGCCGGAGCCGATCAGGCCCGCGCGGACGGGGGCCGCAACCGTATCGCGGCTGTTCTGCTCCGACATCTGTCCTCCAGTGCCTTTGACTCGTTGACTCTTCAGCCCGATGCCGACACTCATGGGACTCGACAGCGCCCGCCGCAGCGCGGATCGCCGGCCCGCTGCCCCCAATCTGCCGGTCGGCCTGAGGCATTCACCCCGCGCAGCGGCCCAGGACTCCCGGACGCAGCCGACGCGGCCTGTCGAATTCGTTGGTCCGGAGCCGGGCGCCGAGCAGGCACGCATTCCGCTCGCGATAGCCGGGACCCGCCTGATGGAACCTGCGAGGCGGCCGCTCGCCGTACTCTGTGACGCCGGGGCAACGCGGCAGTGGCGTCACGCGGTGCATTGCCGGGACTGCTCAGCCCCTCGGCAGTGAGGAAACATGGTGTCGATGGGGTCGCTCGGCCACAGCCCGCCCCGGTGCTTAACGTTCATGGACTCCCCCTGTGCCGTCCGCCAACCGCTGCCGTCGGGACCGCATGCCGCCCCCCCCCGCAGCGACTCCGCGTCTGCGCACAAATTAGACGGACTAGATGGTACATTTTTTGGGGCGCATGGCAAGCCCCCACGGGAGAGTACGCCCCGGAACTGCCCGGACGGCGGTGCCGCAAGCGCCGTCAGCTAGGGCGTGAGCATCCCGACGATGGCATCGCCGATCATGCGTTTGTGATGCGCGCGCACCCGCGGACTCAGCAAATCGCGTTTGAACAGAGCCTTGAACGTATACCGGTTCGCCACCCGAAAGAAGCACAGCGAGCTGATCGCCATGTGCACATCGATGGCGTCCCGGTCGGCGCGAAACAGTCCCAGCCGCACACCCTGTGCGAGGATCTGCTCGAGCCGGCGGATGATGACCGCGTTGATGTCGCGGATCGTGCTGGACTCCAGGTACTGCGCGCGGTGCAGATTCTCCATGCTGACCAGACTGACGAAGTCCGGATGGGTCTGGTCGTAATCGAATGTGACCTCGACCAGCCGTCGCAGCGCCTCTCTGGGGCCGAGCCCTTCCAGGTCGAGCTCCCCTTCGCGCTCACGGATCCCGGTATACGCCCTCTCAAGAACCGCCTGATAGAGACCTTCCTTACTGCCGTAGTAGTAGTAGATCATGTGCTTGGAGGTGCGGGTGCGCTCGGCGATGACGTCGATGCGAGCGCCGCTCAGCCCGTTCTGACTGAATTCCTGACGAGCGATCTCGAGAATGTCCCGGCGCGTGCCCTCCGGGTCGTTCGTGCGCTTCAGCCGGGCGGATCGAGCACCGGCGCGCGGGGATTCTGCTTTGGACATCAGTGGTGCTCGTGCGGCCTTGGCGGACTCGACGGTCTCATTCTGGCATCGCACCTTGCGCTGATCAAAGTTTTGGATGTTCCCGGATCGAGCGGCCCGCGGTTCCATCGCGCAGCGTATTGGCACGCCGGTCCCGTTTGGGCTACACTTTTTGCCGCTCCCGCCGCCCTCTCCTGCTGATCGCATGGCCGAGCGCGCGAACAATCCACTGAACCAGTCCCTCGAGGAGGCCGTCCGCCATCTCAATAGCGAGAACTGGCCGGACGCGATCGGCTGTCTCGAGCGCATCCTGAGGGTCGAGCCTTCCCATCCCGTGGCGACCTACCTTCGTGGGGTCTGTGCGTTGCGCCAGGGCCGCTGGAGCGAAGCGGAAGATCTGCTGCGCCTGGCTTGCAGCACATCGGCGCCACCCCAGGTCAGCGTGGACCTGGCCAGCGCCCTCGAGGCGCAGGGCCGCGCGACGGAAGCGCTCGAGTGTCTGCTGCAGGCGCTGGGCAGAACGCCCGAGGATCCGGTGCTGCGCCTAGCGCTGGCCCAGACTCAGGAGCGTGCGGACCTTCTGCACGAGGCCGCTGCCGGATACCGCGCCGTGCTCGCCGCCCGGCAGGACAGCAGCCAGGCGCGCCTCAGGTTGGCGGCATTACTGACCCGCATGATGCGCCCCGCCGAGGCGGAGCAGCTCCTGGCGGCGGCGCCGCTGGAGCGATTCAGCCCAGCAGAACGGGCGGCATGGTCTTATCACATGGGCCTCGCCCTGAAGCATCAACGCAAACATGCCGAGTCCCTGCGACATCTGCAAGATGCCTGCCGAGCGGCACCGCGGGATCGCCACAGCCTCATGGATCTCGCGGTCTTGCTGCAGCATCTGCACCGCTATGACGATGCCGCAGTCCTTTTGCGGCAACGCCTGGAGCTCGAGCCTCTCGACCTGGACGCTCATCTGCAGCTCAATGAACTGCTGCACCGGCAGGGTCGCGATGACCTGTTCCTGCAGTCCTACGAGCACGCCGCGGCGCGGACACCAGGAGCGGCGCCTCTGCTCAGTGCCAAAGGACGGCTGCTGCTGCGGGCCGGTCGTGCCGTGGAGGCGCTGGAAACGTTCAACCGGGCGCTGACGCTCGAGTCCTGCGACCCGGGCGCGATGGCCGGTCGCGGTCGGGCGCTCGAGGCACTCGGGGATCTCGGCGGCGCTCGTCACGCCCATGAGACCAGCATCAGTGCGCAGCCTGTGAACCTCGACGCGCACATCGATGCGGCGGCTTTCCTGATCCGCCGCGACCAGGCTGGGCGCGCCAAGGGTCTGCTGCGGCGCGTGCTCGCCGCACGCGCAACCGATCAAGCCGCCCTATCGCTGCTCGTCCTATGCCATCGCGCACTCAATGAGTCACGCGAGGAATTCTGGCTCGCCGGCTACGAGCGGCTGATCGGCATCTACGATCTGCCGCCGCCGCAGGGCCATGCCACCATGACCGAGTTCAATCGGGATCTGCGCGCCTACCTCGAGCCACTCCACGACGACAAGCGGGAGCATTTCACCCAGACAGTGCGTGGCGGAACACGACTCCATGATGAGGTGTTCGGCAATGGTCACGAGCTCGTCGAGCGTCTGCGCCGCAGAGTCGATGAGGCGGTCGTGCACTACATCGCCCATCTGCCGCGCGAGCACGGTCATCCGTTCACCAGTCGCAGGGCAGCGGGATTTGCCTACGTCAGCTCATGGTCATCGCGACTGCTGGATCGAGGCTTTCACTTGAATCACGTGCATACGCAGGGCTGGATAAGCTCCGCTTACTACATTGCGATACCGGAAGTCTGCGCCGATGCCGACCACCGCCAGGGCTGGCTGAAATTTGGCGAGCCGTCCGCCGAGTTCGGTGACCGCTTCCCCGCGCGCCGATTCGTGCAGCCCAAACCGGGTCGGCTCGTGCTCTTTCCGTCGTACCTGTGGCACGGCACCGTTCCCTTCGAGGCGCCGCAACCGCGCATGACGATCGCCTTCGATGTCGCGCCGCTCGGTAGCCCGCAGCGCTGAGGTCAGCCGCTCATTTCGCGCCGGGCAACATCCTGCGCAGCACGCCATCTTTGAGCATCCAGTGGTGCCGGAGGGCAGCGGCGATGTGCAGCGCCAGAACTAGTCCGAGCGCCAGGGCCAGCACGGAATGCGTCGCATACAGCACATGTCCCAGCGGCTTGTCGCGAGCGATCAGGTTGGGAATCGCAAAGAGACCGAACCAGCGCACGGTGAAACCGAACGCCGACGACCCCAGCCAGCCGGTCAAGGGCATGGCGAACAGCAGCGCGTAAAGCGCAGCGTGCGTTGAGCGCGCCAGAATGCGCTCGTACGTCCGCAGTGTCGCCGGTAGATCCGGAACGGGATTCGCCCAGCGCCACGCGAGCCGCAGCGCCGCAACCACCAGTATGGTCATGCCGAGCGACTTGTGGACGCCGATCAGCGCAGCCGCTTCGGGCCCGCGATGCATTTGCTTGAAGATCAGCGCCAAGGTCACCTGGGCGACGATCATGACGACGACCAACCAGTGCAGCGTCTGGGACACGGTGCCCCACCGGCCACGATCGTTACGCACAGGCATGATCAGACTCCGAGACGCACGGACGGTTCACGCAGCTGCAGAGCCCACTGCGGACCACAAGGCGGCGGCGGCGGCGGCAGATCGACGGCAGCGGCGGAAACCTGACGCATCGGGTGGGTGGCGATGTCCGCGTTCTTAAGCCCCAGCGCCCAACGCAGTCCCTCGAAGTAGATCCGCTGGATGTCCGGGATATCCCACGTCTCACGCGAATGGCCGAGTGCGCAATAGAACACGCGTCCCTTGCCATAACTCTTGGCCCACGCGAGCGGCCAGTCCGTGGTGCGATCAGTCAGGCGGCGGCGCTTCAGGTTCAGTCCAGACGTATCCAGACGCAGGACGACGTCCATGTCCTGACGAGAGAAATCCTTGAACTCGTACATCTCGTCATGCAAGTTGAACTTCGCCGGCAAAAAGCGCGTCGCCGGGAATCGCGGATCGTCCACGATCACCGACGCCTCGATCTGGCCGTAGGGATGTTCGACGAACTCCGCGCCGAGCATCTCGTTGAACTGCGGCCAGCGCTGGAACGTGCGCCCGCAGGCAAGCGCCGCGTCATGCCGCTTGCCAAACGGCGGCCAGGGCAGAAACATGGTCGAGGCCGCGTGCACGCCGACAAAGCCACCGCCGTTGCGGATGAACGCGAGCAGATCGGCGCGCTGCTGCGCGGTGAGGTAAACCTCCCGAACACCGAGGCAGAAGATCGCATCGTAGTTATTGAGATCCCGCCCCATGACGCCCTGGCCGTAACTACCCGTCAGGCCATGCAGGCTGATGGGCTGACTATCGGTATGAAAGTATGTGTCGTAGGTCTGCGAGACGTAGCCCAAGCGCTCGATCACGCTCATGGCATGCGAGATGGAATTGTGCTGGAAGCCGTTCTTGATCGGTGCCCAGGCAAGGACATTCTTCCGTCCCGGACGGCGCATATAGCGCTCGAAGAACTCCGCCCTGCCCGCGTGCGCGGCGGCCGGATGCTGCGCGCCAGCAGGTTTGGCCAGCGCCGGGGCGGACAGATCGAGACCCAATGCGGCGCCTGCACCGAGCGTGCCGATAGCCCGGGAGATCATCTGTCGTCGGTTCATGATGCGACTTTGCCTCATCTCATCTCGCCTTCGAGGCCGTGCCGAAATGGTCCGTCAGATACTCGATCAGTGTCGCGTATTGCGCAGTCGTGACGGGCGCGCCGCGATTCATCATCTCGCGCACCGTCGCCTGCCATCCGCCGCGACTGAGACGGGATCCGGTGATGTTCTCCACGCCGTGACACAGCGTGCAGTCCTCCTTCACGATCCGCCGGCCAGCTCCCGGCGGCAGTTTGCCGCTGGCCGGCGGCGGCGCCCCGCCCATGAGCGCCGCGCTCTGCGCGCGTGACGCCTGGGTCGGGGTGGCCGGCCGACCGCCCAGCGCAAAGGCTACCAGGCGCACCGGCGGATTCTTAACGCTGTGATGCACTCCGCGCAGCAGACCCGGACCACCAACGGCAATCACGACGTATTGCCGGCCGTTTCTGCCCAGGTAAGTCGTCGGCGTCGCCTCGCCATAGCCGTCGAGCCCCGCCTCCCACACCATGCGTCCCGTGCGGGCGTCGAAGGCGCGGAAATCCCCGTCCATCGTCGCTCCGATGAACACCAGCCCGCCCGCGGTCACCAAACTGCCGCCCAGGTTGGGGGTCCCCGTCGCCGGAACTCCCGCTTGAGCCAGCTCCGGGTAGTCGCCGAGTCGCACCTGCCAGGCGACGTGTCCGGTGCGCGTATTCACCGCGGACAGAAGTCCCCAGGGAGGCTGCTGGCACGGAAGGCCGTTCGCATCGACAAATCGGGCGCCCACGTATGGGTTGTAGTAGGGCATGCGCTTGAAGTGCGCGAGAAACTTCGCATAGGCGCCTTTGAATTTCAGCGCGCGCCCGCTGTGCACCGTCGAGCCGGCTTTCACCATCTGCCCGATGCTGCCGAAGTCGCTGGTATTGACATAGATGTAGCCGAGCTGCGGATCGTAGCTTGTTCCACCCCAGTTGCCGCCGCCGACTGCGGACGGAAAGTGCAGGCTCGGTTGGAGCTGGAAGGGGCTGTATCGGCCCTCGAGGTGGAACTTTGCGAATTGCGATTTGCAGTAGGTCTGCGAACCCGGCGTAACCGTCGTGACGTCCGCAGCGGTGACAGTCTGCCGCGCGAGCGGTGGCGGCTCCACAGGGTAGGGTTCGGTGGGCCATGAGTGCTCGCCGGGCACGTCGCTCTTCGGTACGCGGCGGTTGCGCACCCCGAAGATCGGCTTGCCGGTGCGCCGATCCAGAATGAAGAGCAGCGCCGATTTGGTGAGTGCGGCTACCGCAGGAATCTCCCGGCCATTCTTCCAGGCCTCGACCAGACTCGTGCTGACGGTATCGGTGTCCCACAGATCGTGGTGGACGAACTGATAGTACCAGCGCAGCTGTCCGGTACGCGCATCGAGCGCGACGACCGAATTGGCGTAGAGATTCGTGCCAGGACGGTCCGCACCGTAATAGCTGTCCGCCGGGTTGGCGACCGGAACGAACACCAGGCCGAGCTTCGGGTCGACCGTGATATCACCCCAGGCCGAGGGCCCGGAGCGGTTCTTCCAGCCTCCAGGGCCCCAGGTTGAATTGCCGGGCCGCCCGGGCTGCGGGACTGTATGGAACGTCCAGACAATCCTGCCGGTGATGGCGTCAACTGCGGTGACGATCCCGGGCGGTCCCTGGCTCGGACCCTCTTGCAAGTCCGGACCGAGAATGAGCAGATTGCGCCAGACGGCCGGTGGCGAGGTGAACCCGTACGGCGCATACGGATAGCCCTTGGCCTGGATCGCGCGCATATCGAGTACGCCGTGGTCGGCGAATCCAACCACCGGTTTGCCGGTTGCCGGGTCGAGCTCGATGACGTGTCCGTCGGCAGTGGCCTCGACCAGTCGCGGAGCCATTTTCCCGCTGCCGGGCCAATAGGCCAGCCCGCGGCTGACGCGGGTGCGCTTCTCGTGCGGATCGTAGCTCCAGATCCGCCGCCCGGAGTCCGGATCGAGCGCAACGACCACCTCGTTCGGCAGCAACACGTACATTCGGCCACCAACGAGCAGCGGCGTATCCTCGAACCCTCTGCCTTTCATGCCGGTGTCGTAGACCCACGCCACCCCCAGGCGCCGCACCGTGCGCACGGTGATTTGCTTGAGCGGCGAGAAATGCGTGCCCGAAGCGGCCGCATCCCAGTCGATCGTGCCGCGCGGGACAGACGGTGCTCCCGCTGCGAGTGCGCAGACCGGCAGCACGGTCAGGAACCCGGCGATGCGCTTGTATGCCATTGTCATCATGTGGGGCGGCGAATTACACGGCTGAACGGACGCAGGTCGCGCCGCAAGCGATTATACGCACCAGATAGTTAACGTCAACGCCGGCCGGCGCGCGGTCGCGGAGTCGCGTATAACATCGCGTGTCGCGGCGCAGCGCACACCTCAGCTGCAATGGTGCCACGGCATTTGACACCCTCCGCGTCCGCCTATAGTTTTCACTATACGAACCGGTTGGTTACATCGACCTGTTTGGCTCTGACGACAGCCCCCGAGGCTCAACGGT
This sequence comes from Pseudomonadota bacterium, assembly GCA_021826035.1. The sequence goes on along the minus strand of JAKBBE010000018.1, from coordinate 13,671 downwards.
CCTGCGCACCAAGCGCGAGCGCCACGAGAGACATCATGCGCAGGCTCAACTCCATTCTGGCACCCATCGGCCTCATCGTGACGCTCGCCGGCCAGCCACCGGCCGCGTTCGCCGCCGCGATGCGCCCGGTGCCGGGCGACCCAGTGAGGATCGACTCCGGACTCCTCGCCGGTACGCTCATCGGCCACGGCGTGAAAGCCTACTATGGCATACCTTTCGCCGCGCCACCGGTGCGCCAGAATCGCTGGCGCTCGCCGCAACCGGTCAAGCCATGGCATGGCCTCTATACCGCCGACCTGAAGCGGCCCTCCTGCATGCAACCGATGCGCGGGCCGGATATCAACCACTATTTCGGCGCACAGACGATATCGGAGGATTGCCTTTACCTGAACCTCTGGGCGCCCGCCGGCGCCCGCCCCGGTGCCGATCTGCCGGTGGTGGTGTGGATCTTCGGCGGTGCATTCGTCATCGGCTCAGGGAACATGCCGGTCTACAGCGGCGCGCATCTCGCCCGGCATGGCGTGGTCTACGTCGCCGCCAACTATCGGGTCGGTGTGTTCGGGTTTCTCGCGCTTGCGCAGCTGACCGCGCAATCACGACACCATGCCAGTGGCAACTGGGGCCTGCTTGATCAGATTGCGGCCCTGAAATGGGTGCAGCGCAACATCCGGGCGTTCGGCGGCAACCCGCACAACGTCACCCTTATCGGCCAGTCGGCGGGCTCGATGTCGATCAACCTGCTGCAGGCCAGTCCGTTGACCAAGGGCCTGTTCGAGCGGGCGATAGGCCTGAGCGGCTCCGTGCTCGCCAACACCCCGGTCCTGGCCGTACCGTCGCGCCAGCAGGCACAGACGCAGGGCCTGATGCTGATGCGCGCGCTGCACGTGACCGGTCTCGCCCAGATGCGCGGCCTACCTGCCGATCGGATCATGGCGATTGCACAGCGAGCGCATTTCCAAGCGCGACCGACTGTCGATGGCTATTTCCTGCCGCAACCTCCGCGGGCGATCTTCGAGGAAGGCAAGGAGCAGCCGGTCCCGGTCCTGGTTGGCTCGACGAACAACGATCTCGGCACTGGGCTTGCACTGCTCACCGCCGCGACGCCACAGCAATATCGCGCGGCCGCAAGACAGATCTTCGGCGTCGACTCCGCGGAGTTCCTCAAGGCATGGCCGGCGCGTACCGACGCGCAGGTGCAACGGCAGGCATTGGCCGTCTCGCGCGACAGTGGCATGGGCATGGCCGCGCTCAGCTGGGTCACTTTGCAGGCGGAATTCAGCCACGCGCCCGCATATCTGTACCTCTTCGATCACGTCGAACCCTTCGCGCCTGGCGTGACGTTCGCCGATCTTCCCGATCCGCCAGCCGCGGGCGCCTACCACTTCAGCGACGTCGCCTATTGGCTGGGCACATTGAACACCTACAATCTGTTTCGCCTGACGCGCGAGTGGAAACCGGCCGATTTCAAGCTGTCGCAGGAAATGCAGGATGTCGTACTTAACTTCGCCAGAGCGGGCAACCCCGATACAGCGGCGGTGAGATTCAAACGCTTCGATCCGGTCGATCCGTACCGCACAGTGCTTGGCGTGCCACTGCGGCTGCAGAAGCTCAATGCTCGTGGGATCGCGTTCCTGCTGGCGCATCCTGCCGCCTGGCCGCGCCCACCCGTGAGGAAAAAGCCCAGGCAAATGTATTGATGCGCGAGCGCATCGTCCCGGTGCGACGGCTCGCAGCTGACGTGATGCGTTACGGGGGAGAGAACCCCAAGGGCAGTCCGGCCTCCGGAACGAATCCGTAGAGACTCTCCCCGGGCAGGCTTGCGGCCAGTATCTTGCGTACCGCGAGCAGACCGCTTAGATCTATCCCGGTGCGAATGCCCATCGCCTCGAGCATGAAGACCAGATCTTCGGTGACGATATTGCCGGACGCCCCGGGCGCCCAGGGACACCCGCCGAGACCTGCCAGCGAGCTGTCAAACGTCCTCACATCGAGCTCCAGGCCGGCCAGCACGTTGGCCAGCCCCAGTCCGCGCGTGTTGTGCAGGTGCAATCCCGCGAATGCCGACTCCCCGATGGCGCCGCGCACACGCAGTACCATTGACTTGACCTGCGCCGGGTTCGCGTAACCGGTCGAGTCCGACAATCCGACCTCATCGCAGCCCGCGTCCAAGACCGTCTCTGCGAGCCGCACCACTTTGTCCTCCGGAACCACACCCTCGTAGCTGCAGCCGAATGCAGTCGAGATGCCCACTTCGAATTTCGGCCGGCGTTCCGCCGCGGCGCCACGGAGCAGCGCAGCGATCGCTCGCGTCTCATCTAGCATTTGCTCGGGTGTTCGCCGCACGTTCTTCATCAGGTGCGTGTCCGAGGCAGAGAACGGCAGGGTGATCTTGTGAACGCCCGCCTCGAGCGCCGCCTGCGCGCCCTTGAGGTTCGGTACCAGCACTGCCACCGTCAGTCCCGGCAACGTCAGGGCGTGGGCAACCACTTCCGCTGTATCCGCAAGCTGCGGCAGCAGCTTCGGCGACACGAAACTGCCGACCTCGATCTCGCTCACTCCGGCCGCCGCCTCGGCGCTGATCCACTCCTTCTTGGCGGCCAGAGGCATCATCGACTTGATGCTCTGCAGCCCGTCGCGCGGCCCGACCTCGCTGACGAGCACATCACTTTTCGTTGCCATGCGGGCGACTCAGTCGGTCGCGACGTGCGACACGTGCTGACCCGGCGAGTATATGTCGAGAATATTCCAGTGACCGGTAGTGGGCGTCGGGTTGTTCTTCATTGGCACGTCGAGGAGATACGGGCGACCCGATTCAAGCGCCCGACGCAATGCGGGTGCGAACTGCTCGGCAGACTCGATGCGGACACCTTCGCAGCCGTATGCGCGCGCGATCTCGGCGTATTTCGGCCGCATCTCGCTCCAGCCGCCCGCTTCGCTCGGAAAGACGGTCCCCAGTGTGAGGCCGTAATGGGCCTGCTGCAGACCCGCGATCGTTCCAAATGCGTTGTTGTTCATCACCACCCAGACGATCGCAAGACCCTGCTCCACTGCCGTAGCGAGCGCCGCCGGATTCTGCCCGAAGCCGCCGTCGCCGACCAGCGAGATGACCGCCCGGTCCGGGGCGGCGAGCTTCGCGCCGATCGCCGCCGGTGGTCCGAAGCCCATCGTCGCGTACCCTCCGGGTGTGAGCACGCTGCCGGGCGTGTAGATGGGAAACTGCTGGCCGACGCCATTCTTGTTCCAGCCGACATCGGTCGTCAGAATTCCGTCACGCGGCAGCAGCTGGCGTGTTTCAGCCAGAATGCGCTCGGGCATCATTGGAAACGCACCGCTCAGTTGCATGGCGCGATTTGCCTGCTCGAATTCTCTGCGGAACTGAGCGATCTGCGTCGCGGCCGGCAGTTGCCCTCGGCCCTTCGGATACAGCTCGCGGGCGACCCGGCACAGCGTCCCGAGCGCTGCCTTCACATCTGCCACCACCCCGATTTCGGTCTCGAAATTTCGGCCGATTTCGCTCGGCTCGATGTCAATGTGTGCCAGGCGTGTCGGCGGAATATTGAATGTATAGTCGCGATACCAGGAGCTGCAGTCAGCCTCCTTGAACCGCGTTCCCACGCCGAGCACCCAATCGGCCGCCATACAGGCGTTGTTCACCAGCCGCGTACCCCAGAAGCCGCTCATGCCGAGCACCAGTGGATGATCGTCGGGCAAGGCGCCTTTACCCATGAGTGTGTGGGCAACCGGTATTCCCAGGTAATCGACGAACTCGCGCAACTCGTCGGACGCCCGGGCGCGCAATATCCCCCCGCCCGCATAGATCAGCGGCCGGCGCGCCTCCCCCAGCGCGCTCACGATCGCTCTGGCGGTCTCCAGATCAATCGCCGGCGGATGCACCACGCTCAGCGGAGCCTCGAAGCGCCTTTGGAATTCAGGTGCCAGCTCCGCAGAGAATACATCCATGGGAACATCGACCAGAACCGGTCCCGGCTGGCCGCTCTCGGCGAGTTGAAAGGCCTTGACGATGATTTCCGGAAACAGATCGGGGCGATCGACGCGCCAGGCGCGCTTGACGAACGGCCGGTAGATTTCGAATTGCGATCCATCGGCGTGGAGGTTCACCTCCTGGTGCGGATGCTTGCCCATGTAGTGTGTCGGCACATCGCCGGCAATCACCACCATGGGAATGCAATCGAGGGCGGCATTGGCCACGCCAGTAGCGGCGTTGGTCAGTCCCGGACCGAGATGTGTCAGCACGACCGATGCCTTTCCGGTCACGCGTGCGTAGCCGTCCGCGGCGTGCGCGGCAATCTGCTCGTGCCGGACGTTCACAAATCGGATGGTGCTGTCGGCGAGAGCCGAAAGCACCGCGATATTCGTATGTCCGCAGAGTCCGAAGATATGACGGACGCCGCGACGCTCCAGATAGCGAACCAGGTGTTCTGCAACCGACTTGCCCGCCACTCTAAAGTACCTCAGTGCCGTAGAACTCCCCGAACAGCTCCTGCTCCGACGGCCTGTCCTCGGCGATCGGCCGACTGACCCACGTCGTCTGCATGAAGTGCTTCAGGTGAATGTTCTCGTTCGTAACATTGCCGCCCCAGATGCCACACCCCAGGCTGGAGGTCATGGGCATTCCGTTGTTGAAGGCTCCGGCGTTTGCCTTGGACTGCGGCTGGCGCACCATCATGCGACTCACCGGCGCGACGCGCGCGAGTCGATCAATGTGCTCGTCGTCGTGCGAGTAGATGCCGCAGGAGTGCCCTTTTCCGCCCACCTCATATATCTGGCGCACCAGATCGAGCGCTTGATCGAAGCCCTCGTAGCGGTAGACCGCAAGCGCGGTCGTCAGCTTCTCGCGTGACCAGTTGTACCGCACGCCGATCTTATCGTTCTTCACCATGATGAACTTGCGGTCAGCCGGAATCGTGAAGCCGGCAAGTTCGGCAAGCCGCTGCGGCGCGCACGCCACGCTGTCCGGCAGGCGATGGCCTTCCTCATCCCAAATCACGCGCTCGAGCGCATTGGCTTGCTCCTGGCTTGCCAGAAAACCGCCTTCGGTCTGAAGCGCATCGAGGAGGCGGTCGTAGATCCGCGAGTCAATGAGCAGATTGCCGTCTGCCGAGCAACCCGAGCCGAAATCCGACGTCTTTGACATACGCGTATTGCGCGCGGCGATATCGATGTCCGCAGTCTCATCGATGACCATCGTCGAATTGCCCGCTCCGACACCGTAGGCCGGCTTGCCGGAACTGTACGCCGCGCGCACCATCGGCTGCCCGCCGGTCGCGAACGTCAAATCGCACCGCGACATCAGATGCTGAGTCGATGGAATGCTGGGCCGCTCAATGCACTGCAGGAGATCCTCCGGTGCCCCGAGTCGCTTCAATGTCTCACGCATGATGCGCACCACCTCCCGGGTGGTGTTCTTTGAGCGCGGATGCGGCGAGAAGATGACCGCGTCGAGACATTTGACGGCATAGATGGCGGTAAACGGCGGAGTCAGCTCCGGATTCGTGGTCGGCACGAGCGAGGCGATGACGCCCGCCGGCTTGCCATACTTGACGATTCCCTTCTCGGGCAAGTCCTCGACGATCCCGATGCTCTTCTGGCGCAACGCGTCGCGCAAAACTCCCATGATCTTGAATCGCTTGGAAATACGGCCCTCCGGGTCACCGAGCCGGCTTTCCTCGACGCTCATGCGGGCCAAGCGGACGAAAGTCTTCTCGTTGGCAGTCGCCCAGCCGAGCGCGCGGCACAGCCGATCAGCCTGCTGTTGCGTATAGTGCTCCACAGCGCGCATCGCCGCACGTGCACGCTCAATCGACGCGTCGATCTCCACACGCTCAGCGTCACTGAGTACACTGCGCGCAGCCTCTTTCACCACCGTAGCCATTGCTCGAACTCCTCACTGGGCGTGCGGCTCGAAGGCCCGCCTCCGGATGCCGGCACCGCTCACCAATAGTATGTGCGAACCAGATAGTACAGTCAACGAAAAGCCCGCCGGCGAGCATTGACAGTCATGTACGAACTGGTGAGCATGATAGCGTCTGATCGTCGGTGAGCCCCGCCCGGAAAGGCGCGCAGCCGAGTCCGAACTCCCGTTCCCCCGTCCGCCGCAGGTAGACTGAACAATGACGCAAGAAACGGACCGTGCATCCTGCAATGACGAGACGCGCATTGCGAAGCCGACCCGGGCCCGCTTCCTCGCCCTGGGGCTGGTCACCGCCGGCACGACAATCAACTATCTGGATCGCGCGGTGCTCGGCATCGCAGCTCCTCTGGTCAAGATTCAATTGCATCTTGGACCCCGAGAGCTCGGCTTCCTATTGTCCGCCTTCTCGTACTCGTACGTAGCGGCGCAGATTCCCGGCGGCATACTGCTCGACCGGCTCGGCACCCGCATCGTTTACGGGTTTGCGGTCACAATCTGGTCGATCTGCACCTTTCTGCAGGGGATGGCCTCAAGCTTTGTGATGCTGCTCAGCTGCCTGCTGGGCCTCGGTGCCGCCGAAGCCCCCTGCTTTCCGTCCAATAGCCGCGTGCTGGGGGCCTGGTTTCCACAGGGAGAGCGAGCCCGCGCAAACGGAGTCTTCTCACTGGGACAATACTTCGGGCTCGCCTTTCTCAGCCCACCCCTCTACTGGGTCGAGGATCGTTGGGGTTGGCGGCCACTGTTTTTTCTGACTGGCGCTGCGGGGCTCATCTTTACGGTCTTCTGGTTCCTCCTGTACCGCGACCCGCAGCACAGCCGGACGGCGAATCGCGCGGAGCTCGATCACATCAGGAGCGGCGGTGGTCTGGTGCGCCCGCCGCCACCGCCTCGCTGGTCGTGGCGAGACATGCGCCTGTTACTCGCCAACCGCGCCTTTCTCGGCGCCGGGCTCGGTCAGTTTGCAAGCAATTCCACTCTGGTGTTCTTCCTCACATGGTATCCGACTTACCTCGCTTCGGCGCAGCAACTGAAGCTGCAGACGGCAGGGCTGCTCGCCGCGCTGCCCTACATCGCCGCGTCGGTGGGGCTGCTTTGCGGGGGCTGGTGGTCGGATTGGCTGATCCGGCGAACCGGCTCTGCCACGATCGGTCGCAAGGCGCCCATCGTAACCGGACTCGCCATGGCGAGTTGCCTGTTGCTCGCCGGGTTTGTGCACAACACCGGGACGGTCATCGGTATCTTCTCATTCGTATTCTTCGGTCAGGGCATGTGCAACCTCGGCTGGACACTCATCACCGATCTGGCGCCGCCGGATTTGCGCGGTCTCACCACCGGAATGTTCAATCTGTTCGCCAACCTAGCGGGGATCGTGATACCGGCTGCGATCGGGATCATTCTCGGCAGCACGCGCTCCTTCGTCGGCGGACTTGCGTTCGTGAGCGTCATCGCGCTTTTAGGCGTGCTGTGTTATTTGGTTCTGCTGGGCCCGGTGCAGCAGATTGAGCTGACACGTAACGCCTCGCCGTGAGCGCCATGCGGTCGTGTTATGGGCGTCGCTCAAATCGGAAATGTTGCGTCACAGTTTGGGGTGCTAGGGTGCTTCCGTCAGCAGCGGAGTTGCCACCCAGATGCACAAGGCTTCGGACGCAGAGGCGCGTTGGCGGATTCCATCTCCGCGCGCGATTCAAGGGTCACTCGGGACGATTGCGGACACCCCACAATTCTCTCTGGCCCACCTAACGCTGTTGCACTGTTCCACGCCCGAGCTCACCGAGATCGCCGCCAGTGCAGGCTACGACTACGTCAGCTACCGGCTGATTCCGCTCGGCCTCGAGGGCGAACCGGTCCACCCTGTAGCTACAGACCGTACTTTGTTCAAACGAACGAGAGCTGCGCTGCGCGCGACGGGTTTGCGTCTGCTCGATGTGGAATTGGTACGCATTCATCCCGACGTAGACCTCAGAGCGTACCTGCCAGCGTTCGAGTGCGCTGCGGAGCTCGGCGCGCGACACATACTGACCAGCGTCTGGTGCGAAGACTCGGAATTCGCGCGCGACCGGCTGGCCGAGCTCTGCGAGCTCACGGCACCGCTCGGTCTGACCATCGATCTGGAATTCGTTTCCTTTGCTGGCGTTGCCACCCTGGCGCAGGCAGTAGAGATGCTGCGCGCCTGCCCGTTTCCCAACGCAGGACTGTGCGTCGACACGCTGCACTTCGATCGCGCAGGCACCGCGGTTGCGGCACTGGACGGGCTGCCGGCAGCCTGGTTTCACTACGCGCAGATCTGCGACGCGCCGGCCCATCGATCTGGAGACGACGATTACGCTCGGCAGATCGCTCGGGAAGGCCGCCTGTTCCCCGGCCACGGAACGATCGATGTTCGCAGCATCCTCGCCCACATGCCGCCCATGCCGTACTCGATCGAACTGCCCAACGTCAAGCTGCTCGCGCAGTTTGGACCCCGTGAATTCGCACGGCGCTGTCTCCTCAGCGCGCGGGAGCATCTCGCCGAACGGGCGCCTCGCCCCACGAATGCGTGATGTCGCGCGAGCATCGCCGGATGGGGCGGACTTCGGTTCCGGCGGCCGCGAGCGATCGATGCGCGAAAGCAACAGGGGGAATGCGCGCCATCTACAGCCTCCGGGCGCCCTCACCGGGTCGTGCGCTGACCCGCCGGACCGGAGTTGCCATGGTCTGAAGCAGTCCGCGACCGATTGCCTTGCTGGAGCGATGCGCTGGTCCGCTGCAGCCGCGCGTCGTACCGGGCGTGTGAGCAGTGAGGCGGGCTCGCGGATGCGCGAATTGGGGTGTTCCCTGCAGGGTCCGCAACGGCTGCTGATGGCGGCAGGCAGGCCGATGCGCCGACGCGCATTGCGCGTTGCAATGTCGCGCGTCATGGACGTGATCTGACGTCGAACGCGGAATTCATCACACCGCACTGACTGATGGCGATCGAGCACCTCGGCAGCGCCGCACGCCTGCGGGAGCTGCATTCCACCCCGAGCAGTCATGACCGAGGCGATCGAAGCGCGCAAGCATATGCGGCTGCGAGTCTACCGCAGCGAGTTCACGTCCTGAGATCCTGGCCGTCGAGTTGCGCGGAGCATCGGCTTGAGTTGCTTCATCCCCGGCGTGCAACCGGCCGAAGCGCGAGGCGGACTGCGCATCCGGCCGCTCGAGACTGCAGCGGCGGTTGCGCCGCGCGGGTCCGATGAGCCGATCAGGGAGCGGCCGGATCCTTGAGCATCCTGCCCGTCCCGGCTGACGGCGATACCGCAGTTGATTCGTCCAAATATTGCTCAATCGGAAACTCCCGGCAGGATGTCTCGAATACCAGCTCCACCCGCAAGCCGGATGGGTCCCGCAGCCGCACCAGCGTCTGTCCAGTGACAGACTGTACCTGCACGCTGTGCGGTAGGCCGATCGAGCCGAGTCGGCCAATTGTCTCCTCGAGTGCGGAACATCGGAACGCAACGTGATCGAGCGCCGTCCCCGATCCGCCGGTCCCGCCAATCGGGCAGCTCTCTTCCTGAGCCTCCACCAGATGCACCACCGCGACGTCGCCGGCGTACAGCCACAGTCCCTCGGACTGGAGCGGCGGGCGCGCCCCAACGCTGAGACCGACGATGCGGCTGTAGAAATCGCGCAATGCTGCGAACGCGACCCCCGAAGCACGCAGATTAATGTGGTCCAGACGATGCACCGGCATGGTCCCTCCGCATCCGCGCAGCCGCAAAACACACGAACTGGTTCGTACTTAGCGAGAATATACGACCGGCACACCACTGGCCAGCAGCGCAGGGCCCGCGGCACGGGCGTCGTGTCTCGCACATGGTTACGCGCCATCCCAGGCCGGCGGTGTCGTTCGCTCACGCACGAAGGGAACTGAAGAAGCCGACGAAGCGCAGCGACTTCAAGCTCCCGGCGTACGGCGCGACAGATTGTCCCGCGGGTGCGCAAGGCCTTGCGGTGCGCAACGCCGCAGTATCGGGCAGCGACTGCCAGCAGGTCGGGTCAGCCGACCTTCGGGGCGGCGAGGGAGGAATCGTTGCAGTGCGGCTGACTGACGGGACGCACTGCACTGGAGCGCCGGAATCCGGACGCGCTCACCGCGCAGATCGCACCGGCCCGTGCCCCAGGCTCAAAGACTCGTAAAGCCGTCCGGACTCCACTGCTCCGATCCAACGGTATGGTGCGC
>JAKBBE010000018.1:0-3441 GCA_021826035.1 Pseudomonadota bacterium | reverse complement strand
ACGCACTGCACTGGAGCGCCGGAATCCGGACGCGCTCACCGCGCAGATCGCACCGGCCCGTGCCCCAGGCTCAAAGACTCGTAAAGCCGTCCGGACTCCACTGCTCCGATCCAACGGTATGGTGCGCAAAGAACAGTCCATCCGGATCGTATTTGCGCTTGATTCGCTCGAGTCGGGGGTAATTCGCGCCCCAGAAGGCCTGCTGCCACCCTGGCTTGAAGTAGTTGGTCTCGTTCACGTACGAACCGCTCGGCCCCGCCGCCGCGCGCAGCTGCTCCATGCAGCGCTCGATCGCCTTCGCGCTCGCGCGCCCCTTGGCGAGCTCGGGCTCATGGCCGGGGATGCCCGGATACGCCGGGCCCTCCCCGTTCGCGACGATCGCAAGCGCAAAGGCCGTCAATACCGCCGGGTTCATCGCGGTCTCGCCCGCCGCCGCAATCGCCTGCGGCCGCGCGCCGCCGAGACCTTTGTTGAAATGCAGCTGGACCGAAGCGTGCCGCGAAGCGGCAAACAGCGTATCCCCGAGGTGCTGCTGGGCGGCACTTGCGAGCAGGGACGCGGGCATCCAGACCGAGTCATACCCCCAGATGTACCAGCCGACCTGGCCCCCGTCGGCGTCCCACCAGAAGCTCCCCGGAGCCGCACCCGGCCGTTTGTCCCGATGAAAGAGGGGCTCGTGCTCGGCGTACGCGAGGACGTCGTCGAGCAGGGCATGGAGGGGATTGCCGTTGCGCGGGTAGGCCAGCTCCGGCCAGTGCTCGCCCAGCCAATCCGGATCCCACATGTGCCGTGCGGGCAGCGTGCCGTTGACGACCCGCCCGTCCATCGCATAGCCGAGCGGGGAGTGCTTCACCCAGTCGAGGAACGGCTGCCAGACGCGACGGGACTGCTCGGCAGTGAGTCCCTGCGAGAGCATCATGATCTGGAGCACGTTGTCGCTGCGCACGTGCGCCTGCTCGCCCCAATGCTCATTGAACAGATGCGTTGCGTAGAAGCCGACGAACTCGCGCAGCAGTATCCGGTAGGCCTCGTCCGAGGGCGCCTTGACCTTGAAGCTCACGATGCCGAAATACTCCGGCAGATCGTGCGTGCGGACCGTCACCTTCGTGATCGCCGCGAAGGTGCCACCGCCGCCGCCCTTGAGCGCCCAGAACAGATCCGGATGCGTGCAGGCGTTCACCGTGCGGATCTTGCCATCTGCGGTGACGACCTCGGCTTCGAGCAGGCTGCCGGCAGCCGTGCCGTAACACTTGGAGAAGCTGCCGAAGCCACCGCCGAGGATGAGCCCCGCGACGCCGACCGTGGTGCACCCACCGCCCTGGACGTACCGCCCGCCCTGGGTCGTGACTGCCCGGTAGGCTTCCCCCCAGTACGTGCCGGCGTCCAGGGTGACGGCAGGCTGCGGCGCGATCCGCCCGGTGCACCCCTGCGGAACGAACGCCTCGTGCAGACGCAGCTCGGTCATGTACCGCGTCCAGATCAGCAGCGAATCTGGCGCGTTCGAGGCGCCGATGTAGCTGTGCCCCCGTCCCTTCACCACCAGCCGCAAGCGATGATCGCGGGCGAAATCCACCGCCGCGGCGATGTCACCGGCGTGGCGCGCCACCACCGCGTACGCGCTGGGTTGGGTGGACCAGGCGTCCACCCAGCCGAGTGTCTCGGTGAGTCCGGGCTGGTCGGCGACGTAGAAGGGATTGTGAATGTCCCGTTTGAGCCCCTGCGCGGCAGCGCTCTCGGGGGCGCTCTTGAGCAGGTCGATCGGAAAGCTCACGGGAATCAGGTTCCCGTCCACCCGCGCCCTCAGGCCCGCCCACTGCTCGGGGCTCGGCCAACCGGGATCGGCCGGCCGCACGCGTCGCACGACCCTTCGCCCGGCACTCTGTAGCGCAGCTGCGGCTCCCGGCACGCGCCTCAGGAGCGGAACGGCCGCCAGGCCCTTGAGGATCTCTCGTCGTCGCATGCTCAGCTCCCGTCTGGTGTTCGGGATGACCGCCGTTCGCGCGGCTCGTCGGCCCGGGGAATCTTCTCACGCCTGTCCGTAGCGCGCGCTCTCAACCGACAGCCTGGATGCCCAACGCAGGCGCTCTCACCGCGCCGTGCTGAGCTTGCCTTTCAGGGTACGCCAGTTCTTCTCCGCCTCCAGCAGGTACGTCTGCGGGGAACTGAGGAAGTACTCGAGCGAAGTGGCCGTCGTGAAACAAATGAGCCGATGGGTGTCTGGATCGGTCCAGTTGAACGCACAGTCCGCGGGAATCAACTTGCCGGCAACGAGCCCAATGGGATCATGGTCCTCGAACATGCCGTTCATCCTGACCGGCGGAACCACCCACTTCCAGATGCCCTTGTGCTCAGCCATGGCCGTGCGGGCGGCTGCCGCTTCGGTGCCGGGCGCAGGCGCCGTCACGCCAGCGTTCGCCCGGGCGTAGGCGGACAGGGCGAGCAGCGCGCATCCGCCGAGCAGCGCTGTCGCCGCGCGCGTCAGATTCATCTGCGGCCGGGTCATACGATCCTCCTCGCGGGGCCAGAAGCAGGGCGGAATCGTCCTTCTCTGCGGCAAGACTAGAGTGACACTGCCCCGACTCGCCTGTCCACGCGCCGGTTCCGCCCTGAGTCTCGCTGACAGGGCCAAACTCGCGGACCCGACGGCAGGGCCGACAGAAATATCGCCGCCACGCCACCCGATGCCTGGCCGCCAGCACGTGCGCCCATGAGCGCCCCGACCCGACCGACGCGGCAAGCCCGAGGATACGCTTGCCAACCGCAACCCGTCGAAGATAGGGTAGCCATCAGCCAGTGCAGACGGCCGCGACATGATCCAGGATCATGCCTTGTCCGCGTGTGGCCAGTAGGAAATTCGTTCAGCTCAAAGCATGGGTGCAGGTATGCGCGTGAGCGAGGGCCGACGGCCCAGGAGATCTCTCTCGCTGATGATCGCGACTGCCGCCCTGGCCGTCGTCAGCCGCGCCGCGATGGCGGACACCTTCGGGCCTGTGCGCTTCGATTCGAAGAGCGATGCGATCATCGTCACCATGCGCTATGAGGGCACCAACCCCAACCATCACTTCTCCATTCATTGGGGTCCCTGCCGAAAACTCCGTGATCAGCTCCATGGTCCTGCGCCTAAATTCATCGATCTCGGCGTCATTGATGACCAGGGAAACGATGCGGCGCAGAGAAGCTATACCCGGACCCTCAGGATCCCGCTGACCGGCATGGCCTGCAGGCCGGCGACCGTGAACCTCTGGACCTCGTACAACCAACACGCCAGCATCCACATTCCGTAACGGCGTGCCAAGCGCTCATGAGGCGAGCATCATTCGCCGGCATCTGCCGAACTCAGCCACCGCGATTGGCGCAAACGCCACGGCAGATCAGCATGGCCCCCGTCATCAGCCGGAGCGTTTGACCCGACCGTCCCGATCGGTCTGCGGCCGTTGAGAG
>JAKBBE010000097.1 GCA_021826035.1 Pseudomonadota bacterium | reverse complement strand
CGTGTCGTAGCCGAACAGCAGCCCCCCGAGGGTCGCCACGAAGGTGAGCGCGACCACGAGGCCCGTATTGCCTTTATTCATCAATGATCCCCCAAAAGATCCTCAGCGACGGTGCACGTTCCGGGTCGCTCGCCTGGCGGCGCCGCCGCAGCCCGCCCCCCCGGGCGTCGGCGCGAAAGCGACCCGAACGCGTGCGCCGAGTATGCCCGGGTCCCCCGGATAAAGGGTGACGAATCTCCGTCTCCTCGCCTGCATACGTATGCAAGGACTCCCCGTTGTGCGCAGCACCTGCCCGATGGCAAAAGCGTGTCGAGTACCGCGCCGCAGTCGCTCTGGCGGGAACGGTGCTCCCGGAGGAGTCTCGCCCGAGCCTAGACTCCTTAAGCGTGTGACCCTGCTCCCTCCTTCCATTCCCCTGGCCGAGGCGAAGAACAAGCTCTCCGAGCTGATCGATCGGGTCAGCCGGGGTGAGGCAATCGTCATCAGCCGACACCCTACCGACATGGCCCGGCTGGTGCCGATAGGGCGTGCGCCCCGAAGCGACATCAACGCGTCCATTGCCACGCTGCGCGCCACCCGCAAGCGCAGAGTCGCCCGCGTTGAGGAACTCCTGCAGTGGCGCAACGAGGGGCGCTGCTGAACTTGGCGTTCGTTCTGGACTCCTCGGTCACTCTTGCGTGGTTCTTCGCCGCCGGTGCCACCGCCGCCACCGATGAATTGCTCGATCAGCTCAATCGCGATGGGCACGCCATCGTTGCCGCTCATGGGATGCTGGAGGTCAGTCACACGCTGCTCATGGCGGAGCGGCGCAAGCGCGCGACCGTGGCCGATTCGAGCCACTTTCTGGCCCTCCTCGATGCGCTGCCGATCGAAACGGATCCGCAAACCGCTGGCCGAGCCACCACCGTCAGCCTGAATCTGGCGAAGACGCAGGGACTGACGCTCTTACGACCGCGCGTATCTGGAACTCGCGATGCGCCGTAGCGTGCCTTGGGCCACACTCGACAAACCGCTGCGCGCCGCGGCCGAGAAATCCGGGGTCGCATGCCTGCCCGAGGCGTTCTGACCTGCACACCTTGGGATGATTGACGGTGCGCAAGCCACCCGCACTCCCGCATGACCGTCGTCACCCCCCAATCGAAATTCACGTCGGCCGCGACGGTCTGCAGCGTCATTTTTGGGTGCCGCGAGCCGAGCGAACGGCTCACGATGGCACCCGAAACCTGCACCCGCGCGACCTCGAGGTCTCCCGGCGCATGGACGAACGCAGCCGGGACATGGTGCACAGGTTCGACGACCCCCAACGCGCGCGCGCTGAGCATGCTGGCGCCGATCGGGGGCGAGGAACTGATGAGCGATGAGCAATTCGCTCAGCTGTCCGACGCGACGCGACACTTCGTCGCGACCGCAGGTCAAAGCCCGAGTGTGGCGCGCACATAGTAATACCCGCCATTGATCCCGAACGGCGAGAACATCGGGTACTGGAACACCCCGAGGGTGTCGCCGTATTTGAACGAGTCATAGTGCGCGAGCAGCGTGCGGTTGTATCGAGTCGGGTAGCGGTTGAAGAGGTTCTGGGCTCCGATCCGCACGGCCAGTCGGTGAGTCAGGCGATACCCAATGCTCAGATTGGTCAGCGCCGCGGTGGCGATCGTCGTCTTGAAGTATTGCGGCACGTTCGCCGGATTATCACCGCCGTCACTCTCCCACTCCGAGCTCGGTCCGTAGATCTGCTCCGTCAGATCGACGGTGAGCTTGCGAACCTGCCAGCGCGCGCCGAGATCGATCACGTACCGCGGGCTCGCCGTCGTCAAATCCGACACGGCCGTGGCGTCGTACAGCGTCTGTCCCGCCAGCCGAGATGGGGTGCCCGGCATCCGGGTGATCGCGGTTTGATTGACATTCGCGCCGACCGACCAATCGATCCGCCCGAAGGCGTACTGCTGCGGAACATCGAAGGTCAAGTCCGCGCCCTGAGTGCAAGTGTCGATGCCGTTGGTAAACAGCGTGACCCCGGTGCTGCCGGTCTTCAGCACGGTCGGATCGAGCTGATTGCCGTTGGCCGCGATGGCCGCGTTGATCGCGGCCGCAGACGGTTGCGCGACGCCGTTCAGCGTACCGTACAGATTGCCGGTAGCGACGATCCGGTTGGTAATATTGATCCGATAGACATCGAGGGTGCCAATCACTCGCGAGCTGGGCTGCCAGACCAGTCCGACGCTGTATTGCACGGAGTGCTCAGGCCGCAGACCGGTGCCGAGCCCGAGCAGCCGGCCCCCGGGGGAGTTCGGCGGCAACTGCACGAACGCGCTGGTCGGCGTCACGTTCGTGGATGAGTAGTACTCCTCGGCCAGGGCGGGGGCGCGAAAGCCGCTGCTGAGGGTGGCGCGCAGGGCGACGCGCCGCGTCACCTCGTATCGGCCGGTCAACTTGCCGACGGTGGCCGAGCCGAAATCACTGTAATGCTCGTAGCGGCCGGCCGCATCGAGCTGCAGCGGTTGCACGGGGCGCGCCGCGACCTCGACATACAGCGCCTCGGTGCGCCGGTGATGCGTTCCGGCATCGCTCGGCGTGAACCCCGGGTAGCCCTGCGCGCCGCCGTCGAGATACGAAATCGGAATTCCGGCGCCAATCCCGTAGCTGTCCTCGCGGTATTGCACACCGGCGGCGACGTTCAGCGGACCGGCGAGCCCGACCGCGAAATCGCGGTCCACGTCGAGGTTCGACGTCCACTGCGTCGCTTGCAGATAGCCGTCATAGTAGTTCAACGGCGTAGGCCGTCCGGTCGCGGAGTAAACCGCGGCGTTGGCCGAATGGAGCGTCTCGGCAACGAAGCGATCGCGGCCGTACGTGCTGCTGAGATCCCAATGCCAGCGGGAACCCGTACCCTTCAGACCCGCGGTGAGCGAGTCATCCGTTTCGCGGCTGGCCTCGAGCGGAACAAAGCCGAACGGAAAGGGATAAGTGACCGCACCGGTCAGCGGATCGGTATACGAGAGGGCGCTTGGCAGGCGGTATTTCTGGAAGGATTGGGCGCGCTTCAAGCCGTAGGTGCCAAAGACATACAGGTGCAGGCCGTCGGGGAGGGAGAACCCGGAATTGAGCTCAAAGAGCTTCAGATCGTACTGCCCGTCGCCCTCCTCAGCGCCGAGGTAAGGGTAGCCCGCGACGTCCCGCATGTTCGAATCCGGGTAGGTGGCGAGGTTCGCCGGATTGATGACGCGCTCGTCGATGGCGCTGCGGTTGCTGCTGCCGTGGTGATGCACCTCTGCCGTCACGTTCAGGTAGCTGTGCGGGAGCGGCGCGAAACCGACGTTGACCGACACGTCACCGGTCAGGCCACCACCATCCATGTCCCCGCCGTAAGTGCCGCTGAGCGTGCCGCCGGACGCGCGCTTCTTCAGAATGACGTTGATGACGCCGGCGATCGCACCGCTGCCGTACTGGGCCGCCGCGCCCTGATTGAGCACCTCGATGCGCGAGATCGCCGCGACGGGAATGAAATTCAAATCGGTGCCGGCACAGCCCTGATAGGGGCCGCTGTCCACCTCGATGTTCGCCGTGGTATGGCGCCGCTCGCCGTTGACGAGCACCAGCACATCGTTGCAGCTCAGCCCGCGCAGCCGGGCCTGCAGCGTCTGTCCGGCCATGTCATTGCCGAAGGGCTGGGCGGTGAAGGCCGGGACGAGTTGGGCGAGCGCCGCGACCAGGCTGGCATTGCCCGCCGCTGCGCTGAGCGCAGACGCGCTCACGCGCTGCACCGGGACCGAGCTGGCGGCGACCGTGACGGCGGATTCTCTCGATCCCAGCACGACCACCTTTCTGAGACGGGCATTCGCGGCCGCGGTGCGGTGCCGGGGGGTCTGCCGGGCGGCCTGCGCGCGCGGGGCGGCGGCGAACACCGCCACTGCCGCCAACCCCATCACGAACGGACACCGTGCGGCGTACGAGCCTTTGGTGTTCTGCATTTGCTTCTCTCCCCCCCCGCCCCCCGCGTAATATTCAGTGGGATATATCGAGTCCCAGCGATCCGCTCGGGCGCAGGCGCCACCCGACATCACGCTGCACGCCGCTTCCGGCGGACGGCGGCCCACTCCCACGGCACCGCGAAACCACAGACGTCGGGGGTCGGACGGTCCTCTGGCGTGAGGGGCATCGCACACCGTTTCCGCCCACTCCGTCTACGCGGCAATGGAGCCGGGGCGTCTCCCGGGATCCTGCGGCGAAGCGCCGGTACCCTCAACATCCCGAGGATTCGTGATATTCATTCGTATATCACGAAGGATAGCAGAACCCTGCGAACGCATCCGTGCAGTGGATCCTCGCCGGGCTCAACCGCGTGACCGGGATTCGGGCCGGTCTCCGGGGCACGTCGGGCGCGGTCCGCAGCGCGGGTGCGCGACAGCCGCCGGCGCCGGGTCGGAAACGGCGATGGGGGCTCGGCGCACGAGGCAATCGGTAGGCTGGGACGCCCAATGTTCGGCCCACCAGG
Organism: Pseudomonadota bacterium; assembly: GCA_021826035.1. Next base: position 5,774 of record JAKBBE010000097.1, on the reverse strand, counting down.
CTCAGATGTCGTCCCGGCGCGGAAGGTGCAAGGCGGTTCCTCGCCATTGCCCCACTCCTACGTCAATGTGTGACGCGGCGTCCCGCCGGAACCGGCATCATCCGACTCACGCAGATTTACGGTCGGATACCTGTGCATGCGCCCTGAGCCTCGCCGCTCACCTCGATCTCCGGGTCCTCGAGCAGGGCATCACCGATGCGGGTGCGCATGATACAGGGCTGATCGATGGGGAGGACATTGAGCCTGGTGGGGAGGAGCACGTCCTCGGCCGATAGGCGCACGGCGCCCTGATCGATACCGCGCTCGGCGCAGTCGCTGGCACCGACTCAGGATCGGCGGCTCTCCGAGGGGCGGGACACGGGACTTACCGCCCGGTGTGCTCGCAGAGATCGCGATCCTCGGCCGCCTCGATCCTCCGTTCGGCCCGCTCGGCAAGAGACTGGAGTTCAACCCGGGCCCACCTAATGGCCTCGGGAAGGGCGGGAAGGTCGGCTGCGCGAATCGCCTGCCATTGCGTTGCGGCTTGAGGCAGAGCGCTCAATTTCTCGACGGATGCGGACAGCAATGCGAGTCGATCGGCCCCTAACACCGTGGCGAGCACGTCCTGAACGTGTCGATACTGCGGGTGCTCGCTCACCGTCTTCCAGTCGAAGAGGTCGCGCGCGGTCAGTGTCCAGCCCCGGTAGAAGAGTTTCTTCGCGATGACCTCTTCGACAGGTTCGAGCGCAAACGGCAGCGTGGGGTCACACTCGGACTTCCGATTCAGCAATGAACCACTGACGATGAAGTCGATTTCCCCGTACGGGTGTTTGAGTTTCACCCACGTGGCGTCTTCCTCGTAGCCGCTCAAACGATCCTCGAGAGCCTCATTGAGCCGCGGCGTCAGGAATCCGATCCACTGAGCATCATGGATGAATAAGTCAACGTCATCGCTGATCCGATGATCAAGGGCCAGCATGAGTCGCGTTCCCCCACCCATCAGCGGGTTCATGGACGCTCCGCCCGCATGTTTCTCGGCATCCGCGGCAATCTCGGCTGCCAGCGCTACGAGCTCGCGCCACGAGCCGTGTTCCTTGAATTGACGGATTTCCTGTTGGGTTATCACGCGGCACTTTCCCATGCCTTCGCGCGCTGCATGCCGTTCGCCACGGTTTCCTGGTACAGGGAGCGGACCGTGAGCCACGTGCCACCGACCTGCAGGGCGGCTAATAAGATGGACTGCGGCGGGCACTCGACAAACAGCGACATCAGGAGCGCTCGACTGAGATCGGACCCGATACCCGCCACTGACCCCGAGCGCAATGCGAGAGCCAGATCGGCCGTAGACAGTACACGCCCGTACGGCGCGTTCAAGTGCCCCGCGATCATTTCCAGATGAGATGTCATCTTCGCAGTCACGTGGCAACTATACCACCGAGGAGCCACTGCGAGATGAAGACTCCCCGTTGACGGTCCTCGGACGTGTCAGGGCCACCGCACACCGTTTCCGCCCACTCCCTCTACGCGAAAACGGAGCCGGGGCGTCTCCCGGGATCCTCCGGGCGCGCCGGCACCCTCGACATCCCGAGGATCGGTCATATTCATTCGTATATCACGAAAGATAGCAGAACCCTGCGAACGCATCCGTGCATTGGATCCTCGCCGGGTTCAACCGAGTGAGGGGGATTCGGGCCGGTGTCCGGGGCGCGACCCGAATCACTCGGCGCGATCCGCAGCGCGGGCGCGCGACAGCCGCCGGCGCTGCCGATTCGGCCGGCGCCGGGCCTGAGACGGCGATGGGGCCTTGGCGCACGAGGCGATCGGAGCGAGCGCTTGGCTCGCGAGCGCCTGCACTTCGCGATCGAACGCGCGGTAGGCGCGGATGAGTGCTGTACCCAACGGCGTCAGCGCCGCTCCCCCGCCGCCCGAGCCGCCCACGGTGGCGGTCGTGACCGGCGTCGCGAAGGAATGATTGAGCTGATCGAGCAGCAGCCAGGCCCGCCGGTAGCTCATCTTAAGGCCGCGCGCGGCCTGGCGCAGCGAGCCGGTACGCTCGATGCCTTCCAACAGCTCCACCTTGCCCGGACCGATCGAGCACCCGGCGGCAAAATCGACCCGAAAACGGACCTGTGTCATTGCGTTTCGCCCGTGTGGCGGACTCGAGGTCTGGTGCATCAGCGGCCTGAACGGTTCGATGAAGATTGCCCCGCCAGCTGACGCCAGGGCGCCGTCCGACGGCGTCCCCGGCGATCCGCCGTTCCCCGCTCCGGCCTGACCTCGAACGGGCGTTCGCGCTGAGCCCGTTCCCTTGCGACTCGTAGGACCGCGACCGATCGTCAGACCCGTTCGCCGCGCATCGCTCAGGCGACGAGCAGCCCCTGCCCGGCCAACAGGCGCAGCGCGCGCTCGAGCGCCCCCGGGTGCGGCGCCTCGCTCACCCCGATCGCGCGCAGCCAGTCTCGCTCCAAGCGCGCCGCATCCCGATCCCCGTCGAGCAGGCCGACCAGCGCGCGCAGCGTCGCATCCGCGGCCAGCAGGCCCGAGGCCCCGCGCACCGTGAGCGCCTCGCCGCGCTCGGCCTGCAGACGTGCCACGGCGCTCGCCTGCGGTTGCGCGCCCGCCGCGAGCACGAAGCTCGGCGGCTCGGCGTACATCTCCAGCGCCCCGGTGTCTTCGGACTGCAGCAGCAGGCTCACGAGTTTGCCCTCGGTGAGCGCATCGATGGGCGCGGCGGCGGCGAGCCGCGCCTCGATCCGGGCGCGCAGCTGCGGATACGCCAGCGCCTCCGGAAACACCGCACCGAGCTCGGCGTAGAGGACCTTCGGGACCGGCTCGCTGCAGGTGAGCTCGCGCCCGAAGACGTCGCGAAACGTCACGGCACTCTCGTCCGTCAGGACCGCCTCCGGCACAGCCCCGAGGGAGCTGCGCAGGTGCACCTGCGCGAGCGTCGCGGCCGAGGGACGCGCCTCGACCGAACGGTTCGAGCGACACAGGATGCTCTGTCGAAACCCGCTGCAGCCGATGAAATCCAGATACTGCTCGCGCACCAGGCGATCCGGGATCGCCTCGAGCCAGCGCTGCACCGGCTCGGGCAGGCGTGGCCGTTCCCGGGCCGCAAACCCCGACTCGGCGACGAATTGCAGCCCGAGCGCACGCGCCCCGTCCATGAAGTCGAGGAAGTAGACCGGCTCGTTTTCCTCGGCGAGCAGATCGTAGCGGATCAGCGCATCGGAATCGTTGTAGGCGCCGAGCAGGCGCCCGAACAGCTGCCGCTCGAGCGTGTTCGGCGGCATCGCCCCGATGATGAACTCGCACACCTGGCGCGCCTCGCGCACCTTCTCGTGCGGGTCGGCGATGTCCTTGGTGTGAAACACGCTCAGGTCGCGCAGGATCTGGCGCACGTGCCCGCCGGGGTAGGCGTTGTAACTGAGGTAGGCAAGACCCTCGGGCTTCAGGTGCCGGGCACAGATTGAGAGAATCGCCTGCTGCGCCGCCTCCGGAACCCAGGAGTACACGCCGTGGACGAGGATGTAATCGAACTGCCCGGCATCCTCCGGGAACGACCGCACGTCTTCGGCCCGGAATTCGCAAGCGCTCACGCCGCCGCGCTCGGCATAGTCGCGCGCTCGCTCGATCGCGCTCGCGGAGGAGTCGATGCCGAGGCAGCTCGACTGAGGATAGGCCGCCGCGATCGGCACGAGGTGTCCGCCCTCCCCGCACCCGAGCTCGAGGATACGGCTGGTGGCGAGCGGCGGCGCTCGCACCCCGAACAGGGTGGCCGCCGTGGCGATGCGACTCGGAGCGCCTTGGGGGTAGAACTTCCCCGGGTAGTGCAGCTCGTCGTACGGACTCCGGCTGCTCAAACCTCCGACTCGCGATCCTCGGGCCGCTTGCGCCGGCGCAACGCCGCGAGCAGTCCGATGAAGCCCGCACCGAGCAGCGCCAGCGTGCCGGGCTCGGGCACCGAGGAGGACGCCCCCGTCAGCGCCGGATCGGGCGAGGTGAGCAGATTGACCGTCGCGGTGCCGGAGAACGACGGGTCGAACACCAGTTGCGAGGTCGTGGAACCCTCGAAGCTCCCGATAAAGAACCGATCGTTGCTCCCGATCACACTCGCCCCCGAAATCACCTGCACGCCGAGGTAGTCCCGAACGAGCGGCAGCTCGGTATACGGATTGGTGCCGTTCAGATAGAGGTTGAAGTCCGTCACCACCGTGCGGCCGGAGACCACACCCTTGGTGGCGATCTGACCATACCCGGACAGCGAGTACGATGCGGCCGAGAGGACCGGGGTGTAATCCACCCGCTCCTTGGTGTGCAGGATGCCGCGGCCACTGAAGGCCCCGAAATCGATCGCGAACGCACTGCCCGAGTTCAGCGTGGCGGTGGCGAAGACGTTCGCGCCGGGCGTCACGGCACCGGTGTCGCTCTTGACCTTGGTGAGGTCGAAGCCGCAGACGAACGGCACGTTCAGCGGCTGAGAACCGCCCGTGCCCTTGGTCTGGTTGATGTTGTAGCCGCCGCTCTCCGTCGCCGCGATGACCGAACCGTTGCCGGTCAGGGTCGGGCCCTGGCCCCATTGGAGGGTGCTGAGCTCCCCCTGCGTCGTGCAGGTCGCGCTCGGCGCCACGGGTCCGGCGTGGGCCCCGATGGGGGCCGCCGCGAAGGCCGCGGCCCAGAGCGCGCGGCGGTGTCTTTTCTGGCGAAGCATGTCGTTCCTCCCGTCCTTTGCCCGCCCAACCCCCAGGGCCGAACGCAGGCTGCTCCAGGTTACAGTGTAAACCGGGACACCGGGGACGCGCTGGCGGCTGTGCCGGGGGGCAGAAGACCTCGAGAGCTCCCCCGGCCGACCGGCCGCGGTGACCGCGAAAACTGTCGAAAAAGTTTACATCGCCTCCCAGAGCCGAAAATCATGACTCTTCATCTATTTGTTTTTATTCGAAATTCTAGATCGGCACAGCTCTTGCTAGCGTCTCCTCGCCCCCCAGGCGCCCCCGAAGCGTGCGGACCGCGTACGGTCCCACCGGATTCAGGACGGCGACGGGGATAAAGTAAAACACGGAGACAGATCACGATGCGTACTCGATCCCACGTCCGCCACGCCGCGCTCCTCGCCGGCGGCCTGGCCGCCAGCCTGCTCGCCACCAGCGCAGCCCTCGCCGGCAGCATGACCGTCAATTACGACTTCAATTCGCTCGCCGCGAATGGCGCAACCTGCACGACGGGCAATTGCATTCTCGGCAGCAACACCCAGACCTACACCTCGAACGGCATCACCCTGACGGCGCTGTCCTTCGCCCTCAACGAGGTGGGCGCGTGGCAGGGCAATAGCGATGTCTCGCAGCGCTTCGGCGCCGCCGGCAGTGCCGAAGTGGGCCTCGGTGTGGCCTCGGGCAGCGACACGGCGAGCAACGGCAGCTCCCTGGAGATCGCCTCGAACGAGTGGCTGGTCCTCGACATCAGCAACCTGCTCCAGGGCGGCTACACCAGCTTCTCACTCGGTATCGGCTCGATCCAGAGCGGTGAAGGCGGCCAGGTGGACGTGTTCTCGCCGAGCACTGCGCTCAGCGGCACCGTGGGCAACTACTGGTTCAACCCGAGCGATCTGTCACGGCTGGCGGCGGTCACGTCGAACACCGGTGGTGTGCTGCAGAACATCGCGCTCACTGGGCTGACCCAGAATTACCTGGTGATCACGGCCGACAATCCGTCGGCGCCCGCCGGGAACGTGCTCGTGACGAACCTCAGCGCCACCGCGCCGGCGACCCAGACGCCGGAGCCGGGCTCACTGGCAC
>JAKBBE010000017.1 GCA_021826035.1 Pseudomonadota bacterium | reverse complement strand
TTGAGCAGGACCTCGTACGGAGAATGCGTGCGCGAGAGTTCGAATAGCCTCAACGTCAGCGAGTAGGCCCCGGTGGTGGGCTCGCGCCGCAGATAGCCGCGACTCTCCAGGCAGGCGAGCATGCGGAAGATCTCCCCCGCCTGGCGGTTCAGCGCGCGTGCGAGCTCGGCCTGCGTCAGCGGCACGGCCTGATCGGACAGGTATTCGAGTACGTCGAGACCCTTCTCGAGTGCCGGCACCGAGTATTTGGTGCGACGTTCCTCGAGATCGAGCAGCTTATCGTTGGTCATGCAACCTCCTTTCGCCTCAGAGGACGGCCGACTGGGATTGTGCCTGATGGGCCTCGGACGCGCCGGGCGGCGGCTCCTCCAGATGCCCTCGCAACCGGCGAGTGCGTCCACCCACCGTGTAGATGGCCGCCGCACCGATCAGCACGGTGCCCTCGATCAGGCCCTGGTAGTTCGCGCCCAGGTTCAGCACGTTGAAGCCATTGGTGAGGGTATACAGAACGAGCGCGCCGGCCACGGTCTTCAGCACGCTGCCGGCGCCACCGAACAGCGAGGTACCGCCGAGGATCGCCGCAGCGATGACCGTGAGCTCCTCGCCCTGCAGCGCCGTGGGATTCATCGCGCCGAACCGTGAGGCATACAGCACCCCGGCGAATCCGGCCGCGACGGCCGAGAAGACGAACGCGCCGAGCTTGTAGGCTCGCACATTGATCCCGGCCAGACGCGCCGCCTCGGCGTTACCGCCCGCCGCATAGATGCGCCGGCCAGCGATGGTGAAGTGCAGCACCAGCCAGGTGATGAGCGTGAATCCCGCCATGTAGAGAATCGGCAGCGGCAGGCCGAGGGCGCGGCCGCTCTCGAAATGCGTCATGGTCGCGAGCGAGCCGGCGGTACCGACCATCAGCGAGCGGCCGTTGGTCACCACCAGCACCAGGCCGCGGATCGCCGTCAGCGTGCCGAGCGTGACGATGAAGGCGTTGATACCGACCAGTTCGACCATCGCACCATTGAGTGCCCCGAGCGCACCGGCAGCCGCAAGCGAGAGCGCCATGGCGCCCCAGAAGCCCGCATGATCGATGGTGAGAATGTCGACGGCGGCGGCGAGCGCAGCGACCGAGGCGACCGACAGATCGAAATTCCCGGTGATCAGCACCACGGTCATCGCCACGCCCATGATCGCCACCGGCGCGGTCTGGTACAGAATATTGATGAGGTTGACCGGACTGAGATAGTCCGGCCGGCCAAGCACGGCGGTGATCACCGTCAGCGTCCCGACCAGAATCAGCAGCGCGTAGTACACGCCCGCTTCGCGCAATCCCAACATGCCTCGCATCATCCCCCCCAATCGATCAACGAACCTGCGGTCGATCCTCAGGCCCAGACCGGCGGCGGCCTATGCCGGCTGCCAGCTGAATCAGCTCTTGTTCGTCGGTATCGGTCGCCGCGCGTTCTGCGACGATCGCACCTTGGCGCATCACGAGGATGCGATCGGCTTCCTCGAGCAGCACTTTCAATTCGGAGTCGACCAGGATCACCGCGACCCCCTCGGCGGCGAGCGCGCGCACCTGGTCGAGGATCTGCGCCTTGGCGCCGACGTCGATGCCGGCAGTGGGCTCATCGAGCAGCAGCAGCCGCACCGGTCCGCACAACCAGCGGGCCACGCTCAGCTTCTGGGCATTGCCGCCGGAGAGATCCCCGGGCGTCGCATGCACGTCGGGCGTTTTGATGTGTAGTCGCCGGACCGCAGCGGCGGCTGCGGACTGCTCGGCTCGGGTGCGAGGAATCACGCCCCAACGCGAGAAGCGCCCGAGATGCGCAAGCGTCATGTTCTGCCACAGTGCCATCCCGGGAACGAGCGCCTGCGCGGTGCGGTCCTCCGGTACCAGAGCGATGCCGGCGCGCACGGCGGCTACCGCGGATCGCCCTACGCAACGGCCGTGCACGCGCACCTCGCCACGCGCATCGCGGTCGGCGCCGAAGATGGCGTGCAGCAACTCACTGCGCCCCGCACCGAGAAATCCGGCGATACCGAGCACCTCGCCGGCCCGCACGGCGAAGCTGCAGGGCGCGAGCCGTCCGGGGGAGCTCAGACGATCGATCTCGGCGACGCTGCGCGCGCTGGGCGCAACCGGGCGCTTCGCAACGCGCTCGATGCTGCGGCCCGCGATGGCATCGGCCAGGACCTCTTCATCGACCGAGCGCGTCTCGGCGCTGAGAACGGCCGCGCCGTCGCGCAGCACCGTCACGGTGTCGGTCAGCGCCAGCACTTCATCGAGAAAATGCGTCACCAACAGGATCGCGCGCCCTTCGGCGGCGAGGCGGCGGATCGCAGCGTGCACGATCTGGCGTTGCGGTGCCGCGAGCGACGCGGTCGGTTCATCCATGACGATGAGCTGCGCCTCGGCGGCGAGCGCCTGGAGGAGTCCGACCATCTGCCGCGCGCCGATCGGCAGCATCGCGAGGGGTTGGTCGGGCGGCAGGTGATAGCCGAGCGCATCCATCAGCGCGGCGAGCCGGCGCCTCTGCGCGCCGGCGCGTCGCGCCCAGCCGTCCTCGGCGAGGAACACGTTCTCGAGCACCGAGAGCGTGCCGACGAGCGGGATCTGTTGGTGCAGTGTCGCGACGCCGGCGGTGCGTGCCTGGGCCGGATGGCGCCAGTGCACCGCAGTATCCCGCCACAGAATGCGGCCCGCGGTGGCTTCCGTTGCACCGCTGAGGATGCGGATCAGGGTGGACTTACCGGCACCATTGGCGCCGAGCAGCCCGTGGACCGTGCCGGACTCGACGATGAGGTCGACCCCGCGCAGCGCCGCGGTGCCGTTCGGATACACCTTGGCCAGGTGTTCGAGTCGGAGCAGCGGCACGGCGTGCGGCATGGGCGCCTCACCATTGACCACGGCAGGCGCGCGCGTTCGCGCGGGTGATGCCGGGTGTGTGATAGGTGATGAAGGCTGCGTGCAGCGGTTTCTTGCCGGTCACCTCGCCGTAGAGCGCCTGGAATGCCAGCGCGCCAAGCTCGAGCGGCTTGTAGCAAACCGTGCCGTCGATACGGCCCGCTTGCAGCGAGAGCATGGCCAGACGCGACCCGCCGATGCCGATGAGCTTCGCGTGCGATCCCGCCGAGCGCACCGCGCGAGCGCAGCCCACGGCCATGTCGTCGGCTTCGTTGAAGAAGAGGTCCACCCGCGGATGCGCCTCGAGGATGTTCTGACAGGCCACGTCCGCCGCTTCGGTGCGCCAGTCGCCGGGCTGCGTGGCGACGATGCGATAGCGCACGTGCGCGGCCTGCAGACCTTGCTTGAAGCCGCGCTCCCGCTGCAGCACCTCGGGAAATCCCGGCGCACCCTGGATGATGGCGATGCGCGCCAGACGCCCCGGCGGCAGCAGCTGCGCGGCCAACTTCCCGGCTTCACGGCCCGCGGCCGTCTCGTCCTGGGTCACCAGGGCGGTGAGCGGCGGGTAGACCGAGCGCAGGGGACGGTGCGCCGGATTGCCCACCTGCGAGCCGACGGCCACGACCGGGATCCCGGCCCGCGTCGCGCGGTTGACCCAACTCTCGGCGATGACCGAGTCGAGCGGCATCAGCACGATGCCGTTGACCCGCTCGGCGATCAGGTCCTGCAGATCGTTGGCCTGCTTCTGCACGCGGTTCTGGGCATCGAGCACCACGGTCTGCACGCCGGCGCGCGCGGCGGCCTGCTCGAAGCCCCGGGCGATCGCGGCGGCGAACGGGTAACTCAGGCCCGCGCTCGAGAGCCCGAAGCGCAGCGGCGCGGCCGCCTCGGCTCGCGCCGCCAGCGCTCCTGAGAGCACGACCGCGAGCAGCGTGGCGCGCGCGACGTTCACAGGCGCGGCTGGCCGGTGTTCACGCGGCGGTCTCGCGTCGCTCGACCAGATACAGATGCTCGCAGGCGAGCACGGTCTCCTCGCGCTGGTTGGCGATGGTGACCTGTTCCACGACGATGCCATGCGTGGTGCGCTTGGGGTGATCGCGCCGTTCGCTGATGCGCGTCGTGACCGTGATCGTGTCGCCTATGAACACCGGGCGGATGAAGCGTACGCGGTCGTAGCCGTACGACATGGCGCGCGGATTGATGGACTGGGCCGTCATGCCGATGCCGGCGCTCAGCACCAGTGTGCCATGGGCGATGCGCTGTTTGAACGGCTGGGCCGCACACCACTCGGCGTCCATGTGATGGGGGAAGAAGTCCCCGGTCTGCCCGGCGTGGGCAACGATGTCCGCCTCGGTGATCGTGCGGCCGAAGGAGCGCCGCTCGGCGCCGACCTCGTAGTCCTCGAAATACTGCTCGACGATCATGTGGACTCTCCCGGCGCATCGAGTGCGAAGCGGTGCAGGATCTGTTCGGTATCCCGCCCGAGCGTGGGTGCGCCGCGGGACTGGGTGAGCGGCGCGCCGTCGACGCGGATCGGACAGCGCGTGGTCGTGAGCGTACCGTGCTCCTCGTCGTGGATCTCCTGGGTCATGGCGAGCGCGGCGAAGCCCTCGCTCGCGACGAGTTGCGGCCAGGTGAACACCTCGGCGCACCAGATATCGGCCGGCTCGAGGATGGCGAGCCACTGGGCGGTCGGCTGCAGTGCCAGATGCTCGGCGAGGACGGACTTGATGGTCGAGCGTTCGGCGAACCAGCGCTGCGGGTCGGTGTATTGGCACAGCGCCTCGCAGCCGATGAGCGCCCCGAGCCGATCGATGGCCGTCATGGCGACGGCCAGGTAGCTGTCGGCGGTCCGGTAGATGCCATACGGCGCGCCGATGTAGACACTGGCATTGTTGACCGTATCGCGCGGTGGTTGCTGCCCATCGCCGTTCAGGAAGGCGGTGAACTGCTCGAATTGCATGTCCATGGCGGATTCGAACAGGCTGACGTCCACGCGCCCGCCCCGGGCGGTACGACCCCGCCGCACCAGCAACGCCAGCACGCCCTGACAGAGCTGCGCGCCGGCCATCAGGTCAGCGATGGACACCCCCATCGGCACCGGTCCCTGCACGGCATCCCCGGACAGCCAAGCGAGCCCCGACATCGCCTGCACCAGCAGATCCTGCCCGGGCTTGTTGCGCCAGGGGCCGCGGGTGCCGTAGCCGGTGATGGCCGCATAGATCAGCCCCGGGTTCAGCTCCGCCACCGTGGCGTAATCCAGACCGAGGCGGTCCATCACGCCGGGGCGAAAGTTGTGCACCATCACGTCCGCTCGACGAACCAGCGCCTTGACGCGCGCCAGGTCGGCCGGATCCTTCAGGTCCGCCGCGAAGCTCTGCTTGTTGCGGTTGATGGTATGAAAGAGCGCGCTGTCGCCGCCAAAGGCCTGGTCGGCAAGATACAGGCGACGGGAGAGATCCCCGCCCTGTGGACGCTCCACCTTGATGACCTCGGCACCGAGATCCGCCAGCCGCAGGCAACAGGAGGGCCCGGCTAGAAACTGGCTGAAATCCAGTACCAGCACCCCCTCCAGCGGTCGCTCCGCGGTCGTCGTCGGCGCGTCGCGGTCTGCGTGCGCTGTCTTCAACCGGGTTCCTCGCGTATAGTTTGCAGATAAATGCTATGTTCGTTAACAAACGATGTCAACTGGCACCGTCGAACGGACGAACACGGGGGAATGGGGGATGGACGAGACGCACTCGATCCGGCTGCGGGGCATGACCTGGGATCACCCGCGCGGCTACGGGCCGCTGCACGTCTGTTCGGCGGCGTGGCGCGAGCGCACCGGGGTACGGATCGAGTGGGAGCGCCGCTCACTGCAGGATTTTGAGTCGTTTCCCGTGGCCGAGCTCGCGGCCCGCTACGACCTGATCGTCATCGATCACCCCCACGTCGGGCAGGTCACGCGCGCCGGCTGTCTCGCGCCGCTCGAGACCGGCACCGGGAGTGATGCGCTCTGCGCAGCGGTCGGGGCCTCGCTGCAGAGCTACCGCTTCGAACAGCGGCTGTGGGCGCTGCCGATCGACGCCGCCGCCCAGGTCCAGGCGTGGCGGCCGGACCGTCTCGCGGCGCCCCCGGCGGATTGGGCGGCCGTGCTCGAGCTGGCGGCCGGCGGTGCCGTGCTGTGTCCGTTGCGCCCGCCGCACAATCTCATGGCGCTGTTCACGCTCTGTGGGCTCGCCGGACACCCGGCGCGCGAGCAGGGCGAGCCGCTGTTCGATCCGACGGCGGGCGCTGAAGCGTACGAGCGCCTGTGCGAACTGGTGGCGCGGCTCGATCCGCGCAGCGCCGAGTGGGATCCGATTGCGGTGCTGGAGCAGATGGCCGCGCCGGAGGGGACCGCCGTCTGCGCACCGCTGGTGTATGGTTATGTCAGCTATGCACGGCATGATGCACCCGGCACCCGTCTGGCATTTTCCGACCTGGCACCGCTGCAGCGCGGCGGGTCGCGTGCCGGGTCGGCGCTCGGCGGCACCGGCATCGCGGTCTCTGCGCGCTGCCACGAGCGCGATGCGGCGTTCGCCTTCGCGCGCTGGCTGGCGAGCGCTGAAGCGCAATGCGGGCCGTATGTGGCCGGTGGCGGCCAACCGGCCCACCGCGCCGCCTGGGAAGATCCGCACGCCAACGAGGCGTCGCTCGGCTTCTACCGCAACACCCGAGCGACGCTCGAGGGCGCCTGGGTGCGCCCCCGCCATGCGGGATACATGAACTTCCAGGAGCGCGCCTCGCTGCGTCTGCGCACAGCGCTCGGCGTGCGTGAACCGGCAGCGGCGCTCATCGCCGCGCTCAATCGACTGTATCTCGAGGTATCACCATGAACCGACCGACCTCACGCCGGACCTTCCTGCAATCGGCCGCATCTGCCGCCGGGCTCGGGGTCATCGGGACACGCACCCGCTGGGCGCGCGCGGCAACACCCGCGCGGACCGTGCAGGGCGCGCCGCGGCAGCTGCTCACCGAGTTCGACTATGACGAGGTCGCACTGACCGGTGGGGCACTGAAGGCGCAATACGACTTCATCCACGCGCACTATCTGGCGCTCGACAACGACCGGCTACTGCAGGTGTACCGCGAACACGCCGGGCTGCCCGCGCCGGGCATCGACATGGGCGGCTGGTATGGTGCGGACGGTTTCATTCCGGGGCATTCCTTCGGTCAGTACGTGTCGGGCCTGGCGCGCATCGGTCGCTGCACCGGGGATGCGGCCTGCGGCTCGAAAGTGCACGAACTGGTCCGCGGGTTCGGCGCGGCGCTCGAGGCGAACCCGGTCCCCTACGCCGGCGAAGGCGCCTGGAAGATGTGGCCGGCGTACGTGCTCGACAAGCACATGATCGGTCTGATCGACGCCTACCGCTTGAGTGGCATGCCGCAGGCACGATCGCTCATTCCGCGGGTGATCCAGGGCGCCCTGCCGTTCATCTCCCCGGTCAGCCGCGACCGGATCGGGGTGAAAAACCCTCCCTACGACGAGACTTACATCGTCTCGGAGAATCTGTTCACGGCGGCGCGCCTGACCGGCGAGCGCCGGGTACGGGACCTGGCGGTGAAATACCTGCTCGATCAGCCGTACTTCGATCCGCTCGCGCGCGGGGAGAACGTCCTCGCCGGCCGCCAGGCGTACAGCCACGTGATGGCGCTGAGCTCCGCGGCCATGGCGTATCTGGAGCTCGGTGCGCCGCGCTACCGCGAGGCGATCGTCAACGGCTGGACGTTCCTCGGTGAACAGAGCTTCGCCACCGGCGGCTGGGGCCCGAACGAGCTGCTGATCGCGCCGGGCAGCGGCGGCCTGTATTCGAGCCTCACCACGACTGCGAATCACTTCGAGACGCCCTGCGGCACCTACGCGACCATGAAGCTCGCACGGTACCTGCTGCGGTTCACCGGCGATGCACGCTACGGCGATGGGCTCGAGCGGATCATGTGGAACGGCCTGCTCGCGGTGCGTCCGCCGGACTCCAATGGCAACTCCCCCTACTACTCGAGCTACAACCCGGGGGCGAAGAAAGTGTTCTACCCCCAGAAGTGGCCGTGCTGTTCGGGCACTCTGGTCCAGGGCGTCGCGGACTACGTGCGCAACATCTACTTCCATGCCCCGGGCGCGCTCTACGTGAACCTGTTCACCCCTTCGCGTGTGCGCTGGCGCACGGGCGGACGCGCCGTCACGGTGACTCAGGACACCGACTACCCGAGCGGAGAGTCGGTCACGCTGAAGATCGGGACGAGTGCACCGGCGGCGTTCGCGCTCATGGTGCGCATCCCCGGCTGGCTCAGCAGCGATGCGCAGCTGCGCATCAACGGACGGACGGTCGGGGTGGCGGCACAGCCCGGCACCTTCGCCGTGCTGCGACGCACCTGGCGCGACGGGGACCGGGTCGAGCTGCACTTGCCGCAGCGTCTGCGCACCGAGCCGATCGACCGCTCGCACCCCGAGACGGTCGCGTTGCTGCGCGGCCCGATTACCTATAGCGCGTTGAACTTCGCCGGGCCCGACACGCCCGTCCCCCGGCTGCACCTGCCGGGGCTCACGCCGGTCACGGGCATCAACGCAACCTACCGCCAGTCGCAGGCGGGGCGCGAGATTCTGTTCGTCCCCTTCTATCAGGTTCAGAACGAGTCGTACGATGTCTACTTCCAACAGTCCTGAAGAGGCACGCGTCCGCGCGCGCTACTGGATCGAGACGGCCCGGCCGCTCGAGGCGGCGGCGGCGACCATGGCCGGGGAGCAGTCGACTGGCACCTTCGTGCGCGTCGCGGGCGAGACGGATGCGCTGCGCGAACGCTTCGCCGCGCGTGTCGACTCCCTGACACCGTTGGGCGAAACCGGCGGCCCCTCGCTGCCCGGCGCATGGCAGCCGAGCGGCGGTAATGGCCGCTGGCGCACCGCGGAAGTGACCCTGTCCTGGCCGCTGCACAACTTCGGCGTCTCGCTACCGAACCTGCTCGCCACCGTGGCCGGAAATCTCTGGGAGCTCCACGCATTCTCCGGGATGCGCCTGCTCGATCTGACGCTGCCGCCGGATTTTCTCGGCGCGTATCCCGGCCCGCAGTTCGGCGTGCCCGGCACGCGCGAGCTGAGCGGTGTGCAGGGCCGGCCGCTCATTGGCACCATCATCAAGCCGAGCGTCGGCCTCTCGCCGGCCGAAACGGCCGCCCGGGTCGCGGAACTGGCTGCGGCCGGTATCGATTTCATCAAGGACGATGAGCTGCAGGCGGACGGCCCGCACTGTCCGTTCGAAGCGCGTTTCAGCGCGGTGATGCAGGTGCTGCGCGAGCACGCCGAGCGCACCGGACAGCGTGTGCTCTATGCCGTGAACATCACCGGTGAGATCGACCAGATGCTGCGCCGCCACGAGCGCGTCGTGGCCGAGGGCGGCAACTGCGTGATGGTCAGCCTGCACAGCGTGGGCCTCGCCGGTCTGACCGCCCTGCGCGCTCAGTGCCAGGTACCGATCCACGGGCACCGCAATGGCTGGGGTCTGCTCGGCCGCTCACCGGCGCTCGGCGTGAGCTTCCCGGCATGGCAGAAGCTGTGGCGACTCGCCGGCATCGATCACGTTCACGTCAACGGACTCGACAACAAATTCTGCGAGAGCAACGATTCGGTGATTGCCTCGGCGCGTGAGTGCCTCACACCGATGTTTGCCCCGCCCTCGCCCGGCTGCCAGATCATGCCGGTGTTCTCCTCGGGCCAGACCGCCTGCCAGGTGCCGGGCACCTGGCAGGCCCTCGGCTCGGTGGATCTCATTCATGCCTGCGGCGGCGGCATCATCGGCCATCCGGGCGGCGCGGCCGCCGGGGTGCGCAGTCTGCGCCAGGCGTGGGCGGCGGCGGTGGCCGGCCTTTCGCTGACCGAGTATGCACGCGAGCACCGCGAGCTCGCCGAGGCCCTCGAGCGGTTCGGCCGCTGAGCCGCATCGCATGGCGCACCCCCTGTATGCGTACTACGGCGATGATTTCACCGGCTCGACCGACGTGCTCGAGGTGCTGGCCTCGGCCGGGGTGGACAGCGTGCTGTTCATCGGTGCACCGAGCGAGGCGCTCGAGCGCAAGTTCGCCGCCTGTCGGGCGTTCGGAATCGCCGGCGACAGTCGCAGCCGCTCGCCGCACTGGATGAGCGCGCATCTACCGGCGCTCCTGACACGGCTCGGCGCCCTCGGCGCCCCGATCACCCAGTACAAGACCTGTTCGACCTTCGACAGTGCCCCGGAGGTCGGCTCGATCGGGCGTGCGCTCGAGATCGGCCGCGCAACGCTCCCCGGCCCGTTCATTCCGATCGTGGTGGGGGCGCCGCACCTGCGTCGTTACGTGGCGTTCGGGAACCTGTTCGCGGCGGCCGCGGGAACGGTCTACCGCATCGACCGGCACCCGACCATGTGCTCACACCCGGTGACGCCCATGCACGAGGCAGACCTGTGCCGTCATCTCGGTGCGCAGACCACGATGCGGATCGGCCGGGTGGAACTGCCGGCGTTGAACCAAGATGCGGCCGCCGAGGCCCTGCGCCGCTGCGAATCGGCCGGCGATGAGGCGGTTCTCTTCGACGGTGTCAGCGAGACGGACCTGCTGCGCACCGGGACGCTGATCTGGGAGCGTGCCCGCACGCACCGCCTGTTCTGCGCCGGCAGCTCCGGGCTGCCCTATGCGCTCATCCGCGCCTGGCGGGCCGCCGGGCTGATGGCGGCTGAGACCGCGCCACGGCGCACAGCCCGTGCCGTCGACACGTTGCTCGTCGTCAGCGGCAGCTGCTCGCCCGTCACCGAGCAGCAGATCCACGCGGCACTGCGCACCGGCTATCAAGGCGTGGCTGTCGAGGCCGAGGCGCTGGTGAGCGAGGCCCGCGCGGGCGCGAGCACCGATCGGTGCGTGGAGACGGTGGTCCGACATCTCCGCGAGGGCCGCAGCACCGTCGTGTACAGCGCACTCGGAGCCCTCACGCCCGGCACCGCGGCCGCCGGTGAGGTCCTCGGTCGGCGTCTCGGTGAGATCACCGCTCGCATCCTCGCTGCAGTGCCGTTGCCGCGCGTGCTGCTGGCCGGCGGCGACACCTCGAGTCATGCCGTGGCGCAGCTCGGGCTGCAGGCGCTCACCTGGCACACCTCTCTGGAGCCGGGCGCCCCGCTGTGCCGGGCGCACGCCGACCGCGCGGCGCTCGAGGGGTTAGAGCTTGTTCTGAAGGGCGGCCAGGTGGGCAGCGAGGGGTTCTTCGAGCACGTCCGACTCGGCCGCTAGACCGGCCGTGCAGTCGATGCAGGCGAACACCAACGCTGCGGCCAACACCATCAGCGCCACGGCGCGCACGGGGAGCTCGTAGTTGCCGGTCGCCCCGACGATATAGCCAAAGGCGAGCGTGCACAGCACCCCTCCGACCTGGCCTGCGGTGTTCATCACTCCCGTCGCCGCGCCACCGTGGCTGCCACCGATGCTCATGCACATCGTCCAGGCGGCCGGCAGCATCAGGTCCATGGTGGCAAACCCGGCGCTCGCCAGCACGACGACGGCGATGCGGCCGGTGGCCATGCTCATCGCGAACAGCAATGCCGCGCCGACCGTCAGACAGCCGGCGGTCATCAGCCGAGTGGCGTTGCGCAGACCGATCCGCAGACCCAGCCGATCACAGATCACGCCGCCGGCGAGATTGCTGCCGATGCCGAGCAGGAACGGAAAGGCTGCATAGACACCCATCTGGCGCAGCGAGAAGTGCCCGGCATGCACCATCCAGGTCGGGAACCAGTTGAAATAGAACCAACTGCCGCAGCCGTAACAACCATACGCGAGCACGATGAGCCACAGCTGACGCAGCCGCAGCAGCCGCCCGAGTGCGCCCTTGCCGCCGTGCGCGGGGGCGCGACGAATGCCGATCTCCGCCAGCTCCTGCGGCCGGATGCCCGGCTGGTCGGCCGGTTGGTCGTGAAACCACGCCCACCACGCAACCGCCCAGGCCGCGCCGATGACCGCGAGCACCCAGAAGACGGAACGCCACCCGAAGTGAAGGGCGAGCGGCACCAGCAGCAACGGGGCGAGCGCCCCGCCGAGACGGCTCGCCGCCCACACCGCCCCCTGACCGCGCGCCCGCTCACGCGCCGGCAGCCAGCGCCACAGCACACCCGAGGCATTCGGATAGGCACCCGCCGAGCCGAGACCGAAACAGAAGCGCACGATCGCCAGCGGTATGAACCGTGAGCACGCGCCGGTGAGTGCCGTAAAGCCCGACCACCAGGCGGCAATGCGCGACAGTTCCCGCCGTTGCCCGTGGCGATCCCCGAGCGCGCCGGAGGGAATCTCGAACAGTCCGTAGGCGATCACGTAGGCGCTGAGCACCCAGCCCCACTGCACGGGTGAGAGGCCCAGATCGCGCTGGATGCTCGGCCCGAGCACCGAGATCGCCATCCGGTCCAGAAAAGTGATGACCGAGACGACGCTCAACAGGGCGACGACGGCGTAGCGCTTGCGCCGCATTCAGGCAGTCCCGAGACCGAACACCGCGCGGACCTGGCGGACCCCGGATTCGGGACTGGAGAGCACCGGCACCGCGACCGCTCCGGGCGGCAATGCCGCAACGACGCGGGCCATGGACGCCTGCGCAAGCACGATGACGTCAACGTCCCGCATTTTTTCCGTGAGCGCGGCGCTCACGAGCCGATCATGGGTCGCGGTATCACCGGCCAGCACCGCGTCAAACGCCCCTTCGCAAAGACATTCCACGACCTCGACCTTGCGCTCGGCCTCGAGCGCCACGCGGCGGACCAGTGCCGAGGTCGGCTCGAGCGTCGTGCGCAGGGTGGCGAGCACGCCGATACGCCGACCCTGTTGAACCGCGGCACGCGCCATCGGCGCATCGACTCGCAGGACCGGCGCGTCGTAGAGCTGCTGGGCCAGATCGACGGCCGGCCCGACGGACGAGCAGGTCACCAGCACCGCGTCCGCGCCGCCTTCGAGGGCCGATCCGACCAGGTTTGCCAGCCGCCGCAGGGTGGTTTTCTGCAGCCGCCCGGCTTCGATCGTGTTCTTGATCAGGCTCTCATCGACGGTGTGAAAAATTCGCACCTCTGGCAACCATTGCGTGCACAGCGCGGCGAACAACGGCGTCAACACCGGAGAGGTGTGCAACAGGGCGAGTTTGCGTGGCGTCATATCAGTCTCTCGTCAGTTCATAGATACCCGAGCCGAACTCAGCGGCGAACGCGCCCACGCGCGGCTGCACCGCTCGAAGCACGGCCGTGCGCAGCGGCTGCCCGTCGGCGCGCCACTCGTGCGCACGCCCGGGCAGACTCACCTGCGCGCTGCTGTTGGCCGGCACACGCAGCCGCAGCCGCGTGAGACCCTGCGCACCGCCCTCGAGCTCGGTGTCGATCCGACCGAGACAGGAGTCATAGTGCGCGCGCACGCGCGGGATGCGCGGATCGAACAGCGGATCGACCTGGATGCGGCGAAACCCGGGCGCTGCCGCGTCGATCCCCCCGAGCCGCCGGTACATGAAACCGACCACCGCGCCGAGCGCGTAGTGATTGAAGGAGTTCATGGACTGATCAACGGCGTTGCCGTTCCAGCGCTCCCACATCGTGGTCGCACCGTGTTCGATCATGTAGCCCCAGGAGGGATAGCGGGTCTGCAGCAGCAGCGTGACCGCCAGGTGCGCCTGGCCGCTGTCGGCGAGCGCATCGAGCAGACAGGGTGTGCCCAGGAAGCCGGTGGAGAGCAGGTTGCCGCGGCTCGCGACATTCGCGGCCAGATGCGCCCCGGCGCGCAGGCGCAACGCCGGCGGTACCAGACCGAAGCGCAGCGCGAGCGCATAGCTGGTCTGACTGCCGTTACCGACCGTGCCGTCGGCTCGAACGAATGCCTGCTGGAAGGCCGAGCGGATGCTCTGGTGCATGCGCCCGTAGCGCTGCGCCTGCTCGGGGTGGCCGATCGCGCCCGCCATCTCGGCCATCATCGCCGCGCAGCGCGCCCAGTACGCGGTGGCGACCAAGGTCTTCGGGGTCGTCGCCTGCGCAGGGTTCGGCGCCACCTGCGGATCGGTCGAAACCACCGACAGCCAGTCGCCGAGGTCCAGGCCGCGGCGGTGGCGCCAGATGAAGTCCGGATTGGCCTGCGCCACGTAATCGACCCAGCGCTGCATGGGGGACCAGTTCTGCTGGATCACGCCGGTCTCGCCGTAGCGACGGTAGAGGGTCCAGGGCAGGATGACGCCCGCGTCGCTCCACCCCGCGGTGACGAGTTCGGGAAACGACAGCGGCTGGGGCGTGACGATCGGAAAGGCGCCGTCGGGCGTCTGTCCGGCGCGAATTTCGCCCAGGAACCGGCGGATGAATGAATCGACGTCCATGTTGAACGCGGCGGCATCGAGGAAGACCTGGATGTCGCCCATCCACCCCATGCGCTCATCGCGCTGCGGACAGTCGGTCGGCACGCCGAAGAAATTCGAGCGCTGACTCCACAGTGCGTTGTGCCAGATCTGCTGCGCGATGGGCTGCTCGAGCTCGAGTGCGCCGGTTTCGGCGGCGTCGGTGTGCGCCACGACCCCGTCGAGCGACTCGCGGGTCGGCACGCCGGGAAAGCCTGTGATTTCGACGTAACGGAAACCGTGATACGTGAAATGCGGCTCGTAGATCTCCCCGTGCGGATCACCGCGCAGCGTGTAGTGATCGGTCGCCTGGGCCGCGCGGAGGTTGGAGGTATTGATCGTGCCGTCCGGATGGAGAATCTCCGCATGCCGCAATCGCACCCGCGTGCCGGCCGCTCCGCTGACGTGCAGGCGGCACCACCCGGCGAAATTCTGCCCGAAGTCACACACGTACACGCCAGGCCGCGGTTCGCTCACGGCGCGCACCGCCAGCATCTGGAGCGCGCGGATCGGCGGATCCACCTGCGCCACGAGCCGCTCGCGGGGTCGCTCACCGACCGTGGCGGCGCGCCACTCGGCGGCGTCGTACCCCGGGGCATTCCAGCCGGGCCGCTCCAGACGCGCGTCGTACTCCTCGCCGTTGTAGATCTCCGCGGCGCGGATCATCGACTCGGCGAGCTGCCAGCGCGAGTCCGTGACGATGACGTCGCGCTCCCCGTCGGTGTACTCGATGACCAATTGCGCAAGGAAGCGTCGCGGACTACCGGCCAACGCGTAGCGTTCGTTGTTCCAGCTGAATGCGGATGCGTACCAGCCGTCGCCGATCAGTGCGCCGATGGCATTGGTGCCGCAATGCAGCAGTGCCGTCGCGTCGTAGCACTGATACAGGACGTGGTCGCGGGCAACGGTGATCTCCGGGGCGAGCCGCGCCGTTCCCAGGCGTTGCCCGTTGATGTATGGCTCGTAGGCACCGAGCGCCGTGGCGTACAGTCTGGCGCGCGCGATCGGTCGGGTGATGATGAAATCCCGGCGCGCGAACATGGCCGGGCGCGGCGGCCGAGGATCACAGGGCGGGGCAGTGGCCGCAGGCTGCGCGTGCGCCCAGGCGCGGTCGTCGAAATCCGCGCCCATCCAGTGCGGCGGGGCCGTCTGCGAGGTGCGCCACGACGGACCGCTGTCGAGGCGCTCGAGGGTCCCCTCGCCGTGCCAGATCTTCACCATCGCGGCGAGCGCACCGCCGGTGCCCGGCATGAAAGTCCCCGGGTCCGCGCGGCCACTCACGGCGATGACGTGCCGGCCGGGCGTCACCGGCAACGGCAAATCTTGCATCGACCCCCAGGGCCGCTCGGCGGGCAGGGCCAGCGGATGGCCGTCGATCCACACGCCGAGCAGATCATCCTTCGCGGACAGCCACAGCCGTGCCCGACGCACGCCGGCCGGCAGCTCGAAGCTATACCGGAACTGCTGGGGTTGTGCCGCCAGCGGCGGCGCGTCAGTCCAGATCCAGTGCAGGCCCGCGGCGCGGTCCGCGCGCTCCTCGGGACTCTCGATGTCCAACCACTCGGCCTGCCAGTCGGACGGCTGCAGCAGCCCCATCTCGAACCAGGCCGGCTCGCTCGGGGGCCCGGCTCGGCCGTGGCCGTCCCACACCTGCACGCGCCACCAGACCCGTTGTGCCGAGACCAGCGTTCGACCCGCGTACCTGACATCGAAGCAACGGTCGGTGCGCACCACGCCGCTGTCCCAGAGATCAGGCGGCGCGGCGAGCAACCGCTCGCGACTGCTCGCCGCGGTGATCCGGTAGGCGCTCTGCACGACGCGGCGCGCGCGACTCTCGAGCGCCCAGGAAAGACTCGGCTCGGGGACTTCGAGCCCGAGCGGCAGCGCGATGCGCTCGGCGCGCAGGCCGACGGCTCTGAGCGGCCCGGCCGGCGGCCCGGCCGGCTTCTGCCCGTCGCGCGCCTCGGTCGCATGCAACAATACCGGCGCCGCCGCGAGCAGCCCCGTGCCGAGCAGCGCGCGGCGGCGGTTGATCTTGGCCACGGCCCGCGCCCTCAGCGCGCGGCGTGGGCCGATGCGGCCCGTGCGAGCGGTTGGCCGGACGCGAACAGGTCGCGATAGACGGTCTCGGCCATGAGGTGATAGCCCGCATCGTTGGGATGCAGATCGTCCCCGCACTGATCGGCGCCGCGATAATGGTGCGGATGGCGTGGATCGCGCAGCGCACCGTCGAAATGAATCACGCCGTCGAAGCCGTGACCCTGGCGGATCCAGGCATTGACCTGCTGGCGCACCCGCTCACCGAGCGGATGCTCGTACGTGGCGCCCATATAAGGCGTCAACGTGCCCAGAAAGATCTTGATCCCGTGTGCGTGCGCCCGGCGGATCAAGTCACGGTACGCCCCGATGATGGCCGACGCCGGCAGCGGGCCGGTGTCGCCCCGCGGGTCGTAGGCCCAGCCGATATCATTGATGCCCTCGAGCAGCACGATGGCGCGCACGCCCGGGATGTCGAGCGCATCGCGCTTGAAGCGAGCCAGCGCCTTCGGTCCGGCGCCATCGTGCAGCAGGCGGTTGCCGCTGATCCCGGAATTGATCACCACCCAGTGGCGATCACCCGCGTGATGTGCAAGTAGACGCTCGAGCTGCGCCGGATAGTCTCGATGCGTTCCCGGCGTGGAACAAAAGCCCTCGGTGATGGAATCCCCGAAGGCGACCAGCACCGGGCGTGGGTACTGATTGGAAACCTCGACGCCGCTGGCGAGGCCCGGTGCCTGCGGCCGTCCGCCCTGCGACCAGACCGCTTCGGTCACGTGATTGCCCGGCGGGGAAACCCAGAGATTCTCGAGGTGGCCGGCGGGAGCGGCGCCCGAGGGGTAATACACCGAAATGGCGACATTCTCGAAGCGGTGCACGTGCATCGCGATCGGGTCGCTCACCCAGGCCTTGCCGACCGGAATGCGCCCGCCCTGCTGGCCGCCGAAGGTGAGCACGTGGACGGACCCTGTGCGCAGCACACCGTTCGGCGAAGACACCGCGACGGTGACCTCACCGAAGCGCACCGGGGAGAGCCCGAGTTCGTTGGTCAGACGCACACGCACCCGGTCGCCGCCGGCCTCGAGCTGCACGACCTGACGCACGGATTGGTGGGAAAACGTGCGCTGCTGATTGCAGCCCCATACCGCGGTTGTGGGATAGGGCGGGGAATACCAGGCCGCCGTCCAATGGCCGGCGGCCCAGGCCGGCGCCGCGACGAGCAGCGCGCAAGCGGCTGCGGCGCGGCCCACGGCGCGAGTCCGACGCCCGGCGCTCATCCGCGCACCACGAGGTAGTTGCCAAGACCGATCACGACCGTCGCGCCGATGAGCGTCAGGAGACCTGCGCTCATCAGGACAAAGCTGCGCCGGCTCGCGCCCTTCCATTCCTTCAGTGCCAACCCCCACACCGTGGCAAAGATGATGATGCTGGACATGTGCAGCGTCCAACTGGAAAAGGCGTATCGGCCCATCTGGCTTTCCCCCATCGTGTAAAAGAAGAACTGCAGGTACCAGGCCGTGCCGCCCAGGGCGCACAACAGGTAATTGTTCCGCAGCGAGATGCTCGCGCCGCTGGCGTCCACGCCGCTTCTGAAGGTGCGGCCGCTGGCGTTCTTGATGATCAGATAGACGCACCAGATCGCGTTGGTCGTGAACCCGCCGAGCAGCACCACGACCAGCACCGGCAGTCCCTGCCAGAGTGCACCGGTCCCGTGCGCGAGCGTCAGATGTCGAATCGGTCCGCCGGCATCCAGACCATAGGCGAAGCAGCTGCTCATGATGCCGGAGAACACCGCCACCGCAATGCCCTTGCGAAAGTCGGTGGCGCGCGGCAGCGCGCGATCCCGATCGGTCAGGTGTTGGCGGTCCTGCTCCTGCTCCTTGCGGTGCCCGGCTTTGCCGACGATGGCGATGCCGGCCAGCGCCACGGCGACGCCGAGCAGCACGACGCGCCCGCCGTCGCTGTGAATGAGGCTGCCGAACAGCTGCCCGCTCACCAGCGGCGGGATCAGCGTGCCGAAGGCCGCCGTGAGGCCGAGCGCGACCGCGGTGCCGAGCGAGATGCCAAGGTAGCGCATCGTCAACCCGAAGGTCAGCCCCCCGAAACCCCACAGCACACCGAAGAAGTAACACAGCGCCAGCGTGCGCAGCGGGGTGGCGGCGAGCACTGCGAGCAGTTGGTGGGTCTGCAGGCCGGCGAACAGCCAGGGCGCGATGATCCAGCTGAACACCCCTCCGACCAGCCAGAACACCTCCCACGACCAGCCGCGCACCGCACGGTAGGGCACATAGAAACTCGCCGAGGCGAGGCCGCCGATCCAGTGAAACAGGACGCCGAGCAGCGGATTGGGTGTCATGCGAACAGTGCCTGGTGGTGCCGAAGGACAGGGGTGGGACAACGGGGCATCGGCGACTCAGATGCGATAGAGCCGCGCCGCGGTGCCGCCGAGGAGCGCAGCGCGCTCGCTCGCGCTCGCCGCGCTCAGCAGCCCTGCGTAGGCCTCGAAGTACCGGCCGAACGAGCCGAACAGACGATCGACGGGGAAATTGCTGGCCAGCATCGTGCGCGCGGCCCCGAAACTCTCCAGGGTCTCGAGCACGAACGGGCGCAGCGACTCCTCGCTCCAGTGCCAATCGAGCATCGCCAGGCCGGAGATCTTCACCGCGACGTTCGGCTGCGCCGCGAGCAGCCGCATCCCGCGGCGCCACTGTTCGAGTCCGACGTCATCTCTGTCCACCGGCATGCCGGTATGGTTGAGGATGAGCAGAGTGTCGGGATGCCGCGCTGCGAGGCGGGCCGCCGCAGGCATCTGCGTCGGATAGATCTGCAGATCGAACGACAGGCCGTGGCGCGCCAGGTGCGCGAAGCCGCCATGCCACGCGGGGTCCTCGAGCAGGTCGCGCGGCGTGTACGTCTTGGCCGGATCGCGGTGCCAGTTGAGGATCTGGCGGATGCCGCGCACCGCAGCATGCGCAGCGTGCTGCTCGAGCCGCTCAGCGACATCCGCCGTTTCGAGTTGCGCATGCGCCACGATCGCCTGAGGAAAGCCACGCGCCTCGCAAAGCGCCTGCAGCCAGCGAGTCTCCGCCAGCGCATCCTCGGGGTGTGCGCCGGCTTCGATGTGCACGAGCTTCTCGATCCGCACGCCGCCCGCGGCCGCATCGTGAAGATAGTCATCCAGGAGATATTGGCGTGCGATGGCCGTGACGTCGCCGGTGATGCCGAGCGGCAGCGGCGGGGTCAGCCAGGGATAGCGGATGCGCGTCAAGTCCCACAGGTGCATGTGGGCGTCGATGAGACTCAACCCTTCGGTCATGTCGACCTCCACGCCGACGCGACGGAACGGCCGTGGGAAGCGCCCGGAGCGCGATGCGGTGCGGTGCGGGCGGCGGTCGACATCAGTAGGTCGTACGCCCACCGGAGATGTCGAACGTGGCGGCCGTGGAGAAGGAGCACTCCTCACTCGCCAGCCAGCACACGAGCGATGCGACCTCCTCGACTTCCCCCAGCCGGCCCATGGGAATCTTCGAGCGCATGTAGTCAATCTGGCTCTGCGGCAACTGCGCCAGAATCGGGCTCTTGAAGGTCGCGGGCGTCACGCAGTTGACGCGCACGCCGGTCGGCGCCAGCTCCTTGCCGAGCGA
Source organism: Pseudomonadota bacterium (assembly GCA_021826035.1). The sequence goes on along the minus strand of JAKBBE010000017.1, from coordinate 24,000 downwards.
CTTGGTCAGCCCGATCACGGCGGCCTTGGCGGCCGAGTACGCCGAGGCATTCGGATTGCCTTCCTTGCCGGCGACCGAGGCGATGTTGACGATACGGCCGTAGTCGTTCTTCAACATCAGGGGCACTACCGCCCGACACGTGTTGAAGACACCGTGCAGATCGACGTCGATGACGCGGCGCCAGTCCTGTATGGGGTACTCCCACAGCGTCGCCGTCGGACCGGTGATGCCGGCGCTCGCGATCAGGATGTCGAGGCGACCGAAGGAGGCGAACGCGCTCTGCGCCGCGCGAGCCACTCCGTCCGGGTCGGCAACGTCGACCCGGGCGGTGAGCGCACCGGGAACGGCGCGGGCCGCCTCGGCCAGCGCTCTTTCATCCCAGTCCCACAGGCAAACCCGGCCGCCCTCGGCGACGATGCGGGCGGCCGCCTCACGGCCGACGCCGGAGGCTCCTCCGGTAATCACCGCCGCACGCCGCTCGAAACGACCTGAATAGATGGTCATGGCCCGTCCTCCTCAGCGCCGCTGCCAACCGTGGACGGTCTGGGCTTGTTCGCCCAACTTCTCGATCCCGAGCCGGATCCGATCCCCCGCGGCGAGATAGACCGGGTGGGGCTTCTGGCCCATGCCCACGCCGGGTGGCGTGCCAGTGGTGATGATGTCGCCCGGCTCGAGCGTCATGAAGCGGCTGACGTAGCTGACCAGGGTCGCAACCCCGAAGATCATGGTGCGCGTGTTGCCCGTCTGCTTGCGTACGCCGTTGATCTCGAGCCACATGTCGAGGTTCTGCACGTCGCCGACTTCATCACGGGTCACGAGCCACGGACCGACCGGACCGAACGTGTCGCAGCCCTTGCCCTTGTCCCAGGTTCCGCCGCGTTCGATTTGGTACTCGCGCTCGGACAGATCGTTGACCACGACGTAGCCGGCCACATATTCGAGCGCCTCGCGCTCCTCGACGTAGCGGGCCGTGGATCCGATGACCACACCGAGCTCGACTTCCCAGTCCGATTTTTTCGAATCCTTCGGCAGCATCACCGGGTCATTCGGCCCCTGCAGACAGCTCACCGCTTTGGTGAACACGACCGGCTCGGTCGGGATCGGCAGATTGGACTCGGTGGCGTGATCGGCGAAGTTCAGACCGATGGCCAGGAATTTTCGCGTTCCGGCCACCGGCACCCCGAGCCGCGGGGCGTCCGTCACGGCCGCCAGGCGGGTGGGATCGAGCGCCGCCAGACGGGCGAGGCTTTGCGGTGCGAGGTGCGCCGGCAGCAGATCGGGAATGATCCCGGTGAGGGAGCGGAGGGTGCCCTGGGCGTCGAGCATCCCAGGCTGTTCGTGGCCGGCGGGGCCGTAGCGCAGCAGTTTCATGGCGTGTCGATGGAGCTCTTTTGGATAGACTGTCGGTTCTGGAATAGGAAGGTCGGTGCCACTTCAGCGCGGGTACGGCCGGTGCAGCGGCAGCGTGCGGTTCAGTTCGACGCCGAAACCCGGCGTGTCGGGCAGCTTCAGCCGGCCGTTGACCGGGACCGGCTCGCCAATCAACTGCGGATGAAACATGGGCACGACGCGGTCGGCCTCGGGCGCCATCATGAGAAATTCAGCGAACGGACTGTTGTGGCGTGTGATGACGAAGTGATAGCTGTAGACGCTCGAGCCGTGCGGGATCACGAGCGCGCCGCGGCTGTCGGCCAGCGCGGCGATCTTCTGCAGCTCGGTGAGACCGCCGCACCAACCAACGTCCGGCTGGATGATGTCGCAGCAGTCCATCTCGAGCAGCATGCGAAAGCCCCAGCGGGTGGCTTCGTGTTCGCCCGTGGTCACCAGCATCCCCGGGGGCGTGCTACGCTTCAGCTGTGCGTATCCCCAGTAATCGTCCGGCGACAGGGCTTCCTCGATCCACTTCAAGCCGTGTGCCTGCGCGCCATGCGCCAGCCTGATGGCATAGGGCAGATCAAGGCTCATCCAGCAATCGAGCATGAGCCAGAAGTCCGGGCCGACGCGGTTGCGCATCTCGCCGAGCGCCTCGAGATTGCGGCGCAATCCCTCTTCGCCTTCGGCCGGACCATGATGCAGCGGCAGTTTGCCGCCGATGAAGCCCATCGACTTCGCGAGGTCCGGCCGCGAGCCGGTGGCATAGAAGACCAGCTCGTCGCGAACCTTGCCGCCGAGCAGCTGGTAAACCGGCTCGCCGCGCAGCCGGCCGAGCAGGTCCCACAATGCCAGGTCGACGCCGGAGATGGCGTTCACAACCAAGCCCTTGCGGCCGTAGTATTGGGTCGAGAAGTACATCTGGTCCCAGATCTTCTCCACCTCCGTCGGGTCGCGGCCCTCGAGGAAGCGGGCCAGATGATGCTCGACGATGTAGGCGGCCGGCTCCCCGCCGGTGGTGACGGCAAACCCGACGGTTCCGTCGGCAGCTTCGATCTCGACCACCAGGGTCCCGAGCACGTTGATGCCGAAGCTGCGCCGGCTCTGGCGGTACTCCGGGTAGCGGCTCATCGGCGTGGCGATGTGATCATCGATCCAATGACCGCCGGCCTGGTCGTGGTAATCGGCACCACCGCCACGAATGACGTAGGCGCGCACTTGTCGGATCAAGGGAAAGCTCATGGATGGCGTCGACTCACAGATCTGAACGGGCGACGGCGGCGCGCAGCGGTTGCGGCCGCCGCCGTTGTCCCACATACTAATACGGGTACCATATAATGAGAAGCACGCGAAAGGCAGGGCGGTCCGACGGCAGCGCGCACGGGGAGATTGCGCAGCCTGCACGCCTGGGCAGTCAAACGCTGCTGCGCGGGCTCGACGTGATCGATGTTGTCGCCGAAGGCCCGATCAAGCTCGGCGATCTCGCCGCGCGGCTGGGGTTGACGCGCAGCACCACGCACCGCCTCGCCTCGGCGCTCACCGACCGACGCTACCTGTCATTCGTGCCGCACAGCGGCTACAGCCTCGGGCCGAAGTTGCTCGAGCTCGGCTTCCGCGTCCGCGATGAACTCGATCTGCCGCGCGTAGCGGCGCCGCACCTGGAGCGCCTGGCGCTGCTCACCGAGGACACCGTGCACCTGGGGGTCATAGACCATGGTCACGTGCTGTACCTCGACAAGGTGCCGGGCAAACGTCGCATCAACATCAGCTCGCGCATTGGGGAGTTGCAGCCGGTGAGCTCCACCGGGCTCGGCAAGGCGCTGATCCTCGATCTCGACGAGGATGCGTGGGTCGAACTGTTCCGAACCGAACGCGGCGAACGGCGCACGCCGATGAATCTGCCGGAGTGGCTCGAGCGGATGCGCCAGTACGTGCGCGCGGGATACGCGTTCGATCTGGAAGAAAATGAAGATCAGATCCGCTGCATCGCCGCCCCGATCCGTGATGTGGCCGGCCGCACCATTGCCGCGATCAGCGTCTCGAGCGCGGCTCAGTACATGAGCGACCAGCGCATGCAGACGCTCAGCCGGGACGTGCTCAATAGCGCGCAGCGCATCAGCGAGGATCTGGGCTGGACCGGTCGGCATCCCGCGGCTCCGCAAGAGCCTGCTGAGCCCAGCGGTGAGCGCCGCGCGCGACCGCGCACTGCCCCACAACGCCGCCGGAGCGGTTCGGCCTCGAGGCGCTAGCGCGGTTCGATCGCACCTCTCGTATCTTGGCAGCCCGGATCCTCGTACGGCCGTGCCGTGACCCTTCGGAAGGGCGCCCCCGGCACATGATCCGAGGGGACAACCGTGTGACCCGGGATGACGCATCGGCCCGCGAAGAGCGTTCGAGCCGCTGGTGACGCCCGATCCGCGAGGCATCCTCCGCCGTCCATGCGCACCGGCTACTCGGCGCCGTCGCTCGAGGCTCCGGAGGAGCCCGTCAGGGACTCTTCAGCACGAATCGCCCCGGCCCGTTCAACCGGACGATGACACGGCGGCCGCCCTCGGCCGGCACGGCTCGAGTCGCGCGGCCATTGACGATGACGCTCATGCGGCGATCGGTCTGCGGCAGTGAGATCTTCGCGTGGACGTGGGCAGGCAGTTCAACCGTGGTGCGATAGCCGTGCGCTCTGCGGATTGCGACCCGCAGCAGTCCGTGCGGCGTCGGCTCCGCGCCCCGCGCCCAGGTCAGCCCGAGCAGATCGGGACGGATCGTCACGCGAGCGAAACCACCCGCGGTTGGGTGAATACCGAGCACCTCGCGCATCAGCCAGGGCGTCACACCGCTCGACCAGCCGTGCGCCAGACTTACCTTGAACCCGGAGACACCGTCAGCCTGCAGTGAAGCCTGGTACATGAATCCCTTGAACCAAGTGGGGTTGTACGCCTCCCAGAACGTGGTCGCGCCCTCCTCGACCATCCCACCCCAGTAGGCGCGGATCCAACCGAGCGCGGCGCGCCGGTAGCCCATCTTGGCCATCGCACTGACGACGTAGAAATTGTAGTACGGCGTAATGTCGTAACCGCGATCCTTCGGTTCGCTCGCCTGGATGAGCACGTGCTTCCAGATCGCGGCGTACTGATGCGGGCTCGCGACCCCCGAGAGCACCGCGTAGGCATTGGGCTGCCAACGATGGCCGAACGTGTCCTGCGCATTGCGGAGGTAGCGCTGCGCCGCGCGCTTCAGCCGCTGCGCTTCGGCCGCCACGCGCGCCGCGTGCCTCGCATCACCCAGGACGCGCAACAGCTGTGCGCCGTCGCGAAACGCCGCGTAGTACTCGAATTGGGTCGCCATCCGGGTTTGTCGGGTATTGCCGTACATGCCCGGTGCCCAGTCGACGAATGGCCAGGCATGCGTCCGGTCTGCAAAGAGCCCGCGGCGGTCGAGATCCTTTTGCATGAACGCCAGCAGTTGCACGAGGCGGCTATGCACGCTGCGCAGCTGCGCCATCGAACCGGTGTGCAGGTAGTACTGCCGCTCGCCGATCACCCAGAACGCCGAATACCCTGGGATGCCGTTGACGTGGGCATGCACCGGTGCCGGACCGATGAGCCGGTCGAGCGTCTGGCGCATCAGCGCGCCGTCACCAAAGACGTCGGCAATCGTCCGCCCGCTGACATCGAGATCGCCCATCCACCGGTTACGATCGCGCTTCGGCGCATCCCAGATCCCGTCCTGCATGCACAGGTGCGCGGTGTAGGCGCCGATCGCCCACATCTTGTTCAGCAGAGGATCGGAGGACTCGAACGAGCCGCGGTATTGGACCGGGTAGGCGATTCCGTCGAGACGGATCGCGCGAAAGCGCGTCGAGCGCCCGCCGGTGAAGCGGATGATCACGTACCGAAAGGCACTCTTGGGCCCATACGCGGTCCCGTGCGGCGGCAGGTAGACCGGATCGACCCCGAGAAACGGCTGCAGCCGTGCCTCGGCCTCGGACTCTCCGTACTGAACGGTCACCTGGGCGGGCGCATCGGAATCGGACTGCAGTTCGATTCGCCCGGCCACTTCCCGTCCGAAATCCAGTTCGATCTGCGGGGCATCGTGGCGCGCCACGTGCCGGTGGGGCAGCGTCACCGTAAACGCGCGGCCCGCGCGGCTGACGGTGAGCGCCTGGACATGCCGGATCGTGCCGATGCCGGCAAATACGCGCCGAACCTCCAAGGCGCGCAACCGGTAGTGCGCGAGAAAGGGCGAGATCCCGTCGTAGCCAGGCCAGGCGTACATCCCGGCGTCGGCGTTCGCCTGGAACAGCCCAATGGCACTTTCGATGCCACCGAGGTCATCGACGCGGCGCCAGCCCGAGGCGTCGAATGGGGGGGCCTGCCAGCCCGAGGGCACCGCGTGCGCCGCGGCACGCCAGCGGCCATCGCTCATCACCAGCGGCGGCGCCTGAGTACCCCGTGGCGCCGGCACGATCATCACGGCCAGAACCTTGCCGTCGCGCAGGTGCCGGGCAATCGAACGCTGCGCTTCATTGATCGCCATCGGTCCGCGCACCGCCTCGATCGCGATCACGTTCCGGCCGCGGCGCAGCGCGTCCGTGACGTCGCAGGCATAGACGCGAATGCCCATCGGGACGTCGAGGTTAAGCTGGTAATGCCCGACTTCGTGGCCATTGACGTAGATCGCGGCCTGCCTCGGCCCTGCCACGTAGAGCGTCGCGTGCGGCGGCAGCGCCGCGACGGTAAACGTTCGCCGGAAATAGCGCGGCTCAAGACCAAAGCCAGCGGCGGCATGCGCGCGCGTCCAAATGTACTGTTCGGGCAGCGGGTGATGCCGCACCGCTTCGAGCTGTGAGGGACGCAGATCGCGCGCCGGGTCGAGCTGCGCATCCGGGATGGCGGTCGGGCCGTTAGGCGGTTGGCGCAACCACGCGCTCGGCGGCGCCCCCGTGATGCGCTTCACCGCGGCGTTGATCTTGGCAAGTGCCGCATCGGTCAACACCGTCGGATCGAACGGCTGTACCTGGCGCAACGTCATGTGACGTCCGCGATCCGCGATGCGCGTGGCACTGAAGCCGGGGAGATATTGATCGACGATCGCGTGCGTGCGGGGATTGGCGAGCAGAGCGCCGATGGTCGAGTAGCGCACGCTGTAGCCGGGCGCTGGGGCCTGGGCCCCAGCCGCAGGCGTGGCCAGGGCGCCAAGGAGCAGGAGACTGACGCAACACCCTGAGGTGAGGCGGCGCAGATGCGGCGAGTGCATGACGGTAACCTCAGGTTTCCGGACCAAGGAACGGCAGGCGTGGACTCGAGTCTGGCATCAGAGTGTTCTCACGATCGCGGCGCGCACGCTCACCGGCCCAAGCAGTCCGGCCGGCGAGAGCGTAGTGCCCGAGCCACCGGGCAGCCACGGCTTTCCGAGCCGCAGCATCGGGTCTATGAACGTGGTACGTTCAGCCGCCGGTTTACCGTGGTCCCCAATGATCCGGTTGCGCCATGTGTTGGTGACCTGGCAGCGCAGCACGTTGTGACCCGAGAGCGCCGCCGCCGTGATGTCGATCATAAACGGTGGCTTCCACAAGACCCCCAGATCAGTGCCGTTGAGCTGCACCGCGACCAGTTCGTGCACAGTCCCTAAATCGAGCTGCAGGCGCTGCTCTGGCCTCATGAGCTCGGCGGGCAGGACGAATTCCAGGACGTATTCGGCGGTGCCGGAGAAATAGCGTGCCGCGGCCTGGCGCAGCTCTGTCCACGACACCAGCGCATCCAATTGCAGCCGCAGAGGCGCCGCCAAGCGCTCCCGGAACGTGAGCGCCCAAGGACCCTGTAGGAAGAGCGGCGCCGGGACGGTTCCTACCTCGAGCAGTGCTCGTGCTCCAGAGGACTCCTCCACAAGCCAGCTGCCCGGCTGTGCAACGGTCGCTTGGATCATTCCGGCAACGCGCGCCAGGCGCACCGCGTCGAGTGAGCTATCCGGCGCCTGTGCAAAGAGCCCAACGACCCGCCGGTCATCAGCCGGTGTCGCGAACAGGATAAAGACCGATCCGTTCGGGTCCATTCGCAGCTCGATGGTGGTTCTGCCGTCTGACTCATGCCACATCGCGAGCGACTCTATCGCACCGGTGTCGGGATGCCATAGTTCCGGAATTTTTCCGCTCACGCGCAAGGTCAATTCCACTCGACGCTCGCATGGTGATTGATGGCTGACAAAATACAGATCCCAGTCCGGTCCCGCGCGGTGCGTCCATTGGATGGTACCGTCCTGGATCGAGCAATCGACGTCAGGAGGAACCCCGAGGGATTCGAGAACCTGACCGAGAGGCTGACCCCAGATCACCCGGCCGGACCCGACCGAACGATCGGTTCGCTGCACTCCGTCCAGATCCCCCCAGAGGTCCTCAGCCACCTGACGAACGATCGTGTCTGCCGCCGGAAAGTCCGTCAGGCTGGGCGAGCACCGCGGCGGCGGCCCCACCACGACAGCGCCCGCATGGACGAGATCGCTCAGGCGGGTGGCCACCTCCGGGGTGAGCGCCGGGGAGTCTGGCAGCACCAGCACACGATAGCGCGGTCCCGTGGATAGCTCGATTCTGGCGGCGTTCACGCCCGCGAGGCGCAGCAGCGCGTCTCGGTTGATGGTGTCGAACTCGTAGCCAAGCGGTGGCGGATCGGGGAGCTGCCAGCGCAGAAAGGAGCGAGCGGGAATGTTCTCGCCGTTGAAATAGCACACGTCGGTGACCGCGCGCCCCTGTTGCAACAAGGCCTGACACCGGCGCAGATAGTCAAACCAAGCTCGGGCCGGTTGCCACCACGTCTGGGTGCGGCCGAAGAACGTGCCGATCCCATCAAGCGTAATCCCAGGGGCTCGGTGCAGCCAAGGCTGGTGCGCGTAGACGTGCAGGAAGAGCCGCCCGATGCCCTGACAATAGTTGTGATCGCCGAGCGCCTTCAGGAGGTAAGGATGCTCGGCCCAGGTGATCAGCCCCTCGGTGAAGGATTCGGCCTGTGCGAATGGTTTATGGTATAGCCGTGCCGCGTTCACCGCGTCCTTGATATCGGTGGGCTTGTCGTTGCGCGGGGTATTCAGCCAGAACTCGCCCATCGGTTGATCGACGTACTTGAAGTGCTCCATGCCATCGGCGGGGAACGTCGGATTGGGCGGCTCGGCGCTGAAGATGCACCCGTGCTCGTGCGCCAGGTCACCGATCGTGCGAAAGAAACCGGCGTCCATCAGGTCGTTGATGGTGCGGCGTACATCGTGCAGAACACGTTCGGAGACGTCGGCGCTGACCAGAGGCACGCCAGTCATCACGGCGATGTAAGGCATCAGATCGTAGCCACGCAGGCGGTGAAATCCGGCGGCAAAATCTGGCGACCAGTTCTGGGCGCCGGCCTCCCAGCTGTCCACATGAATGATGTGCAATACCCGACCGGCGAGGCGCGGACCGACTCGCGCGAGCGCTTGGCCGAACCAGCGGTCGAACTGTAGTTTGGCGACCGCGGGCGAGAACTTATCGCACTCCAGACCGCCGGCGGCCCCGGCGGCGGAATTCATGCTGCCGGTGGTGGTACAACCGATGCGCAGGATGCGCCAGCAGCCCGCCGGCGGAGTCCACCGCAGCGACCCATCGGCGCGAAGGACGCCGGTCAGATCAATGATGTCCTTAAGAGCAATGCACGCGTCATCCGGAACGTCGCGCGCCGTCAACGGCCGGCTGATGGCCCATTGAGCACCGGATTTGCCCGGAATGTCGTTGATGCGAGGCTCGCTGCAGAGCACGATGCTGAACAAGCGCAACCGGGTATCCTGGCCGAAATCGTACTGTTCCTCGTACGGCTGAGGCGCAATGGGATGGTGCACGAGCCGGAAGTGACGCGCCGTGGTCTGCGCCACGGCGTGCGTCAGGGTTGTCAGATCGGTCTGCCAACCGTGCTTGGGATACTGCAGTGCGCCGATACGGCGAAAGGTTTGCCCGTCATCGCTCGCTTGAACCTCGAGGCTGTTCGCCGCCCGGTACACTCCAGGGGCGTAGCCAGGCGGTGACGGTGTGCGCACCGTAATCGACCGCAGCGTAAAGGGCTCGGGGAAATCATATTGGATCCAGGCCGGGTGGGTGGCCGAGACTCGCTCCCAGTCGATGACTTGCTGTGCATTCTGCGGGTCCGTGATCAACGCCGCGTCCGTCACGCGCAGGGGCAAGTCGGTGGTAATCGAGGCCCCGCACGTCTGGCTGGTGTCATCCCATTCGGCGCGCCATGGCAACGCTACAGTGGCGATGTCGCGATAGAAGTCGTGTTTTGCCGGTGGCCGCGGGACTTGCACGCGCAGCGGATCGCCGCCACTGACGGTGCTGTGGCTCCAGACAATGCGTTGCATGGACAGCTCTGGGGTGATCCAGGGTCCGCCAGCCGTGCCCCAGCCGTCACAGTCATTGAACGAGAGCCGCATGCCGAGACGGTCGCACTCCTGAACGGCATGCTCAAACAGCGACCACCATATCGGCGTGAGTGCGTTGACCGGCGGCTGCACCAACGAGTGAGCTCCGCTGCGACCGATGGTGAACAACATGGGCGTAGAAATGCCCGCGCCGTGCATCGCCTCGAGATCGGCGGTAATACCCTCGCGGCTGACCTGCCCGCCGAGCCAGTACCAGTAAGCGCCGGGACTTGCCGTCTCGGGCGGTTGCCTAAAGACCTCCAGAAGCACGGCTCGAGCATCATTCTGGGCGATCGCACCCTGCGCCCGCAGCTCGGCCGCCGCGGCGACATGCGCCGTCCCAAACAGTGGCGCCGCGATACCGCTGGCGGCCAGCTGCAGAAACGTCCGTCGGTCGAGCGGTGCCGCGCCGGCGGCGGCATTCTCCGGGCGTATGCTCCCGTCATCGACCATTGCCCGACCCCCCAAAGCGCTCCCCATGAGTCCCATATTGTGGGCTATGATTCCACTCAATGAAACTCCTTGCGACCCGGGCAGCGCCGCCAGGGGAACGCGCCGCGACTGGAGAGACTGATGCCGGCCCATGCCCCGAACCCTCGCGCCTCCTGGACCGTACGGCGGCCCCGGCGTGCTCTGCTGGCCTTCCTGGCCGCAGGTCTTGCAGGTCTGCCACTGCTCGCCACAGCGGCACCGCCGCCGCTGCTGCTCGGCACGGCCTGGTACCCGGAGCAATGGCCTGAAGCGCGTTGGCCGAAGGATCTGGCGCTGATGCAGGCGGCGCACCTTCGCGTGGTGCGGGTCGGGGAGTTCGCCTGGAGCAGCCTCGAGCCGCATCAGGGCCAATATCACTTCGGCTGGCTCGAGCGTGCCATCGCAGAGGCGGCGCGTCATCACATCTACGTCGTGATCGGAACGCCGACCGCCGCGCCACCGGCGTGGCTGACCGGCCGTTACCCGCAGACGCTGCGCGTACACGCCGACGGACGCCGCGCGCAGCACGGCAATCGCCAGCAGTTCTCCTTCTCCAGTCCCGTGTATCGCAAGTTCTGCCGCGACATCGCGGCCCGACTGGCCCGGCACTTCGGGCACAACCCCGACGTGATCGGCTGGCAAATCGACAACGAAATGGGGCCGCCCTCGTTCGACGCGGTGACACGCCATCAGTTTCACGCTTGGCTGCGGCACCGCTACCGCACCGTGGCGGCCCTGAACCGCCACTGGGCCACCGCGTACTGGAGCCAGACCTACCAGCACTTCAGCCAAGTGCCGATGCGCGCCTCGAACGAGAACCCCGGACTGCTGCTCGATTTCAAGCGGTTCGTGACCGCGACCTGGGCGAGCTACGTGGCGAATCAGGTGCAGGCGATCCGCCGCTTCGCCGCACCCGACCAATTCATCACCACCAACACCACACATTGGGGCGATCAGTTCGATCAGTACACCGTCAGCCACGAGCTGACGCTCGCCGCCTGGGATGACTACGTTCCAGACGGCCGCTATCACTGGCTGGACAACGGCGTGCAGGACGATCTGGTGCGCGGCTACAAGCGACGTGACTTCTGGGTCATGGAGACCCAGCCGGCCTTCGTCGATTGGGCGCCAGTGAACGCCGCCCTGCCCCCGTACGCGATGCGCGATCTCGCCTGGCAGGACGTCGGTCACGGCGCCAACGCCGTGCTCTACTGGCAGTGGCGCAGTGCCTTGAATGGGCAGGAGCAGTACCACGGCACGCTGGTCGGGCCGGACGGGGAGCCGGTCCCCGCCTACCGCGTGGTGCAGACGATCGGATCGCAGTTTGCGCTGGCCGGGGCCGCGCTGGCGGGCACCACGCCGCACAGCCGAGTCGCCCTGCTGCAGTCGTATGCGAGCCGCTGGGCCATCGACTTCCAGCGCCAGACGAACCGCTTCGGCGTGGTGCGCGAGTTCACGGCGTTCTACCGTCCCCTCGAACGCTTCGCGCAATCGGTGGATGTGGTCTCGGCACGCGCCCCGCTCCGTCGGTATCGGTTGGTGGTCGCCCCGGCGCTGAACGTCCTGTCGAGGACCGAGGCCCGCCATCTTGCGGCCTACGTGCGCGCGGGAGGGCATCTGGTCCTCGGACCGCGCAGCGGCATGAAGGACTCGTACGATGCGCTGTGGACCTCGCGCCAGCCCGGACCGCTCGCGGCGCTGCTCGGCGGGCATGTGGAGCAGTTCTACTCATTGCTCAAACCCGTGCCGCTCACGGGCCGGCTCGGCACCGGGAAGGCCTCCGTCTGGGCCGAAGCCCTGCGCCCGCAGGCACGCGACGTGCGTGTCCTGATGCGCTACGGCGCGGGCAATGGCTGGCTCGCCGGCAAACCCGCGATCATCACCCGGCAGGTCGGCAAAGGCTCGATCACCTACATCGGCGCATGGCTCGATCCACCACTGATGCGCACGGTCCTGGACGCGCTGGCACGCGCCGCGCACGTTCACCCGCTCATCCCTGGCGTCGCACCCGACGTGGAAGTGTGCGAGCGCACCGGTGAGGGCAAACGAGTATGGATTCTCATCAATCACGGTGCCCAGCCACACACCGTGCGACTGCCCACGCCGGCGAGTGCGCTGTTGACCGGTGGCGCTGCGCAAAGCACTGTCACGCTCGCGCCGCATGAGGTGAGCGTACTGCTGGGGTCGCGTTCATGAGGCGAGGCGCCTCGGCATCGCGATGGGTTGCCGCGCTGGGCGCAGCGGCGGTCCTGACCACCGGCTCGGCCTCGGGCCGCACGGCGGCGCCCCTGGTGCGCGCCACCTCTCCCGCGGTGCACACCGCGCTCGGTCGGCTCTGGCTGGGTGCGGCGTGGTATCCCGAGCAGTGGCCCGAGTCGCGCTGGCCGAAGGACCTGGCGCTGATGCAGGCGGCCGGCATCAACGTGGTCCGCGTCGGGGAGTTCGCCTGGAGCACCCTCGAGCCGCACCCGGGCCAGTACCACTTCGGGTGGCTTCAGCGCGCGATCGCGCAGGCGGCCCGTCACCACATCTTCGTCGTGATCGGCACGCCCACCGATGCACCACCGGCGTGGTTGACCAGCCGGTATCCGCAGGTCCTGCGTGTCCATGCGGACGGGCGCCAGGCGCAGCACGGCAATCGGCGGCAGTTCTCCTACGCGAGCCCACTGTATCGCCAGTTCTGCCGCGACATCGTGACCCGTCTCGCCGCGCGCTTCGGCCACAACCCCGATGTGATCGGCTGGCAGATCGACAATGAGTACACCAACGAGTCGTACGATGCCGGCACTCGCCGACGGTTCCAACAATGGTTGAAGCGTCGCTTCGGCACGCTCGCGGCCCTGAACCGGGACTGGACGACCGCGTATTGGAGCCAGACCTATACAGCCTGGCGACAGATTCCGCTGAATGCCCGACCCGGCAATCCGGGGTGGATGCTGGCGCATCGGCAGTTCGTCACCGCCACCTGGCTCGGCTTTCAGCGCAACCAGATCCAGGCGCTGCGCGCGCACATCGCACCGCGCCAGTTCATCACCACGAACATCGGCGGACTCGGCTGGAGCGACAACTGGGATCACTACGCGATCACGCGCCCGCTCGACGTCGCCGCCTGGGATGACTACGTCGGCGAGGGCCAGCTCGATTTCTACCGCAACGGGGCGATGAGCGACTTCGTGCGCGGCTGGAAGCGGCAGGATTACTGGGTGATGGAAGCCCAACCGGGCTTCGTCGACTGGGCGCCGGTCAACAACTCGCTGGTCAAGGGCGGCGTGCGCGCCATGACCTGGGAGTCGATCGGGCACGGCGCCGATGCGGTGCTCTACTGGCAGTGGCGCAGCGCGCTCGGCGGCCAGGAGCAGTATCACGGTGCGCTGGTGGGGCCGGACGGCAGGCCCGAACCGCTGTACGGCGAGGTGCAGCGCATCGGGCGCGAGTTCAAGCGGGCCTCGAAGCTCATCGCCGGCACCCGTCCACGCTCGAAGGTCGCACTGCTGGTCTCGTACGACAGCCGCTGGGCGATCGACTTTCAACGGCAGAGCGTCCGCTACCGCCAGCTGTCGGTGCTGCTCGATTACTATCGTCCGCTCGAGAACCTCACGCACGCAGTCGATGTCGTCGCGGCGAACGGGCCGCTCGCGCGCTACCGAGTCGTATTCGCACCCAGCTTGAACGTGGTGTCCAAGTCCCTGGCGCAGCATCTGAGTGCTTACGTGCGCAGCGGCGGCGTGCTCGTCCTCGGGCCGCGCAGCGGTATGAAAGACCCGTACGACCGGCTCAATGTCGAGCGACAGCCCGGTCCTCTGGTGCCACTGCTCGGCGGGCGCGTCCAACAGTATTACGCGCTGCAGAAGCCCGTCGTGGTGAGCGGCGCGCTCGGCAGTGGCACGGGCCGCATATGGGCTGAAGCGCTCAGCGTGAAATCCCCGGCGACGCAGGTGCTGCTACGCTACGGAGTCGGCAACGCCTGGCTCACCGGGCACGCCGCTGCGATCGAGCACCGCTACGGGCGCGGCGCGATCATCTACCTCGGTACGATCCTCAATCGGCGTCTGATGCACGCGTTCGTTGCGCAGCGTCTCGCCAGCGCCGGCGTGCGCTCGCCCTTCGGGGTGCTGCCGGCCGGAATCGAGCTGATGCGTCGCGTGGGCCAGGGCCGCGAAGTCGTGATCGTCATCAATCACGCCTCGGTCGCCCGCACGGTACGGCTTCCGTATGCCATGCACGACGTGCTGCACCGCGGCCACGTGCTGAGTGTGCTGCACCTTCGCCCGCAGGGCGTCGCGGTCCTCGAGCACTCGCACACCTCATGACCATTCCTTCCGTCTCTGCACCGAACGAGTCTGCCATGCCCCATGTCCGCGCAACTCCACGGCCGCGCACCCCGAGCGTGCGTCCTCACCTGTTCAGCCTGTCATTACTGGCGGCTTGGTGCACCGTTGGTGCCCTGACGCCGGCCTGGGGCACGAGCGCCCCCACGGCGGCGCACCCGGTGCGCAGCGTCCACACGTTTCCGCCGCTGTGGGACGAGCCGAAGGACTACGAGAAGCTGCTGCGCCAACAGATGCACAAGGTCGCGGCGACCGTGCGGCGCGGCCCGTTCAAGGCGAATTGGCACTCGCTCGAGGCGTACCACGTCCCGCGCTGGTTCCGGAACGCGAAATTCGGCATCTTCATTCACTGGGGCGTCTTCTCCGTGCCGGCGTTCCAGAACGAGTGGTACTCGCGGAACATGTATGTGAAAGGGTCCGCGGCATACGAGTATCAGCGCGCGGTGTACGGTCCGCTCGCGAAGTTCGGCTACAAGAACTTCATCGCCCGCTTCACGATGGCGAAATTCAACCCTCAGGCCTGGGCCGCGCTATTCAAGCGAGCCGGCGCACGGTACGTCGTACCGGTCGCGGAGCACTGTGACGGATTCGCGGAATACAACTCGAAGTTCACCCTGTGGGATGCGGTGCGCATGGGACCGAAGCAGGACTTGGTCGGGGAACTCGAGAAGGCAGTACGCGCTGACGGCATGCGCTTTGGCGTCTCCTCGCACCGCGCCGAGCACTGGTGGTGGTACCACCCGGGCACGAAGTACGCCTCGGATGTCAACGATCCGCGTTATGCTGGATTGTACGGACCGGCCGAACCGATGCACCTGCCGGGTGATCACTCGCAGGGCGAACCTAATCCGAACCAGCTGCAGGATTGGTTGCCGCCCTCCAAGGCCTTCCTGCAGGACTGGCTCGCGCGCAGCACCGAACTGGTCGATGAGTACCACCCGGACTTCCTGTACTTCGACTGGTGGATCAATCAGCCGGCGTTCGCCCCCTACCTGCAGCGCATGGCGGCCTATGACTACGATGTCGCCGCGGCGCGGCATCAGGGGGTGGTGCTGACGTACAAGCTGCAGGCGTTCCCAGCCGGCACAGCGGTGCTGGACATCGAGCGCGGCAAGCTCGATACGCTGCGGCTGCGGCCCTGGGAGACCGATACCTCGGTGAGCCTGGATTCCTGGGGCTACGTGCGCGACGACAAGTATCGCTCGGCGCGCTCACTGCTCACCGACCTGATCGACATCGTGAGCAAGAACGGCGATCTGTTGCTGAACATCGGGCCGCGCGCCAACGGGACGATCCCGGGCACAGTGCGCCGCATCCTGCTTGAGATGGGCGCGTGGCTGAAGATCAACGGCGAGGCGATCTATGGCACCCGGCCCTGGGTGCTCTACGGTGAGGGGCCGACCCAGGCGCCCACCGGCCGCGACAACGGTCAGCGGTACACGCCGGAGGATTTCCGCTTCACGCAGAAGGCCGGGACGCTCTATGCGCTCGGCATGGTCCGGCCGCAAGACGGCAGCGCGCTGATCGAGACTCTGTATCGAGCCACGCCCTATTTGCCGGGTCCGATCACGAGCGTCGCGCTGCTCGGGGATCCGCAGCCGATCACCTGGCGCCAGACCCGCGCGGGTCTGCGCGTCACGTTGCCCCCGACCCGCAGCGGGATGCCGTATGCGCTGAAGATCGACACCCGTCCGACCACCGCGCGGACCTCGGATGTGGAGGTGTCTCATGCTGCTCGAGGGTAAGCGCGTCCTGATTACCGGCGCCTCGCGCGGCATCGGCCGCGCCATTGCCGTTGAGTGCGCGCGGCAGGGCGCGGACGTGGCCCTCAATTGGTTCAAGGACCGCGCCGGCATCGACGCAACGCTCGCCGAACTCGAGCCGCTCGGGCGGCGCGTCGTCGAGGTCGAAGGCGACGTCGCTCTGGCGGAGTCGGCCGAGCGGTTCGTCGCGCGCGCCGTGGCCACCCTCGGTGGTGTCGATGTATTCGTGAGCAACGCCGGGGTTTGCCCGTTCCACGCGTTTCTCGAGACCCCGCCGGAGGTCTTCGAGCGAACCATGGCGGTCAATCTGCACGGGGCGTATTACATGACGCAGTCTGCTGCGCGGCAGATGCGCGCGCAGGGCCGAGGCGGTGCGCTGATCGCGATCAGTTCGATCAGCGCGCTCGTCGGCGGCGGACTGCAGGCGCACTACACGCCCACCAAGGCCGGTGTGCACTCGCTGATGCAATCGTGCGCGATCGCGCTCGGTCCGCATGGGATCCGCTGCAACTCAGTCATGCCGGGCACGATTGAGACCGACATCAATCGGGAGGATTTGGCCGATCCGGCCAAACGAGCGTACATGGAACGGCGCATTCCGCTCGGCCGCCTGGGCGAGCCGCGCGACGTGGCGGGGTGCGTGGTGTTCCTCGCCTCGGATCTGGCCCGCTACGTGACCGGTGCGGCCGTCCTGGTCGACGGCGGGCTCTTCGTCAATCTGCAGTAGCGCTCCCGGGGAGAATGCGTGGCACCGGCCATCCTGTCCGGTGCCACGCGGGGGGGCTGGAGAATCCGATCAGCTCTTCCAGGGCCGTGACCGAGCCACGGTGATGGCTCGATCGTCGTGCGGCCATTTGCCGCTGACGCAGCAATAGAACTGATACAGCGTGTCGTCGGCATAGATCACCGACGGCTTGTGCGCGAAGTCCTCGTCGATCGAGCCCGGGGGTCCGACATTGACCATGACTTGCGGAACCTTGGTCAGGTGATACGGATCCGTACCGAGGGCGAGCAAGTCGCGGGCGTGTCCATCGTTGGCAAACCCGTAGTAGTACACGCCCCACCAGGGTCCCCAGCGGACCACGCACGGATCGCTGGCGAAGCGTGCATCCCAGGCCTTCGGCCCGCCGTGGCGCAGGATCGGATTGCCCGGATATCGAGTCCAGGTCTTCAGGTCCGGCGAGGTTGCGATACCGATCTGCTCGTGCCAGTCGCGCAGATGATTGGATTTCGCGTTGTAGAAAAGGTAGTAAAGCCCGTTGTCGCGAACCAAATACGCCTTGTAGAGGCCGCCGGCCTCCCAGGGCAGCGACGGGTCGGGCGTGAGGATCGGATCGGTGATCTCCCAGTGCAGCAGATCT
Source organism: Pseudomonadota bacterium (assembly GCA_021826035.1). The sequence continues at coordinate 6,279 of JAKBBE010000017.1, read as the reverse complement.
TTGCTGAAGGCCAGACCGATCACCCCCGGGCCTTGTTCGTACCCCGAATGAGGACACGCAAACCACGTGGCCACATATCGGCCATCGACTTTGATCAGCGAGCCCCGTGAGTGCAGTCCGTCCTCACGCAAAATCGACATCATCGCGATGTTGTAGCGCGTAACCGGGCTGTTTGGATCCCGGTGCAGAATCTGCCCGGCGCGCCGCCAGTGTTCGAGATCATCGGATTCGGCGAGTCCGGTCTGATAGCCGATACCGTCGAATCCGATATAGGTCATGAAGTAATGCCCTTCGTGCTCGAACACGAACGGGCAATCGACCAGAAGGCGATCGAAACTCCCGGGCACGCCCGAGCCTGTGAGGATGCGCTGCTCAAGCTTGTACGGCGTACGAAACGGCGCAATGTTCGGCAGGCGTGCGGCCGGTTTCCCGACCGCACGCCGCACCGACAAGCCCGCGCCCGTCGCCAACATCCCGGTCAGCAAATTCCGTCTCTGGTGATCGACCATGGCGGGCGGGTCTCCTTAGAGCTTCAGGTTCACCCCGACCATCACCTCGCGGTCATCGATCGTGGCGCCCTGCGGCAGCGTCGGTGTGCCGTAGTAGGTCACGATCTTGGTGCGCAGCAGATTCGAGCCCTGCGCATAGACCGACAGATGGTGGTTGATCTGGTATTCGAACGAGGCATCGAGCCAGCCGTAGCTCGCGGTGTAGATCGGATTCGCCGCCAACTGCGCATTCGAGCCGTTGTACAGCGAGGTGTAGAAGTCGCTGCGCCAGTTGTAGGCGACGCGGAACGACACCGGTCCTTTCTCGTAGATGCCGATCAGATTGTAGCTATTCTTAGACAGCCCCGGCAGCGTGGTGGTCTGCCCTGCGACTGCGGTCGGTGCCGCTGCATCGATGTAGGTGTAGTTCGCCGCAATTCCGAGGCCACTCAGCCAGCCCGGCAGATGGCGGAAGAACTGCTGGTATCCGACCTCCAACCCCTTCAGCGAGGCGTTGCCGCCGTCGACTGCGCCGGTCAGATTGTACGTGATGCCATTGAGGGCAAACGCGTCCTGCTGCGTCTCGGACAGCCAGAAATTCTGCAGACGCTTGTAGAACACATCGGCGGTGAGCGCCGAACCGTGCGCGAAGTAGTACTCGAGCGAGGTGTCGAACTGTGTCGCGGTGGTCGGCTTGAGGTTCGGATTGCCGCCACTTGCCGCACCCTGCGCCGGCAGCAGGCTGATCGACGGTCGGATCTGGCTGAAGTCCGGGTAGGCAATTGCCTTGGACGCCGCAAAGCGCCACTGCAGGTCATGCGTCAGCTTGAACAGCAGGTTCAAGCTCGGCAGCGCATCAGTCTCACCGTGCGAGAAGTTCGCTGGCGTGTAGACGCCCGCGTTGCCGATCTCTCCGCTCATGAAGTCCTCGTGCCGCACCACACGCACCCCGACGTTGCCGCTCATTGGGACGCCGACGTGCGCATCGAAGTTCAACTGCACGAACGCGGCGTAGGTACGTTCGTCGACATGGTAGTCGGCGGTGCCATTGTCCGTGGGCATGGCCGCGCCGAAGGCGCTGTACACACTGGGCGCTTGGAAATGCAGCTTGCTCGGGTCAAATACCGTGTAGGCCGGAATGACCGGGGTGGAGGAGACGGCCGAGAGGAACGGACTGAGCGGCACGTTGGCGAACCACTGCGAGTTCGCCTGGATTTGCGCACTGGTGATCGCCGTGAAGGTGGACCATTGATTGAACTGGTCCTTGCGGTCGGCCAGCTGCACACCGCTTTCCACCGAACTGAGGAAGCCGTGCGCGAAGGCGTAGGTCGCATTCAGCGTACCGGCGGTCTCACTGCCACGGAAATGCTGCTCGGTGTCGTACAGATAGCTGTGATAGTTGCTCGAGGTGCTGTCATTGAAGTTGGCGAGATTGGTCAGATCGAAGCCCGGCACCATCGAGGTCGTGATCCCGGAGGTCGACACGCTCTGCGAGATCGTCGGTACGGTCGTGCCGATGTCGACGGCGGGATTGTTCAGCCGCTCGGTCGCCTTCGAGTAACTGAGATCGCCGGCCACCGTCCACGGAATGGGCGTCCATTTCACGTGCAGATTGTATTGACGGTTGACGTCCTCGACGGTACGCCACGCGCCCACGGTGCTGGCCAGTCCGTTGTTGAACGTGACGGCGCTGGCATCGCTGGTGCCCGGGAAGAGCGAGACCGATCCGGGCTGAATCGTGCCACCACCCTGCTGGGAATAGAAGGTGTATTGATTCTGTGCCCAGGTGAAGTCTTCGCTCGTAGCCTCGACGTAGGCCTGCAAATCGTGGGTCGGCTGCCATTGCAGCACGGCATCGACGCCGACGCGGTGCCGGTTGCCGACGAACATCGTGTTGTACACCCCGTTGGTGTACTCGACGGTCTGCCCCGGCACGGCGGTCTTGCTGATGGCGATCGAATTGTTCGTCGCACCGTCTTCGCGGTAGGCTCGGTCGTGGTAGGAGAAATCGAGCAACGCGCCGATCTTGCCGATGCCGGTGCGCCAGATATCGCTCGCCAGCATGTTGAAGTTCGGCCGCGCCGTGCCGATCATGTCGCCGTAGGTCTCTCCGGCGCTGAAGTCGAGCTGGCGGCCCGCGAAGTCGAACGGCCGGTGCGTGCGCAGGTCGACCGTGCCGGCAAGACCGCCGGCGATCAGGCTCGCCGTCGGATCCTTATAGACGTCGATCCCGGCAAGCAGCGAGGAGGGAATATCCTCAAGGTTCAGGACGCGGCTGCCGGTGGCGCTGAACACCTCGCGGCCGTTCAGGGTGGTCTCCGCGTAGGGCAATCCGCGGATTTCATAGCCGCTGTTGATCACCGAGCCGCCGATGTTGACCGTACCGCCACCTTCACCGAGCTGGCGGCTGACCTGGATGCCCGGGATGCGCTGCAGTGCATCGATCGCGGTGACGTCGGGGAGCTTACCGATCTGCGAGGCGACGATGGCGTCCTCGATGGTGTTCGAGAAGCGCTGGATGTTCAACGCGCTCTCCATGCTGGCACGAATGCCGGTCACGACGACTTCCTGCAGGACCGCCGGCGCCGCGGCTTTCTTGTGATCGTGGGCGCTGCCCGCGGTCGAGTCGGCGGCCGTAGCGGCCTGGGGGCCGGGTCCGGCCGATTTGGCCCAGGCGGGCACTGCGCCGGCCAATGCCAGCGCGACGGCTCCGGACACGAGCCTTGACGTGAGCTTCATGATCGATCCCCCTCGAGTCAGTTGATGCAATTTCGCAAACGCCTAAGACCGCGGTATTCAGCGGCTCCGCCCGCAGCGTTGTTTACAGGCGGATGATATCTTCGTATATAAATATAAATACCATTGGCGCACGGGCGGGCGCAAGAGGAATCTCATAATATGAAACGCAAGATCATATTCTTGGACGGCACCTGTTGGTCCCGCGCCACATGACCTCACGTCGCGTCGTTTTGCGCCTGCTGGCGCTCGGGACACCGGCCGGGCTGGCCCGCGTGCGCACCGCGCAGGCCGCCGAGGCGAGCGGACCGTGCGACGTCAGTCCGATGGACCTGCAGATCGAGTGGCGTAGCGAGGCACACGGCATCGATGCATCCCGGCCCCGCTTCGGCTGGACGCTCGCGCCGCGGTCGGCGCAGCTGCGAGTGCTCGGCCAGAGTGCCTGGCAGGTGATCGTAGCCCGTTCTCCCGCCGCGATCCGAGCCGGGCGCGGGGAGATCTGGGACAGCGGCCGGCGCAGCTCGCCCGCCCTGCGGGTCGCGCCGGAGCATGCTCTGCCCCTGGCATCCCAGCGCCGCTACTGGTGGGCCGTGCGCATCTGGGACCAGCGCGGCCGTCCCAGTCAGTTCACCCCGCCGGCCGTGTTCAGCACCGGCATCCTGCATGCCGCCGACTGGCGTGCGCAATGGATTTCCGACGGTGCGGACTGGCCGGCGAGCCCCCTGCCCCCGCCGGCGATCAATCGCAGCCCGCCGTCCGCACCGCGTCCGATGCCGCTATTTCGCCGCGAGTTCCCGGTACGCAAACCGCTGCGCTGCGCGCTGCTGTCCGTGTGCGGGCTGGGTCAGTATGCGCTGCACATCAATGGCGAGCCGGCGAGCGCGAGCGTGCTCAATCCCGGCTGGACCGATTACACCAAGACCGTCCTCTACGACACGTACGAGGTCACCTCGCGCTTGCGTCAGGGGTCGAACGTGCTCGGCATCCTGCTCGGCAATGGGTTCTTCAATGTCGAGAAATATCCCGGGCGGTATACCAAGTTCGTGGGCCGCTTCGGGCGCCCGAAGCTGATCGCGCAGTTGCGTCTGCTGTATACCGATGGCAGCGAGGACTGGGTGGTCAGTGATGCCTCCTGGGACACCCATCCCGGTCCGATCGTGCTCTCCTCGGTCTACGGCGGAGAGGATTTCGACGCGCGGCGCGCCCTGCCCGGCTGGGACCGGTCGGGGTTCCGAGCGGCCGGCTGGCGGCCCGCCACGCCGGTGCGCCAGCCCGGCGGGCGGCTGTGCGCGCAGACCGTTCCCGCGGTGAGGTCGGCGCGCACCCTGCAGCCCATGGCCGTCACGCAGCCCAAGCCAGGCGTGTTCGTTTACGATCTCGGGGAGAACTTCTCCGGCTGGCCGGTCATGACCGTGCGCGGCGCGGCCGGATCCACGGTACGAATGCTGCCGGGCGAGCTGTTACAGGAAGACGGCTGCGTCACGCAGCGCAGCGCAGCAGCGACGCCCGCAGATGCGGTCTGGTTCACCTATACCCTGGCCGGTACGGGCCTCGAGCGCTGGCAGCCCCGATTCAGCTACTACGGTTTCCGTTATGTGCAGGTCGAGGGCGCCGCGCCGCGCGGTCAGCAACGCGCCGGGGTCCCTGAGCTGCTCTCACTCGAGGGGCAGTTTCTGCACGATGCACTGGCGCGCATCGGCACACTCGAGATCGGCCAGCCGATGTTGCGCCGCATCCATCAGCTGATCGTACAGGCGCTGCTCAGCAACAGTTTCAGTGTGCTCACCGACTGCCCGCAGCGCGAGAAACTCGGCTGGCTGGAGCAGACCTACCTCAATGCCGACACCGTGTTCTACAACGAACAGGCGGTGACGGTCTACGAGAAGATGCTGCGCGACATGATGGACAGCCAGAGGGCCTCGGGACTCGTGCCCAGCATCGCCCCGGAGTACGTGGCGTTCATCGATGCCGACGGGCGCAATTCCGCGTTCCGCGATTCCCCCGAATGGGGTTGCGCGATCGTGCTCTCGCCGTGGGCCGCATACCGCTACACCGGCGACACGCGCATCCTCGCCACCGGCTACCCGGCCATGTGCCGCTACGTAGCCTACTTGGCCTCCCGCGCCCACGGCGATCTGCTCGATTACGGTCTCGGAGACTGGTTCGACTGGGGCCCGAAGCCGCCGGGGGAATCGCAGCTGACCAGCAAGCGCTTGACGGCCTCGGCGACCTACTGCCGGGTGCTCGCGACGCTCGCGGCCATTGCGCGGGTCCTCGGGCAGCGCGCCGATGCCGGCCGCTTCGCGCGGCGCGCCGTGACGGTGCGCCGCGCCCTGAACCGCGCACTGTTCGATCCGGCCACTCATTCGTACGGACGCGGCAGTCAGACCGCCAATGCCATGCCGCTGGCCATCGGCCTGGTGCCCGCCCCGCAGCGTGGCGCGGTCCTGGCAAACCTGGTGGCCGACATCCGGGCACATGGCAATCACGTAACGGCCGGAGACATCGGCTTTCTGTATGTGATCCTGGCACTGATGCAGGGCGGGCGCGCCGATGTTCTGTTCGACATCCTCACGCAGACGACGGCACCGAGCTATGGATATCAGCTCGCGCGCGGCGCGACTGCGCTCACGGAAACCTGGAACGCGAACCCCGACAACTCGCAGAATCATTTCATGCTCGGCCAGGCGGAGGCGTGGCTTTACGGCGGCCTGGCCGGGTTACGCATCGATCAGCACCGCGCGGCGCATGAGCGCATCCGCATCGAGCCGCAGCCGGTCAAAGGGGTCCGCTCCGCGGCGGTGCGCTACCAGGGGGTATTCGGCGAGGTGAGCGTGCGCTGGGTGAAGAACCGCAACGAGAACCGGCTGCGGCTGCGCGTGAGCGTGCCGGCCGGCATGCTGGCGACACTCGCCGTACCGTGTGCCGAGGCGAGTCGGATCCGCGAGGGCGGGCGGGCGCTCGATGACGCTTATGGCGTCTTACATGCGCGGCACAGCGCAGGGCGTACGCTGATCACAGTGGGGTCGGGCCGTTACGTCTTCGACGCGCCGCT
>JAKBBE010000096.1 GCA_021826035.1 Pseudomonadota bacterium | reverse complement strand
GGCGGGGGATCGAACCCCGGACCTTCGCATTGCGAACGCGACGCTCTCCCAGCTGAGCTACCGCCCCACGCAAGGGCGGCGATTCTAGCTATGATGCGCGCGGAAGCCAAGGCCATTTTAGGAGCTGGATCATGCTGGCCATCGGCGCGCACGCCCCCGAGTTCACCCTGCCCGATGCGGACGGCAGATCCGTCTCCCTGAAGGCGCTGCTGAAGCACGGACCGCTGGTGCTGTACTTCTACCCGGCGGACTTCACGGCCGGGTGCACGCGCGAAGCCTGCCAGATCCGCGATCTGCACCCGCAGATCGAATCCGCGGGGCTGCAGGTCGCCGGCGTCAGCCCACAGAGCCCCGAGAGCCACCGTGCATTTCGCGACAAATACCACCTGCCCTTCATCCTGCTCTCGGACGTGGACCGGTGCGTGATCCGGATGTACGCCGTGCGCGGCCCGTTCGGTCTCGGCGTGCGCCGGGCGACCTATCTCATCAGCCCCGCCGGCCAGATCGTCAATGTGGTCGCAGCGGACCTGCGGATCGGCGTGCACTCCCGCTTCGTGCGCGAGGCGGCCGCACAGGCGCCGCCTGCACCCGAGCGGCGCTGATTCAGTTATGCATGCGCAGCACCCGCGCCGGACCGTAGCGCGGGATGGTGACGATGTACATGTCCCGCTCGGCGGCGGGCGGGATGTGATGTCCGCTCAAGGCATGCACCAGGTCGGCGATCGACTGACGTCCGCACACCACCAGCACGCTCTTGCCGGTCTGCTGATCGAGGATCTCAGAGGCAATGCTCTCCCCGCCGCGGCTTGAGAGCACCACCGGATGCAGTCCCAGGAGCTGCGCGATCGGCTCGGCCGTCTGCTGCGCACGGCGGGTCTGACTGACGTAGATCGCGCTCAGTCCGTCCCGGCCCGAGGCGGTGGCGAAGCGCTGCGCCAGCACCTGTGCCTGCTGACCGCCGGCGGCCGAGAGCGGTGCGTTCGGGATCGAGCCGAGTTCACCGTTGGCCGACGGCACCACCACGACGATGGTATTGGTGGCCGAGGCCCACAGCGCCAGAACGACCCCGGCCAGGGCGAGCGCCGCGAGCAGACTGAGCCAGACCGGAGCCAGGAACGGACGTCGTCGGCGGGTGATGGCCGGCGCGGTTGGATCTGCGGTGTGTGAAGGCATCGTCTGTATTGTCTTTCCGGCGAGAGCCCGATCGAGAGTCCGTGAAGTTCATCACACTGCCCGGGCAAAGTCACCTTTACATTCCGGGGCAATTGCCTGTGTGCGATGCCGGCGCCCAAACCGACCCGCTCCGGGACCATCCGCCGGGCAAAGGATAACGACCCCACGAGGTCTCGATGTCTTCTGGCGGACACACAACGGTCATAAAACGGGTGCTCGAGCGCCGGGTACACGAACCCGAAGCTCGAGAAGACACCACGGCGACCGTTGCGGTCATGCTGCGCGTGCTGCCGCCGCCGCACGCGCTGCTGTCGATCCGCGCCCCGGACACCCGCAAGCACTTGGAGCAGCGCATTCACCGCGAGATGCTCGATGTGCTGATCTGCGAGGAGCACGAGACGCTCGATCAGCTGCGCGAGCAGTTCCGCAGTGTGGTGATCACCGACAGCCTGCCGCTGGTGCGACGCATCCGGGCCCAGAAGCTGCCGCGCGAGCCGTTCATCCTGTACGTCGCCCCGAGCGACGCGCTGGAAGAAATCGACTCCGGACTGTTCGCCGGTGCCGATGACTGCCTGGCCCGCCATGCCGGTGAACCCGCGCTCAAGGCACGGCTCGGCACCGCGCGGCGCATCGCCGAGCTCGAAGAGGTGCTGCGCATCGCGCTGATCGAAAACCGCGAACTCTCGACCACCGATGAATTGACGCGCGTAGCGAGCCGGCGGTTCTTCGGCAAACACTTCCCGCGCGAGATCGATCGGGCCGCACGCTACCGCCGACCGCTGTCGCTCATCCTCTGCGACATCGACTTCTTCAAGAACGTCAACGACACGCTCGGCCACGCCGGCGGCGACGAGATCCTCAGGCAATTCGGCGCGCGGCTGCAGGAGGGCCTGCGCCGCGGCGTCGATTGGGTCGCCCGCCTCGGCGGGGAGGAATTCGCGGTCATTCTCCCGGAGACGAACTACGACCAGGCGCTCGATGCGGCCCGCCGGTTGCGCGCCTGCGTCGCCGACCGGCCGTTCCAGGCCTCGGGCAACGAGGTGGAAGTGACGGCGAGCTTCGGCATGTGCAACCTCCAACAGGTGCCGCTCGGTGAGCGCAAGACCGCCGATCACATGCTGCGCATCGCCGATGCGGCGCTCTACCGCAGCAAGCACGCCGGACGCAACCGCGTCACCGCCACGCTGATGCCGATGAACCCGGTGCGCAGCGAGGCCACTGAGATCGACGAGCTGCTCAGCCGCTGAGCCGCCCCAGAGCGCGCACCGGTTCGAGCCGGCGCGCCCAGGTGCCTCTCTGCGCCCCGCCTCTGGTACCATAAAGGAAGCTGTGCCGCCTGTGCGGCGCGCAGCGCTGCGGGGGTACCGTGCGATATCTCACCTATCTGCTGCCCTGGCAATTCTCACCGACCGCCTGCGTGGTGTTCGGGCTGACCCTCGCGCTCTACGTGCGCGGCTGGGTGGTGCTGCGCCGAGGGCGCGTGCGCCTGCGCCCCTGGCGAGCCCTCGTGTTCGGACTCGGCCTTGCGCTGAACTACGCGGTGCTGCAGACGTACTTCGATTTTCTGGCGCAGCACATGTTCTGGATCCACCGCCTGCAGCACCTGATCCTGCATCACATCGGGCCGACGCTGCTGATCCTCTCCGCGCCGGTGCCGATCCTGCGCGCCGGCATTCCCGCGCCGCTGTGGCGCCTGCTCAATGTGCCCTGGGTACGCACGCCGCTGCGGCGAGTCTGGCACGGCCTGCAGCACCCGCTGATCGCACCGGTCCTGTTCGTCGGCCTCATCTACTTCTGGCTGATCCCCTCGGTGCACTTCACCGCGATGATCGATACTCGCCGCTACGAGCTGATGAACTGGAGCATGCTGATCGACGGCATCCTCTTCTGGTGGCTGATGCTCGCGCCGCGCGAGGCCCAGGGCGAGAGCGCGCTTCGCTACGGGGTGCGCTACATCGTGCTCACCGCGGTCGCGCTGCCGCAGATTGTCCTCGGCGCGTACATCGCATTGACGAGCCACCAGCTCTTCAGCATCTACGCGCTGTGCGGGCGCGCCTGGGCGATCAGCCCGATGCTCGATCAGCAGATCGGCGGCCTGCTCACCTGGATCCCGGCGGCCATGATGTCGGCAGTCGGTGGCATCGTGGTCATTTACCGCGTGCTCTCCGAGGAGCGGCGCATGATGCTCGCGCCTCGAGTCCCGGACACCTCGAGCGCCTCGGCGGGCGCCACGGCATGAGAGTTCGCGCACTGGCCGGCGTGCTTGCGATCGTGCTGCTCGGCGGCTGCGTCCAGCGCCAGCTCGGGCAACACATGACGAATGTCGCCGGTCTGGTCGTACCGCTGCAGTTTCACATGAGCAACCAGAACGGCGCGCCGGTCAGCGCCGCGAACTACCGCGGCAAGGCCGTGCTGCTGTACTTCGGCTACACGCACTGCCCGGATGCCTGCCCCATCACGCTCTCGACGCTCGCCGATGCGATCGCACAGCTCGGCGGCGAGGCGAGGCGCGTGCGCGTATTGTTCGTGACGGTGGATCCGCGCCGCGACACACTCTCGGTCCTCAAGCGCTACGTGAATGACTTCGGGCCGCAATTCGTTGGCCTGCGCGGTACGCACGCGCAACTGACGCGGATGATCAAGCGCTACCGGGTGTCCTACCACGACGAGAAGCCCGACGCGCGCGGCGCCTACGAAGTCGACCACAGCAGCGCAGTGTTCATCTTCGGCCCGCGGGGCCACGCCCGCCTGTTGGCGCAGACGGGCGCTCCGCCGAGCGTGATTGCCGCCAAATTGCGTCACCTGCTCGGCGCCGATTGAACCGATCGGACCTTGCCAAGGCGGCGCTGCGCGCTACCATGAGGCCGTGGTGTACGGCCGCCCCCCGCCCCAGACTCTGACCCTCACGCGCGACGGTGCGCATCGGACCGTGCGCTGAGCGAGGGCCCATCCGTGGACATGACTCCCGAAAGCGCCGCGGCGGCGCCCGGCGCCTGCGTCTCGGTCTTTGCGGCCACGTGGCAGCTGCTGCTCGGCATGGGCATCCTGATGCTCGGCGCCGGACTGACCAGCACCGAGATCAGTCTGCGTGCCACGCTCGAGGGGTTCTCCGCGCCCGTCACCGGCCTGATCATGTCCTGCTACTACCTGGGGTATCTGTTCGGCACGGCGGCCGCCCCACGCCTGGTCTGCCGGGTCGGACATATCCGCGTCTTCGCCGCCATGGCGGCCCTGGCGGCCGCCGCGGTGCTGCTCCAGGGCATCCTCATCAACCCGTTCACCTGGGGAGTGCTGCGGGGCGTCTCGGGCCTGTGCTTCGCGGGCATTTACGTCGTGGCCGAGAGCTGGTTGAACGACCGCTCGAGCCGTCTCACACGCGGCGTGCTGCTCGCGGTCTACATGGTGGTGCTCTACATCGGTCTGGGCAGCGCACAGTTCCTGCTGATCCCGGCGGACCCGAGAACCGACCGCCCGTTCATGCTCGCCGCGGTGATGATCTCCCTCGCCATGGTGCCGATCGTGATCGCGGCCCAGAGCGCCCCGGCGATCGCCGTGCCGCGCAAGGTCAGCTACCGGGAGCTGTATCGCGACTCCCCGCTCGGGGTGGTCGCCGTGACGGTGAGCGGCATGATCACCGCGAGCGTCTACTCCATGGGCCCGCTCTACGCCCAGCGCCTCGGCCTCGGCACCTCGGGAGTCGCGCTGTTCATGGCGGTGAGCATTCTCGCAGCGGTGCTCGGTCAGTTTCCCGCCGGGATGCTCTCGGACCGCATGGACCGGCGCACCGTGATCGCCGGTGTGTGTCTGGTGGCAGCGCTCGGCGCCGGTGCGCTCGCGGCCTTTCCCCACATGCCGCGTCCGCTCTTCTACATCGGCGCCGGACTGTTCAGTTCGATGTCCTTCACGTTGTACTCACTCGGGGTATCGCACGTGAACGACCAGCTCGAGCCGGCCCAGATGGTCGCCGCCAGCAGCGCGCTGCTGCGCGTCAACGGACTCGGTGCCGCCGTGAGCCCGGTGCTGCTCGGGGCGCTGATCGAGCATTTCGGCACGGGCGCGTATTTCGGTACGCTCGCCGTACTGTCGCTGCTGTTGACGCTGTTCGACCTGTGGCGCAAACGGCGCTCGGCACCCGTGCCACCCGATCTGAAGGGCGGATTCATCACCGCCGGCCCGCAGGGCGTGGCCACGCGGATTGCCGCCGGCGCCCTGAGCCCGCCGCGCAACGACGGGTCGAGTCCGGATGTGCGATGCGCATCACAGTGAGCCGGCGCGAAACGGGAATATCTGCTCCCCCGGGGGGAGCGCACCGACCTATGCTGTTGCTCGTTGCACCGCTGGGACGCAAGGATGACCGACGAGAGCGCCGAGAAGTTACGTAGTCGCACCACTGCCCAACTCCTCGGACAGCTGCGCGCGGACCTCTATCACGGCGCCACGCCGGCAGCGCTCGCGGCGATCGACACGCTCCTTGCGTGCGGTTGGGATCCGCACACGCTCCTCGAGGAGGGCCTTCTGCGGACGCTGCGCACCATCGATGGCGACGCCCGTGACGGCATACTCTTCGCGCCCGAGGCGCTGCAGGCCGTCGCGACGATCGGGAGCGCGGTGAAAGTCCTGCGCCCCCTGATCGGCCGCAGCGCAGGTGAACCGTTCGGCACGGTCGTCATCGGCACCGTCCGCGGTGATACCCACGACATCGGCAAAGACATCGTGGCCATGATGCTCGCGCGCGCGGGCTTCACCATCGTCGACCTGGGAACGGACACCCCGTGCGATGCCTTCCTCGAGGCTCTGCGGGTGCACCACGCGGACGTCCTGGTGCTCTCGACGCAACTCACTGCCGGCATCCCGCACATGAAGGCGCTCATCGAGCGCATGTGCGCCCTGCGCATCCGCGAGACGCATCTGGTGCTGGTGGGCGGCACGCCGCTCAACGAGGAATTTGCCAAGGCCGTGGGCGCCGATGCGTACTGCCGCGATGCGGCCACCTGTGCCGAGACTGCCAGGAGTCTGCTGGCCGCCCGCCGAGCGGGCGATGCGAGCGGCGCCCGCCCCCGCACGCCCCTCCATCACGACACTGCGCCCGCAGCGCGCGCAACACGTGCGGGTTGACAGCCCCGCCGAGGCGCCCGACAGTGCGCACATGGCTGCGGCAAAGACGGTCACGTTCCGGGTTTCCGGCTGCACGGTCAGTTGCCCGCCCGAGCAGACGTTGCTCGAGGCCGCCGAGGCGGCCGGCATCCCCATGCCCTGCGCCTGCCGGGACGGCCACTGCGGCAAGTGCCGAGCGAAGCTGCTCGAAGGCGACGTCGACATGCGGCCCAACGGCGGCATCCTGCCGCGGCACGTCGCGCTCGGCTACGTGCTCACCTGCTGCAGCCGTCCGCTCACCGACGTCGTGATCGAACGCTGAGGTGAGCCGAGGCCGCATCGCTCACGCGCGGCGCACTCCCCCTCCCCACGACCGCAGGCGCCGTTCGCAAGGAACGCGGCGCCCGCGAACCCGGAGCGCGGCGTGCTCAGAGTGCTCCGCGCCGTCCGAACCAGCGGCGCACGTGCGCGCGATAGCTCGCATAGGCCTCCCCGAAGCGCTCTGCGAGCGCCCGCTCCTCCGCCCGGATCTGCACGCGCGTGAGCATCGGTGCGAAACACAGCGCAACGATCATGGCGCTCAGCGCCCCGAGCCGCACCGCCGCACCGATCAGCAGCAGCCACAGACTCAAATACATCGGATTGCGTGTCCAGGCGTAGACCCCGCGCGTCACCAGCGCCGAGGCGCGCTCCGGGTGGTGCGGATGGATCGTGGTGCGGGCGCGGCGAAACTGCACCACGGCACTGAACGCGGGTCCGATGGCCAACACCATCAGTCCAACACCGAGGCCGGTGTAGGGCGCGCGAAGGAGCCGCACCATCGGCACGTCACGGCTCGCGAGCCACTCCGCGCCGGCAAAGAGGATCATCCAAAGCGGCGGCGGAACGGGTGAGCTGCGCATGCGGGAAGCGGCCCTCGGGCGGTGGGGGAGTACAGCATCGACCGGTCGCTGCGGCCGGTCAACGCCTCACCCGGCCCGCACCACCACCGCGCCCCTGCCCGCGCCACCCTCCCGGGTGCTGAAGCAGGTGCCCCTCGGGGCGAATGACGGCCGGCCAAAGCGCGACGTCCGTCGCAGCCGACACGGCGGCGCGCGGGACGCGGATCGGTTAAAATTTGAGCATGCACTCCGTGACGTCCCGGGCCGCGCTCGTGGCCCTTCTCCTCGTTGCACTTGCGATCCTCCCGGCGGCGGCCTCGGCAGCGGTGCCCGGCTGGAGCACGCCGGCGGGGTTGTGGGCGCCGATCGACCGCGCCACCGGCAAGCCGCTCGGCCTGATCGCCATCTTCGAGGCACATGGCTTGTACTACGGGCGCATCGAGCCGGCCACCGCGCACGATGCGCGCAGCACCGACCGCTGCACCGAGTGCACCGGCGGCCGCCACAACGCGCCGATGAACGGGCTGCTGCTGATGCGCCACCTGCGCTACCAGAACGGCCACTACGTCGGCGGGGACATCCTCGACCCGCGCAACGGCCATGTATTCGGCTGCGAACTGCGGTTGATCGACGGCGGACGCAAGCTCGTCATGCGCGGCTACCTCGGCATTCCGCTATTCGGGCACTCGCAGGTCTGGCAGCGCATGCAGGGGACCCCCGGACAGCACGTCTGGCCGGTGTCCGGTTCCTGAGCCGCACTTGAGCGGCTCAGGCGCTCCCTGTACCGTGGGGCACCGCGCCGGGCGGATCGCACCGCCGCGCGCTCCCGTCACCGCACTGCGCCGACCATGACAAAAATTTATTCCTGGAATGTCAACGGCATCCGTGCCGTGACCAGAAAGGGCACCCTGCAGAGCTTCCTCGCCGCGCACGATCCGGACATCCTGTGCCTGCAGGAGACCAAGGCCGAGCGCGGTCAGGCCGAAATCCCGTTCAACGGCTACCACGAGTACTGGAACTCGGCGACCAAGAAAGGCTACTCGGGCACCGCGATCTTCACCAAACACGAGCCGCTCGCGGTGACGAACGATTTTTCGAGCGCGATCGCCCGCAAGTACCACTTCACCGATGCGGCCGGACGCGACAGCCTCGGCGAGGGTCGCGTGATCAGCGCGGAGTTTCCCAAGTTCTATGTCGTCACGGTGTACACGCCGAACGCCAAGGACGACTTAAGCCGCCTCGAACTGCGCCACCGGCACTGGGATCCGGCCTTCCTCGCGCACTGCCAGGCGCTCGAGAAGCACAAGCCGGTGGTGTTCTGCGGCGACCTGAACGTGGCACACACCGAGCTCGACCTCGCCAACCCCAAGCCCAATCGCGGCAAGAAGGGCTTCACCGACGAGGAGCGCGCGGGCTTCCAGAACTTCATCGACGCAGGATTCGTCGACACCTTCCGCCTGTTCCAACAGGGCAACGGCCACTACACCTGGTGGAGCCACTTCGCCAACTCGCGCGCCCGCAACGTGGGATGGAGAATCGACTACGTGCTGGTGTCCTCGAGCCTGCGCGGGGCGGTGAAGTCGGCGCAGATCCACCCCCAGATCATGGGCTCGGATCACTGCCCGGTGAGCATCGGGCTCGCCCTGTAAGGCGACTCGCCCCGCGGCGCTCACTGCACCTGCAGTTGCGCGGCCTTCTGCTCGGCGGCGAGCGCCTCCTGATTGCGCCCCTCGGCGCGCAGCGCCGCGGCGATCAGCCCCCATGAGGACGCCTGCGCGGTGGGATCGCCGCTCGCCAGGTACAACGCCTTGCGCGCCATCCCGTCGGCCTGGGCGGCATTGCCGGCCGCGAGACTCTCCCGCCCGAGGGCGAGCCAGACCAAGGGGTTGCGCGGCTCGATCGACAACGCCCGCTCGAGCGTCTCGGCCGCGAGTCCGTCATTTCCGGCCCGCTGCTGTGCGCGCGCCGTCGCCACCAGCGCCTGGGTGGCCGGTCCGAGCTGGTAGTGCACCACGGGCGCAGCGCCGGTGGGGCTGCCCGGGAAGGACTGCGACACCGAACTTAAGGGCGAACCCGGCGGCTGCGCTGCGCCCGGCGGCGCCGACTGCGAGATCGCCCCGCTGCGGCCATTCGCGGCCGACTGCGGATGTCTCGCCGTGTACGGAGGGCCGACCAACGCACAGCCCGACACGGCGAGCCCCGTGCACAGCGCCACGGCACTGAAGCGCACCGAGCGCGAACCCCGAGCACTCATCACTCACCTCCACCCAGCAGGCCGCAGCCTGCCATCGGCGCAATCTGCGTTCCGACCGGCACAGCCACCTGCACCGCGTTCGCCGCATCGCAGGCGGGCGTGGTCTGCAGACCCGTCATGAAATCGATCCACACGTCGGTCAGTCCCTGCGGCGGGGGCATGCTGAGCGGCAGCGTGCCGATGGCCGCCATGATGTGCGACCACACCGGCAGCGCCCCGAGCGCACCGGGCAGCCCGGTGGGCTGATTGTGATCATAGCCGACCCAGACCACCGCCAGATCGCTGCCGGTGAACCCGGCGAACCAGCTGTCTCGGTCGCGCTGCGAGGTGCCCGTCTTACCGGCCGCCACCAGGCCCGGCGGCAGGATGGCCTGGGAGGGCTGACCGGTGCCGTGGGTGAGCACCTGCTCCATCATCGTCGTGTCCTCGTACACATCGGCCGGCGGGGCGATCGGCGTGACGCGCACCGGGAAGGCCTTCAGCGGCTTGCCATCGGCGCTGACGACCGCCTGGACCGCACGCAGGGGCTCGCGAAAGCCCCCGTCGGCGATCCCGTTGTACAGCTGCGCCACCTCGAAGGGCGACAGATCGCTCGCCCCGAGCAGCATGGCGGGCACCTCATCGGGCAGATGCTTCAGCCCGAACCGCTGCAGCGTCTGCGTGACCGGGCCGAGCCCGATCCGCATCCCGAGGCGAACGCTCGCGGCGTTCAGCGAGTCCCCGAGGGCGCGCACCAGCGGCACCGGCCCGTGGAAGATGCGCGAGTAGTTGCGCGGCCGCCAGTACCGCCCCGGCCCCAGGCGCACCGAAATCGGCTCATCCTCGATGATGGTCGCGGCCGTGTACTCGCCGCTCTCCAAGGCCGTCAGGTAGACGAACGGCTTGACCAGCGATCCGATGGAGCGGCGCGCATCGAGCGCACGATTGAAGCCATCGAAGTCCGCGTCGCGGCCGCCGACGATCGCCAGCACGTCGCCGGTCTGCGGCGAGGTGACCACCACCGCGCCCTGCAGGTGCTCCGCGCCGT
>JAKBBE010000095.1 GCA_021826035.1 Pseudomonadota bacterium | reverse complement strand
AGCAGGCGTATCGTAGAAAAGCTCGGCAAATGACGAGATCGCGACCTTAGTGTGGCGATGAGACAACAATTGGGGGCGCCGCGCTCCGTGGCGTTTTGAGTCGTTGACGTTCTAACTTGAGGGGAGAATTCGCATGTCGCATCGTAAAGAGAAGCGCGCCAGGCGTTCGTACTGCGCGTTTAATACGGGAATTTTGACAGCGCTGACGTTCGAGGCGCTGATGTTGGCGCCGCAGGCGGTTCGTGCGGCGGTGCCGGTCCAGAAGGCAACCTCCGCACGAACGACCGCGCGTGCGTTCACGCACCAGACACTGCTCGCTCGCAACAGTACGCGGCGTTTTGCTGGCGCTGAAATGACAGCGCTGCCATCGTCGGGCGCTGGGGGCGCATCGGCGACTGCGGCCGCGTCGGCCGGGACCGGTGCGCGCGCCTCGCGCGCCTCGGCGGCGCCGACGCAGCTGAAGGAAGTCATCGTGTCCGGCTTTCGCGAGTCGCTCGAGAGCGCCTTGAACGAAGAGCGGCGGGCGATCCAGCCGATCGAGGCGGTGAGTCCCGAGGATTTGGGTCAGATGCCCGATCAGGACGTCGCCGAGTCGCTGCAACGGCTTCCCGGCATCCAGATCAATCGCGCCAACGGGTTCGGCACGCAGGTCCTGGTCGAGGGCTTGAGCCAGAACATCATCGAGTTGAACGGCGATGATTTTCTCACCGGGCGCGAGTTCTACACCTCCGGGGAAGCCGCCAACGGCGGCGCCGGCGCGAACTTCCAGTACAATTCACTGGAGAGCGTTCCGAGCTCCGAGGTCAGTGGTATCGAGGTGGCCCTGAACCCGACGGCGTCCGATCTGTCCGGTGCCATCGGCGGCACGATCAATCTGCGCACGCAGAATCCGCTCACCCTGCCGATGGGCCTGACCCTGGGCGGCAACGTCAAGGGCGTCGACTCGCAAGGCACGAGCGGCATCACGCCGAACGCATCCTTGGTCGCCGGTTACAAGTTCAACAGCCGCTTTGCGGTTTACGCCAGCGTCTCCTACGACAAGTACAAGACTTTCGACAAGGAGTTCGAGTCGTACAACCGTACGCCCTGGGTGACCACCAACTCGGCGCTGACTCCGCCGGCGAGCGGCGGCACGACGCTTGGGAATTACTCGCAGACCTCGCAGAGTTACATCCTGCCGGAGCTTGCGTACCTCAGCAATATCAGCGACAACCGCAGCAACGAGGGGGCGACGCTCGGACTCGCCTGGCGGGTCACGAACTCCGTGACCACGCAGCTGCGCTGGTTCTACTCCGGGGAAAAAGACACCCAGATCAATTACTCGAACAAGATCTACTTCAACGGGGCCGGAAACACCAAGTTCCCGATCACCGGCATCGACCCGGCCTATCCGTATTCGATCGACGGCAATGGGGTCGTGCAGAGCGGCACCTTTACCGCCAACGGTGCGGAAACGGCGACGCTCTACCAGAGCACCAGCGACCACGCGAATAATTTCCAGTGGCAGACCGACTTCAATAACGGCGGTCCGGTGAGTGGTAATCTCGGCGTGTTCTACTCGAAGATGAGCTCGAACATGCAGGCGGATCAGCAGGACACCGAGCATGGCCTGTATGAGACGTCCGCCGGGGTGCCGACCAGCCTCGGCGCGCCGGGCTGCAACAACGGCGGGGCGGTGTGCGGCACCGATCCGTATGCGAGTCCTGGATACAATTTCACCTACGCCAATGGCGGCACATCGGGTCTGCCGACGGTCTCGTATCCGACCAACGTGCTGTCGAACCCGGCCTACACGACCTTCAAGTCGGCCTGGGCGTGGGCAAACCTCGGTCAGGAGACGTTGAAGGCCGTCAAGCTCAATCTGCATTGGAAGCCCTCGGGCATCCGTGCGACGACGATTTCCGCGGGCGCGCGCTACGGCACGAACGACGTCAGCGAAATCTTCGGCCGCTACCTGATCAACGGCAACGTCATCGGGATTCAGCCGAGCTGCGCGACCTGCAGCACCTGGCTCTATTATCAGGATCCGGGCTATTCCACGCCGAATATTCCCTATTCGACCGGACTCAGCGCGCCGGGCTTGATGCAGACGGTGAACAACTTCGGGTCAGGTCCCATGACCGTGAAGAACCCGTACGCCGGCGGCATGACCAATCCGTCGACGTTCCTCAATACCATCTGGAACGGCGCCGGAGTGACCAACAATACCGAGCAGTTCTTCCAGGACACGCTGAGCTCCTACTCGGTCAACTATCGGCAGATCGCCTCCTACCTGATGGCCGATATCGGCTCGCCGCAGGATCACTATCACATCAACTTCGGCGTCCGCGTCGTCAATACCAAGATCACGATCGATGGGGGTGAGCAGGCGCCGGTGCCGTCGTATTACGGCACTGCCTCGTGGAATGGCGTGAATTCGAACAACATCGCCATCCAGCATGTGCAGAGCTACACGGATGTGCTGCCGACGTTCAACTACACGCTCGAGCTGACGCACTCCCAGCAGCTGCGGTTGAGCGCGGCGCGCGTGACGGCGCCGGTGGATCTGGCCCAGCTCGGTGTCGGTGAGGCGTACAACTTCACTCGGAGCGGATCGGGCACGAACTTCATCTTCGCCGGTGGCAGTGGCGGTAATTCGCAGCTGCAGCCGTACCGGGCGAATCAGTTCCTGCTCGGGTACTTCAACTACTTCGCACGCGGCGCGGTGGCGGAGATGCAGGGCTTCTACAAGCAGGTGGACAGCTTCCCCTACACCGCGAACGTTGCGACTACCGTGAACGGCGTGACGGCGAACGTCTCGCAGCCTGAGAATGGCGATGGCGGTGACATTTACGGGGTCATCCTCGGTACGGAATACCCGTTCAGCGGCCTGCTGAATGGATTTGGCGTCGACTTCAATTACACGCTGTCGAAGTCCGAGATGAATCTCAATGTCCCGCTGACCTACACCAACAGCATGCCGTTCCCGGGCGTGTCGGAGAATTCCCTGGCCGCAACGCTGTACTACCAGCGGTTCGGATTCTCCGGGCGGTTGGCGTACACGTACCGCTCCAAGGCGATCAGCGCCAACGTCGAGGGCTCGACCTTCAGCATCCAGGGTCCGACCGGGCAGCCGCAGACGCTCGAGGTCTGGCAGGCACCGTACGGGGAGCTCGATGCGCAGGTGGGCTACAACTTCAACAAGCACTTCGGAATAGTCCTGTCGGCGACGAATCTGACCGATGCGGCGACGCATGACTATCTGCAGTGGCCGAATCAGCCTTTGACGTACGACAACTGGGGTCGACGGTTCTTCTTCGGGTTCCATTTCCGCAACTGAGGCCGTCATGTCCGACGAGCGGCGCATTCGTTCGATCGCCATCGTCGGCGGGGGAACCGCCGGGTGGCTCGCGGCCAGCCTACTGGCCCGGGCCGCCCCGGCGGGGACCTCGATCAGCGTGATCGAGTCGGGGCAGATCGCCCCGATCGGCGTGGGCGAGGCGACCATCCCGCCGTTCGTCGATCTGCTGCGCTTGCTGGGGATCGACGCGCAGCAGTTCGTCCGTGCGACGGGCGCGACCTACAAGCTCGGGATTCTGTATCGAGATTGGTCGGGGCCCGGACACGAGTATTGGCATCCGTTCGGGACGTTCGGTGTGACGGTCGAGCGGCGCCCCTTCCATCATTATTGGCACCGCGCGGTCGCGGCGGATCTGCATCCGCGGATCGCCGAGTTTAGTCTGTGCGCGGCGCTCGCCGAGGCCGGCAAGTTCCGCTTTCCGGAGGCGCGTGCGACGGGGGCCGTCTCGGGGCTGCGGTATGCCTTGCATTTCGATGCGGCGACGGTCGCAGGGTTTCTGCGTCATTTCGCCGCCGGACTCGGCGTACAGAGGCTTGAGCGCACGGTGGCGACGGCGACCCGGCGGGCCGACGGCTTCATTGACGAGATCGTCTTCACCGATGGCGGGCGGCTCGGAGCCGATCTGTACATCGATTGCAGCGGATTCCAGGGCGTGCTCATCGAGCAGGTCCTGCACAGCGGATACGTCGATTGGCGCGCGATGCTGCCCTGCGATCGGGCGGTGGCGGCCCCGACGGCCATGGGCGCAGAGCGCCCCCCCTACACGCTGGCGAGCGCGCGCCCGTCCGGTTGGCAATGGCGCATTCCGCTGCAGCATCGCTTCGGCAACGGATACGTGTATTCGAGCGCGCACGCCAGTGACGCGGCGGCGAGCGAGGATCTGCTCGCCCGAGTGGGCGCACCGCTCGCCGAGCCGCGCGTGTTGCGCTTCACGGCCGGCCATCGCCGGCGACTGTGGAGTCACAACTGCGTGGCACTCGGCCTGGCGTCGGGCTTTCTCGAGCCACTCGAGTCGACCAGTATCCAACTGGTCATCAATGGCGTCTTCAATCTGCTCGATCACTTTCCCGATCGTGGATTCGATCCGGCCAATATCGCCGCGTACAACCGCGAGCTGATCGAGGAGTTCGAGCACGTCCGTGACTTCCTGATCCTGCATTACTGGGGGACTCGGCGCACCGACACGCCGTTCTGGCGGGATGTGCAGGCCGTGCCGTTGCCGCAGACGCTGATGGAGCGCATTGAGCTGTATCAGGGCACGGGGCGCATCAGAGGGCGAGCCGGTGAGTTGTTCACCGATCTGTCCTGGTTCTACGTGTTCGCCGGGCTCGGCCTGCGTCCGGTGGCCTCGGACCCGCTGATCGATGCGAGTGCGCTGAGGCGAGCGCAGAGCCAGATCGATGCGCTGCGAGAGACTATTGCACGCGAGGTGCGCGCGGCACGCGCGCACGAGAGCTATTTCGCCGCGGGGCAGCCCTCGGCGGCCGATGTGCCGGTGTCCGCCGCGCCGGGGTGAGCTCCCCGGCGCCGACGGTGTCAGCGCGCCGCTGGATGCACGCTACAGATCGCTGCAGGCGGCGCCGACGCGCACCGCGCGGGTGGCGCCGATCCCGAAGACGCTGATGCACAGGTACGCGAGCATGGGCACCAGGTACGCCGAGTGCAGGCCCGTGGCGTCGGCGACTTGTCCGACGATCACCGGCAGCACCGCGCCGCCGACGATGGCCATGCACAGCAATCCCGAGGTGGCCGCGTTCGAGGCGCTCGAGCGCTCCAGCGTCAGGGTGAAGATCACCGGGAACATGATGGAATTGAACAGCCCCACGCTGAGGGCCGCCCAGCCGGCGAGCGCACCGGGCGCCTGGCTGATGGTCAGGCACAGCACCGCGGCGATGGCCGCGGTGCTCGCCAGCAGGACCGAGGCGCGTGCGCGGCGCAGCAGCCCGCTGCCGATGAATCGCCCGATCATCGCGCCGCCCCAGTACAGGCTCACCCACTTGCCGGCCTGCTCGAGCGGGATGTCGAAGACGTCCGGCCGGTGCAGGAAGATCGCCATGGCACTGCCGATCGACACCTCAGCGCCCACATAGAGAAATATCGCGGCCGCGCCGAACACGGCCCAGCGCGAGCGCAATGCCTCGCGCAGCGCTCCGGCGGCCGGCGCCGCGGCGTGCGCACCGTCAGCAGAGGGCTGCGCCACGGAGACGGGCAGGGTGAGCTTGCCGCGCACCGAGGCGATGAACAGAGCCAGGAGCGCAATCAGCGCCGCAACACAGAGAAAGGCGATGTCGATGTGGTGCAGTGACGCGGCGCGCTCGGCGGCGGTGACCGCGCCGCGGTGCACCGCGAAGATCCCGCCGGCGAGCAACACCGAGGAGGCCAGATACGGCGCGATGGCGGTGCCGAGGGAGTTGAACGCCTGGGAGAGCGTCAGCCGGAAATGCGAGCGCTCCGGCGGCCCGAGCGCCGCGGCGAGCGGATTGGCGGCGACCTGCAGGATGGTGATGCCGCTGGCGATGATGAACAGCGCCACCAGCACCTGGGCGAAGGTGCCGATGGCGGTCGCGCCCGGAACCCACAGGCACCCGGCGATCATGATGCCGAGCGCGGTGAGAATGGAACGGGCGTAGCCCAGACGCTTCAGCAGCGCCGCGGCGGGCAGCGAGACCAGCCCGTACGCCATGAAGAAGGCGAACTGCGTGAGCATCACCTCGGCGTAGGAGAGCTGAAAGATCGACTTCATCGCCGCGATCAGCGGATCGACCGTGACCGTGATGAAGCCCCAGGCGAAAAAGAGCGTGGTGATGGAGGCGAAGGCGCCGCGTTGGCCGCCCGCAGGGGGCGGGGTGGCCGCGGGCGGGGAGGAGAGAGTCTCAGTGCGCATGGGCATCGCTCGTCAGGGTCAAGGGATCGAGGCGCAGACGGGTCCTCCCCGGCACGCGCGCCCAGGGCGTGCCGCAGGTCAGCGGAGCGCTCAGGGCCGTGGCCCGATGGGCACGCTCGTGCCGCGGGCATTCCAGCCTTGCAGCTGCACGCGCGCGCAGCGCGCCTCTGCGCGCGGGCAGACGATGCGGATCTGCCGTCGCTCACCGGGCATCAGTGTCAGGTAGTTCGCGCTGTAATACGAGGGCAGCACGCGGTGCCCGTGCGCATCGAGCGCGGTCACCTTGAGTGCCACCGCCGGCTCCGTGCCGCGATTGGTGAGGGTGACGGTGAGGCGGCGCTCACCGCTCGCGGCCGCTGCGCCGGCGCGCTGCGCCGTGAGCGCGATCGGTTGCGCCTGCAGCGTGTTCAGGGCGCGCAGGCCCTTCGCGCGCGCACTCTGCCAGTACACGTTCTCGCTCAGCAGGCCCCCGGCGCGGTTCATCAGGCGCAGTTGCACGAAAATCAGCGGACGGTGGCGCAGCCAGCGCTGCAGAGGCAGGGCGGGCAGCGTGGTCACGGCATTGGCCGGTGCGCTCACGGGCAGTTGCTGTCGATCGAGCCGCCGTCCATGGAGGGAGACGATCCGCACCTGTACCGTGAGGTCCGGCTGCGCGAACCGGGTCGTGTTGACCACC
This sequence comes from Pseudomonadota bacterium, assembly GCA_021826035.1. The sequence continues at coordinate 3,550 of JAKBBE010000095.1, read as the reverse complement.
GCCAGGGAGAAGTCCGGCAGGTTCATCTGCACGTGCAGTGGCTGGCAGGCCTCCTTGACCCCGTAGTAGGCCCCCGCGGTGGCGTAGTCCGAGGTGTAGATCTGCCAGATATTGCTCGGCCAGGCGGGCTGGGTCATCCACAGCAGCCGTCCGCTGTTGTAGTGCCACAGACCGGCGTTGAATCCCTCGAAGATCGCGCGGTAGTCGACGTAGTCCATCAGCTGCGCGCGGCGCTCGAAGCCCGCCAGCGAGCGGGGCGTGCCGAGCTGCCGATCCATCGCGCGCATGAACACGCGCACATCGCCGTTGCCGCCGAAATTCCAATCGTGATAGGCGTAGGTGTCGCTCAGCGGCCAGAGGTCCGCCTTCGGCATCATCGCCTCGAGCGAGCGCAGCGAGGCGAGGGACGGCGTGCCGACTTCGACCGAGAAGCCTCGCGCCAGGCGAGTGAAGTACTGACGCGGCGGCCGATAGTCATACGGCCCGCTGCCTTGCAGGTTGACCCGATTCGAGCTCGGCATGTACAGGCGCGTGCCGTCCAGAGTCTGCACCAGTCGATCCAGTCCGTCGTTGATGATCGGCTGCGGAACGCCCTCGTTGCGCCCGAACCAGACCGCGATGGACGGGTGGTTGCGGTAGCGCTCGATCACGTCGCGGGCATTGGCGAGGAACAGCTGCGGGTTCTCGGCCTGCAGCTGGAAGTTCTGGGTCGACTCCCAGAAGTCATTGAGCACCAGCAGGCCGTAGCGGTCCGCCAGGCGGTAGAAGGCCGGCTCGGTGTCCTGGCCCAGCCAGTTGCGGATGATGTCCAGGTTCGCCTGGCGGGTGAGGCGAAAATACGGCGCGAGGCGCTGCGCGGAGATGCGTTTCATGGCGTCATCGGTGCCCCAGCTGCCGCCGCGGGCGGCAATCCGCACACCGTTCACCCGGATGACCAGGTACGGCGAGAGCGACGTGTCACCCACCGGGCGCACCGCCGGGGAGTGCTCGCCGGCGCGCGTGAGCGAGGGCGCCCAGCCGTTGGGCGTGCGATTGATGGCGCGATGGCGCACGTCGATCAGAGGGCCGCTGCCCTTCAGGCGCGCGACGGTCGGATCGACGAGCACGCGGCGCAACCGGCCCTGGCGCCCGAAGAGCGACAGCTCGTAGGTGATCTCGCGGATGCCGAAGTGCAGCGTGCGTTCATCCGCCACGCGCCGATCACCGGCCGGCTGCGCATCATCGTAGAGGCGCAGCGTGAGTCGGTACAGGTAGGGCGCACCGTAGCCGTTCGGCCACCACAGGTGCGGGTGGCGGACATGCAGCGCCGCAAACGCCGCCGGCGTCAGGTGGATGCGAGTCGTGCCCGGCGGCAGGCGCACCGGGTCGCGCACGGTGATGCCGCCGAAGCTCGCCACCAGCGTCGCCGGCACGGTGTGATGGTGCCGGTTCTCGAGCGACACGCCGATCGACACGTCCGCGCGGGTGAGCTTCGGCAGGGGCAGGTGCGTCACGACGTGCGGGGCGTGCAGCAGCAGCTTGCCGCTCGAGTGAATCACCACGTTCTGCCACAGGCCGGTATCGCGGTCGCGTACCGGCGGCATCCAGTCCCAGCCCTCGGTGGCAATGAACGTCGGTCCGTCGAGCGCGAGGTGTCCGCCGTTGTTGCCCGGGCCGGCGGCGATCGACTTCTCGTAGGGGATGCCGGGATGCGGCGGCGGCGCGACGCGTACCGCCAGCACGTTCAACCGGCCCGGGATGATGTCGCGGCTGATGGTGAAGATGCCGCGCCGGAAGGCACCGCGCGTCGTGCCGATCCGTTTGCCGTTCAGCCAGATCGTGCCGGCGTAGTTGATGCCGTCGCAGCGCAGCGTGAGCACGCGGCCCTCCCAGCGCTTCGGGGCGATGAAGGCGGTGCGGTACCAGTACGACTGGCGTGCGAGCCGCTCGGGGATGAGCAGGTCGTTCAATCCGTAGTACGGGTCGGGGTAGCGGCCGCGCGCGACCAATGTGGTGAGCACCGTGCCCGGGACGACCGCCGAGTACCAACTCGCCGTCGAGTAGGTGCTCTGCGAGAGCACCGCGCCGCCGACGGGCACCTTCGGTGCCGGCTCGAGCTGCCAGCGGTCGAGGACCCAGCGTCCGGGGCGGGGGTGGCGCAGGGCCGGGTGCGTGTGCGGCGGTTCGGCCTGCGGGTACGTCCGCCGGCTGATCGCCTCCGGTGGCTGGCGCCAGTGCCCGCCCGGTGCGCGGGATGTCGGCAGCGTCCAGGCGGCCTGCGGATGTTGCAGGCCGCGCCACGAGCGCTTCTGCAGCGGCCAGCCGGCGCCGACGCGATCGAACTCGATGCGCCCGAAGTGTGGCCGCATCGCGGCGAGGTGCTGCAGCTGCGCTGCGCTCAGCGCTCGCCCGTGGATGCGCCAATGCGCGAGCGAACCGCCGAAATGACGCGCCGCGCCGAGCGGCGCGAGAGTGACCTGCGCCGGTGCGGCCGCCGTGGCCGCGCGCTGATGGGCGATCGGCCGTCCGTCGACATACAGCCGGGCCACGTGGCCATCATACGTGGCGGCCAGCGCGCTCCAGGTGCCCGGGCGCAGCCGCACCGCGGTGTGCAACGAGGGCCCGCCGCTGAGGTTCAGCTGGACGCGCCCGTCGGTCAGCGCCAGGCAATCACAGTGGCCGCCGCGGGCCACGCCGAGGCCGCCGATGAGCACGGTGCCGTGCTCCTGCACCGCAGGTCGTACCCAGGCGGTGATCGTCCACGCCGCGCCGCTCGGCAGCAGCGGCGCGCTGGCCGGCAGCGGGCGCGTCAGTCCGATGCCGCCGGCAAGGAATGTGGCGTTGTAGGGACCGAGTGCGTGCAACGTCGGGCGGGGCACAGTGGCGCCGATGGCGGCGGTGGCGCCGAGTGCCCAGAGGGTGCTCGCCGCGGCGGCGCCGAGACGGGTGCGCCCGCCGAGGCGATGCGCGCCTGAAACCGCACGAGGATGGTTGGTGGTCACGACACACTCCTGTGCGGCCGACGCCCGCGTCTTGAAGAACCCCAACCGGATCGGCCACGCGGCGCCGGTGAGCGCATCGCGAGGGCTTCGGCCCTACTTCAGTACGGCCGCCGGTGTGCCCGCGTTCGGCGGCCCGGCTCCGGCCGCGCACTCGAGGGAGGTTCGAGTGGCGCGCCTCGCGAGCGTGCAGGGCCGACGGGTCACGATAATCGAACGGTCAGCGCTGTCAATAGCGCGGCCGCGCCACCGTCTTCGGCTGCACGGCTGACGCCTGCCACCGCGGCGCCGAAGTCGACCGATTAGAATGGCCGCCATGAACATCTCCGGCACTGCCTATCGCACCCTCTGGCCGCTGGCCTCCGGCGCCGTTCGGGTCATCGACCAATCCCGATTGCCGTTCGAGTTCGAGACGCTCGATTTGGCAACGCTCGAAGACGCCGCGCAGGCGATCCGCACCATGGTGGTCCGGGGCGCGCCGCTGATCGGGGCGACGGCCGCCTATGGTCTGGCGCTCGCGCTGCGCGCGAACGCCACGGACGAGCGCATCGCCGAGGCCGCGCAGGTGCTGC
>JAKBBE010000094.1 GCA_021826035.1 Pseudomonadota bacterium | reverse complement strand
GCACCTAGAGGGGCTTGGCACCAGTGCGCCACCTCAGGCACCGTCGTCGGGGAAATCGGATTTAATTTGTGCAGGGCTGGGCAATCGGCGTCACGCCGTGCTGAGCACACCCACAGGGATCATGCTAAGAGTCAATATTAAGGCCGCAGACCACACTGTCGGGCGCAACCCTGGATCAGTCGCACGCGACCGCACGCACCACGGTGAGTCCGATTTACCGGGAGACTATGTGCAATGGCATTCTCTCTGGGACCGCTAGTACACCTTTTCGGACCAGCGGGCCGCCCGCATGCCGGAATCGATGACGGCAACCGCCCCGCGACGCCCTTACGAACACACCGAGGCTGCCTCCACCGTGGTCGAAGCAGCCGTGTGTGTCGCCAGGTCCGTGCGATGTTTCGTTCACCGAAGCGCCGCGTGACTCCATGATATCGATCACCTGCACAATCCGTGCGCGACAATGCGCCTGTGCGGCCAGGACGTCGGTCGCCCACTGAGGCAAGCCGTCTGCGGTGGCACGCGCCGGCGGGTGTGGGTGACGACTCGCATAATCTGCCTTATCGCAGGCTTGGCTGGCACCTTGAATTCATCGTGTAGTCGCAAGACCCGCCAGGCCATGGCCGTAGTGGCAATCCAATCGCCAATACCCCAGCGCCCAACTCAGGCATCGCGCAGCTTTGTGACAGTACACGCGGTAATCTACCGATTGCTTGCCAATGCGACGTCGGAGAGTCTGCAGGGCAGAACCTTTCCGACCGACGCCTCCGGCGACGGAAAAAACGTACCTTCTAAGAGCAGGCGGTCCGCAGTGCAGGTCGCAGCCTGACCTTGTGACCCACCACGGTGTATACGAAATGCGCGACTCCCGCTACGACATCCTGTTCGAACCGGTCCGGATCGGACCAGTCACCACACGCAATCGCTTCTACTAGGTGCCCCACTGCACGGGCATGGACTACCGATACTCCGATGCGGATATCGCCCATAAGGCGCTGAAGGCAGAAGGCGGCTGGGGCGTCGTGATCGCGCCCGGGCCGCTTGGCGCCGCCGCGGCGGCTTGCTCACCGGGGTCCGCCCGAACACCCGCCGCTCGAGATCCGTCTCGGGCAGCTTCTCGACCTCCTCAGGCGAGACCCCCGCCGCGCGCACCGCCCGCCAATACTTCGAGACCGCCCCGACTGACAGCCCCAGCGCACGTCCCATGGCCCGCACGCTCACGTTGCTCGCTTACAGCGCGATCAGCTGCCTCAAGTTCAACATGGACACCGTCTCGTTCGGCATCGACCCCGCTCCCCAGGACAAAGAGTCCCAAGGCTCCGCGGTCGCCCTTCCGATCAATCCCCAGCCGCCGGCTCCCCTCGCCACGACGGTGAACGCCTTTCCACGATCGTGAACACCTCGCCACGCGGACCGCCAAATGGTTCACGATCGCCTGGAACGCTGTTCACCTTCCGTGGAATCGCCGTTCACCATCACGTAGATGCCGTGTTCATGATCGCGTGGAATGCGCACCCCCACCGAAGCGTTCCATGGTGATGCCGCCATGCGCATCGGCGTGCGCCATTGCACCCGATCGATCGTTACCGTCATGCGCTCAAGGCGTGCACGCGTATGTGGTTCGGGAGTGTCTTGGAAGCGGGAGTTGCTCGAGCACTATCCCGAGGAATCACAGCAAACTTGAGACCATGCTCTTTGAGACAATGGCGAGTGCCCCAGATGCCACACTCCGCACCTCCGGTCTGCTCGCTCAAATCACCCGCACCGGGAGGGGCGTCGCTCGGGAAATTGCAGCACGCAATCACTCACAGAATACCCCGGCACATCGCCCCCCGACGCACTTACCGCCCTCATTGCAACCTGCAAATGGATGCCCAACAGATCAAGGAAACGTTGCGCGGAGCGACCATCGACCCGCCCGATGCCGTCACCGCTGGGACAGCGTGACATAGAGCCCTACGTTCGCTCTGCTGCGCGTCTTGGATTTTCGAGTTTAGGGCCTCACCGTCAGGACGAATACAATGTGCGCCGCAGTCAGCAAGCCGCCGACCAGAAGAGTCGCGGCGCTTGCGCCGGTCCGGCTGCAGCATCGACGCCCGCACTACACGAGTGCGTATATTTGATCTCAGTACGCTCTCGGTTGTGTCACGTACGCGACTTAGCCGCAGCTGAATGGACTCGCCTGTCGCCCCGCTTCGACGCCAGAGGCGCCAGAACGCCTTCACGCAACTCGTGATGGAGTAATTCCAGGGGCCTCCGCCAGGCAACCGTCTCGCAATTTCAGAGCGCAGATGGCGACAGGTAACTTCGCACTCCGCTCAACACTCCAACCGCATCGACTCTTGACGCTTCGAACAGGCCTGCACAGGCCCGCGCGGCCATCTGATCGCCGCGCCGCGAGTGCCTGAGCGGGCCGCTCGACGACCAGTTTCGGCGCGCGACGAGCGCCGTCATTGACTCCATCCACGATGCAACCCGACTTGGGCAGAACAATCGCGCGGTCCCAGCCGTCCGATCCTTTATCTCTTCGCAGGGATCTGTGCAATGGCGCCCTGACCGCAACTGACTTTGACCGTGTGCTCCGCGACAATGATTACTTGCGGTGAAGGCTCGCAGCGCAAACACGCGCTGATCGCTCAGGAGACCATATCCCATCGGCGATGGCCCCGCGCACATTCCAGTCGTGGCTCATATGTCGGAAAGGAGCGAGATCTCGCTCCAGACATCCGTCTCCGGGTGAACATGCAAACTCCCGGGCGTATGCGCACCGAGATAGGCGCCGTTTGAAAAAATTGCGCCACCGGCCACCTTGAGGCACTCGTAAGGCCCGATGCACTCACGCCGGCCGTCCGAAGTCATCACGCGCAAATATACCGCCGCGGAACACTCGAGCATCGTATGCTGCTTCCGGCCGAGCTCCCAGAGCCCATCGGTGTATCTCGCCGTGACCGCGTTGTCGGGCCCGCGCAGCGTCCTATCGACACAGATCCTGAAATACGCACCCCGGACTAGAATCATCGACTCGCTGCTCAGCGGCCGAAAGGTAAGCGTGATCATTCGTCGCACTCTACTGTCAGGCCCAGCTCCGTCTCAATGATCCTGCCGAGCAAGCGCGCTGACAGCGTAAGGCCTGGTCGCCGACGGTAGTCGTCGAAGCTGAGCCAGAGTGCAATCACCGCTTCAAGTTCGATTCCGGTTAGCGTATGACACACGGCAGTCGTGCCGTCACTCTCGATGCAGTAGCTTTGCCGGCCGGAATGCGCCCAGCGCCGTGTAAAGTACGGTTTGGACAACTCCAGGGAGATCTCACCGGCATCTGGCACTGCGTCAAGGAGCCTCACGAGCGCAACGGAATCGGCGACGCTGGCTTGCGCAGAGGTAATTCTGGCTTCAACCATGCTGATGTAATTTTCTGCTGTTTGAGCGGCGCCCATGTCAATGAGCCATCGACACGGGCGCCTCAAGTGGCGAATGAGAATGAACATCGAGAACGATAGCCAGGTGCAACCGAGCAAGTATCGTCAGGGAGTCCGACGGGAGTTCAATCCGGAAGTTGTTGCGCGCATAGAGGCTCACGTGCAGCTCTGCGACGCCGCCCTCCGCGCTGATCTGCGCAAGGAAGGAATGTGCGCGTCGCAAGTTTGTAAGGGATCTCAGAATCACCCCTTCTACCGAAACACTTTCGGATGAGAGCTGCGGCTCATCCATCAACCTTCCCATCCAGTAGCTGTCATGATGTGTGCCGCCCAGCTCCATGCCCGAAGAGTCGCGGCGCGGATGCCCCGCTTGCCATGTGTGTTGCGGCCGGATGCCGAGCGCCGCGGTAATGGTGGCGGGATCGACTGTTGGGTGACGAATCCGCAGGGAAACCGTGAACTCATACTCGCTCATGGGTATATCCGCTGAAGCATTTGTCGAATCATCGAAGTCGAACCGGACGTGATTTCGGCCGGCCTCTTGCAACGCAACTCTCACCTGCCCTTGCTTGGCTTGCCGGCCGAGCCACCCCGGCCCTGCGGAGAGGACGTGCGGTCCGGACCTAGGGCGTTGGAGGCAAATGCGCGCAGGCACTCACGGGAACAGATGATCACAGCCGGCTCCTGATCGTCGATAGCGCCTGGGTTCGGATGACGACTCACACGAAAGTGATCGTTGGGACGTCGCCCGTCTTCAAAGCCGATATCACGCTCGCAGACGTCGCAGGTCATGACCAGGATCTCTTCAGAGGGACGGTAGCGTCCGGTGCTGCGCCAAGCCATAGTTTGGGCCTCTCGACAAATCACGGGCGGCACGCCATTCTCGCCCATGGCGGCCGGGAGTGCCTTCGCTCGACAGCGTGCGTCAGTATCGACGCGAGCCGCCGCTGCCCCCACCGGATCCTTCTCGGCCCTGGGCCTCGCTCACCTTGAGAGATCGACCATCGTAGGCGGCGCCATTCAGCGCCTCGATGGCGCGGCCGGCGTTGGCGTATAACATTTTCACGAAGCCGCGCGGGCGCCCGGTGTCGCGGTCTGTGATGAGCGAGACCTTTTCGACCGTGCCATGAGGGGAGAACAGAGCGTGCACGGCCTCATCGGTCGCCGTGAAAAGGAGATTTCCGACGTGTAGTTTCGTCACTGCAGAGCACTTAGGAAGGGAATCGGCATAGAGCGGCAGACACATCCTACCTCCTGGTTCGCGGAGCTTTGCGAGAGTGGCAGACATTGGCCGGATGGAGCGCCGGATGGCGATTCATGGCGCCAAGGCAGACAAACCGAGACGGTACGAGCCAACGTGTAGACTACAGGAGTTGGGATCAGGCTGCCGAACTTTCGCCTCAGCCCGGGATTCGCGGCGATTTGTGCTCATGCCGCGGAGCGCGCATGCTGCGTGGTGGCGTTGAGCGCGGATGCAGGCTCAGCGATAGGAGCCAGACTCATGAACAACCTTGCAGCGATGCTTGTCATTCGCGAGCGCCTGCGGGAGCACCTGCTTCCGCAGCATGCACCCCGGCGGCGTCAAGGAGAATACTCCGGTGGATGTTTATGCGACGGGTGCGGCGAGCGCATCACTTCGGCGCAGGCTTCTTACAATGTAGATTTCGAGCCAGGCGTCACGCCGCAGTCGCTGAGGCTGCATCGCGAATGCCTGGAGATCTGGCTGTATGAATGCCAGAGCCCACGTTTCCCCCAACTTACCTAACGCAGCAGCTGAAATGGTTATGAATCTCACCTTGGTCGATGCTTTCAGCCGGTTCGGCGCCAAGCCGAACAGCCGCCTGGGCAGTCTTTCTGGCATCGCGGCGGACGGCGCCATGGTACTCAACTGCTTGCCGGCACATTTCGGACACCCCGCACCCGGTGTGCTCCGTTACGAGACCAAGCTTTCCGCAGCACAGGCCACCGCCAAAGTCGTTACCGCCCTTAGCCAGGACTTGACCCGCGCGCATGATGACGGTCTTCCGGTGCGGATGATCGTCACCATTCAGGAGCGCGCCAAGGCTGGCAACATGATCCGCAGCTATCACGTGCGCCCCGACCTGATAGGCAAAGTCGTAGAGTTCGATGGAGATCGTTTCGTCGTCGATTTCACGCGACCTCAACCGCCGCGTCCGGCCGTCACCGCAGCCCGTCATAAGTGACGCGGGCGAATGGCTACTTTGCGCCGCGGGAAGCCGAGATAGAAGTGAGGCGACCGCGGCGACTGACAGACACTTGCACGCAATGGGAGGTATTCAAACATGCGTTGCATCTGATGCGACGCGTCCGCGACAGCCACGTACACGGGCTCGGCCTGATCGAATCGACCCGCCTCGCGCGGTGCACGAGCATGGGAACGCGAAGTACACGCGAGGCGGAGGGGACAGGCCGTGCGGTTTGGCGAATAACGTACTTGGAAGAGGCCGCTCGTGATACTTACAAAGCGCTATAGCTCACTGCGCCCCAGCAAACAGAGCAGTCTGCCCGGCGGAGATGCTCTCGCCACGCTGAGACGAATTGCCTGCTGGTTCACTGCGACGACGCACGATCGGCGCCAGAGCGAGGCGGCCATGAGCAAGTCGAACCATGTTCATCAGAGACGAGAAAAGGACCGCACCCGTTCGGCACGCCAGCAAGAGAGGCGACGGCTGCGGACCGGGCTCGATTGCGCCTCGACGGTGGGATCGCCGCAGACCCACGCGCAAATGTCGACTGTCGAGTCGAAATCTGACGCTCGACCCATTCAGTCCCAGAGGGCGATGTGAACGCAACGGTGCCGGTGCCGCGCATTTCGCGGGAAGAGCGGCGCGAGCGGATGCGGCGCGACAGAGCTGCCGCGCAGCCGGTCCGACTCATGTTTCCTGCTTTAAAGCGACTGCGGCTCGAACTCGAGTTCTCCGGCGCGGGTCCGCGCCTACCCGCCGCGCAGGCTCATGTACTGTACCCGCCCGCACGGGCGTTCTTCGAATTCCAATGCCCGTATGCCGATTGCGATGGTCGATTCGATCTCACGGACGCAGTCAATGCGGCACTCGCTACGCCCGCGCATCGGGCGACGGGAACGCTCGAATGCACGGGACTTCGGGCGCGCGACCATCTCGCCAAGCAACCCTGCTCCCTGTACCTCGGGTATACGATTCAGGCTACGTACACTCAGGAGCCCTGAGGCGCATCGGCTCGCGGTGGAGAATTCCGACCAGTTCGCCGCAGCATCGCGTGAACAAGTTCGCCTGAGGCGCCGGCTTTGTCCGGTCCTGACCGTGCTCGAGGGTACGAGTTCTACAGGAGCTTAGAGGGTTGGGCGCGATTCTCGAGGGTGCAGCGATAAGCGCACCCGGCACGCCTGAGGCGGTGCGTCGACCGAGTCCGGTTGGTAGAGGCCCAGAACGCAGAAGCCGGCACAGAGCCGGAGCGCCCGAAAGACGGGGCATCCACATCGCTGATCGTGGTGGACGGGGAGGGACTCGAACCCTCGACCCCGGCATGATGAGCCTGGCGCTCCGCTTCAGAAAGGCTTTAAATTCAATAGCTTGCCAAGGGTCGCGTCGTTGCGATTGGCACGACGAAGCACAACTGAGCACCACCGATTCCCGCAAACTCCTGCGGCCAAGTGCGGAGATTACGATCTATTCTCCGCATTGCATGCGGAGTTGGTACTTGCCGCTGCGGAGAACAGGCCGCATAATCTCCGCAGAATGCGCGGATATTCAATGTATATCTGGAAACTCAAGAATTGGCCTGACCTTACCTGGGACCGTGGACGCCTTGCCACCTCGCTTGCACAGGTATCGCGCGAACAAGGCCGTCTGCTCGGCAGGATGCAGAGCCTCGGATTCGATCTTCGCCGCGAGGCGCAGCTGAGCACCCTGACCGAGGACGTGGTCCGCTCGAGTGAGATCGAAGGCGAGAAACTCGATGCTGATCAAGTCAGATCCTCGATCGCACGGCGGCTCGGCATGGACATCGGCGGGCTTGCGCCGGTCGATCGCGATGTTGAGGGTGTGGTCGAAATGATGCTCGACGCAACGACTCATTACGCGCAACCCCTGACGGCGGACCGATTGTTCGATTGGCACGCCGCGCTCTTCCCAACCAGCCGCAGCGGGATGCAAAAACTTTCGGTCGGCAGGTGGCGCGATGACAGCAGCGGGCCGATGCAGGTCGTTTCGGGCCCGATCGGGCGGCAGAAAGTGCATTACGAAGCGCCGCCCGCTCCGCGGGTCCCGGAAGAAATGAATCGCTTCCTGCGATGGTTCGAATCTCCTGGCGATGCCGACCCGCTGTTTGTTGCGGGGCTCGCGCATCTGTGGTTCGTCACCGTCCATCCATTTGATGACGGCAACGGTCGCATCGCGCGCGCGATTGCCGATATGGCGCTCGCCCGTTCCGAACGCAGCAGCCAGCGTTTCTACAGCCTGTCAGGGCAGATCCGCCGCGAGCGTGCCGACTATTTCACGATGCTCGAACGTACGCAGAAAGGCACGCTCGACGTTACGCTGTGGCAGGAATGGTTTCTCTCCTGCCTGAGGCGTGCGATCGAGAACTCGCAAGACACGCTGCGCGCCGTCTTACAGAAGGCGCATTTCTGGGAACGCTTCGCACAGCAACCGCTGAACGCACGGCAAGTGAAGGTGCTAAATCAGCTTCTTGACGGCTTCGAGGGAAAGCTCACCACTTCGAAATGGGCCAAGCTGACCAAGAGCTCACAGGACACTGCTTACCGCGACATCCTGGATCTCGTTGAGCGAGGTGCGCTGCGCAAAGATCCCGCCGGCGGCCGAAGCACCAGCTACTCGCTCGCAATCAGCAATTGACGCCGAAGCGAACCCTGAAAATGTTGGTGGAAAGGGAGGGACTCGAACCCTCGACCCCGGCATTATGAGCTCGAGATTGCGGTCAAAATAAGCCTTAGTTTCAACGACTTGCCCAGTGACGCCCGTTGCGATTATCACGACAGAGCACAACCGAGCACGGCTGACTCCCGCAAATCTCCCGCAAGACCGCTCAGCGACATCTCGGTGATCCTGGGTTGAACAGGATCCAGAATGCGGCTATATTCGGCATTCGCGAATCGCGAATACCGAATATCCATGAGACGCCCGATTAATTCACAGGTTGTCCTCAAGCCCCAGGATCTCGTCGTCCTATTGAAGCTGCTGCTCCTGGGCGATCAGCGACGTAGCTTCGCCGAACTGGCGGCAGAGCTGTCAATGTCCGCGTCAGAAGTCCACGGAAGCGTGAATCGAGCGATCGCGGCCCGACTGGCTTACCAGGTTGATGGCCAACTCAGGGTCTCCAAAGCCGCACTGAAGGAATTTGTGCTGCACGGCGCGAAGTATGCATTTCCTGCGACTGTCGGTGTCCCAACGCGCGGCATGCCGACTGCCTACGCTGCGCCGCCGCTGTCCGCCGCAATCGTCCACTCTAGTACGGAATTGCCAGTCTGGCCCAGCCCCGACGGAGAAGAGCGGGGGATCAGCTTTTTTCCCCTATATCCAACGGTGCCTCAGGCCGCCCGCAAGGATCCCGTACTGTACGAGACACTTGCTCTATTCGATGCACTGCGCGGGGGCGCCGCACGCGAACGGAGCATGGCTGCAAAGCTCTTGGAAGCCCGCTTTGCGTGAGAAGCCATGATCCCAATCTGGCTCTGCTTGAATCGGTTGTCGCCGCCTTAGGTCCGTTGTCTCCAAGATTCGTATTTGTCGGCGGCTGTGTCACAGGGCTCCTCGTGACTGAAGCAGCAAACCCCTCCGTGCGCGTAACTCGTGATGTCGATGCAATCGTACAAGTTGTATCGCTCGGCGAGTACCATGCGCTAGAACGCCAGCTTGAGACTGCCGGTCTGCGACATGATCAAAGTCCAGAAGCGCCCGTTTGCCGCTGGCGAGCCGGTGGTGCACTCCTGGATGTCATGCCGACCGACAAGGCGGTATTGGGTTTCGGCAATCGTTGGTATGACGAAGCAGTCCGCACAGCATCTATGTGGCCGCTACCGAGCGGCTCAGTCATTCGCCTGATCTCCGCCCCTGTCTTCATTGCGACGAAACTGGAGGCATTCGCCGATCGCGGCGAGGGTGACTTCCTCGCCAGCCACGATCTGGAGGATATTACAACCGTCGTGGATGGGCGTTCTCAACTCATCGATGAGGTTGTGGCAGCTTCACCTGAAATACGCAGCCATCTCAGCGCGCAATTCAGAGCTTTGCTCGAGAACGCGCACTTTATCGACGCACTGCCCGGTCATCTTTCCGGTGATGCCCAAAGTCAAGCACGCATCCCGGTTATCCTGGAGCGTCTACACCAAATATCAGACTTGACGTAACTTCCTCGATTCACGCCACGAATTGTGCGGCACGCAGGACAAACACAAGTCGCTGAAAATACTGGTGGAAAGGGAGGGACTCGAACCCTCGACCCCGGCATTATGAGCCCTGAGGACGGCTGTTCGTTCGATGCTGTAGCCACGTCTCATGTGGAGTACAATGTGGATTAATCTCCACATTAGCATCCACAGCCATGAAGACGATTCAGATGACGATTGATGATCAGCTTCTCAAGCTGGTCGACAAGATGAGCCGCGAGAGGAGGACTACGCGCTCGGCCTTCATCCGGCACGCTCTTGAAGCCGAAATTCGCCACCAGCGCGTCCGCGACGAAGAGGCGCGTCATGCCCAGGGCTATGCCCGCCATCCGGTGGCCCCTGGGGAATTCGACGTCTGGTTTAACGAACAGGACTGGGGCGCCCAGTGAACCGAGGCGACGTCTGCTGGTACACGTTCAGGACGCCCGACAAAAAGCGCCCTGTGCTCGTTCTCACCCGCGACTCTGCAATCTCGGTCCTGAACACCGTCACCATTGCGCCGATCACATCGACGATTCGAAGCATCCCGACTGAAGTGGTGCTGACCGAAGAAGACGGACTTCCCCACACCTGCGCTGCGAACTTCGACAACCTTCAGACCGTACCCAAGGGTCAGATTGGCGATCGCATTGCCCGATTGTCTCGGCACAAGATGAAACAGGCGGCTGCTGCCGTCTCGTTTGCGCTTGCGTTGAACGAAGATTGAATCTCTTCCAGGCTCGGCTGTACCAACGCCAGCTCACGA
>JAKBBE010000016.1 GCA_021826035.1 Pseudomonadota bacterium | reverse complement strand
GGCGCACATCACATTCGGTCAGATCGACGCCATCGAGGAGGATCCGACCCTGATCGGGCGCGACGAAGCCGAGCAGTAGGTTCAGCAGCGTGCTCTTGCCCGAACCGCTCGGGCCGACCAGAGCGGTAAGCTGCGCCGGCCGGATCGTGAGCGAGCACTCATGCAGACCCGCGCCGCGGCCGCGGTGCAGGTAGGTGACCCGTTCGAGACGGATCTCGGGCGGTCGGTCGCAGCGCACCGCGGTGGTGCCCTCGAAGTGCGCCGGGGCGCCAGCCGCCTCCGTCTCGAGCGTCGCGAGCTGCTCGGCCGCCGCGACCGCATCCATGCGCGTGTGGCGCAGTGCGCCGAGACCGCGCAGCTGCAGGTAAAACTCCGGCGCCAACAGCAACACGAACAGCCCGTCGTGCAACGCCAGCTCACCCCACAGCAGCCGAAACCCGATCAACACCGCGACGATGGCGATGCTGACCATGGCAAAAAATTCGAGCACCAGGGATGACAAAAAGGCTACGCGCAGGACCTCCAGACTGAGCAGGCGATACGCCTCGCTCTCACTCTCCAGGCGCGCCGCGCAGCGCTCGGCGGCGCCGAGCTGGCGCAGCGTCACCAACCCGCCGAGCGCATCGACGAACGCCGCGCCGAGCCGCCGCAGCTGCGCGTAGCGCTGCTCGCTCGCCCGGGCGGCTGCACGCCCCACCAGCACCATGAACAGCGGGATGAGCGGCGCGGTGAGCACGAGCACCAGACCGGAGAGCCAGTCGGCCGGAAAGATGAACACGGCGAGCAGCAGCGGGACCAGCACGGCGGCGCCGGCCTGCGGCAGGTAGCGCGCAAAATACCCCAGCACAGCCTCGATACCATCGACGAGGCGTGTGAGCAGATCGCCGCTGGCGTTGCCGCGCAGCCCGAGCGGTCCGAGCGCCTGGGCCTCGTGCAGCAGCCGCGCGCGCAGCGCACCGGCGAGCTGCTGCGCGCCGTGCACGGCGCTGCGGCGCGCGCCTAAATTCAGCACGAAGCGCAGCAGCGCCAGGACGAGCAGCGCCCCGCACAGCGGCCAGAGCTGTGCGAACGAGGCGCGCTCAAACACACCCGCTGTGAGGATCGCCGCAAGCACCCACGCCTGCGCAACCAGAGACAGCGCGAGCAGTGCCGTGAACAGCCCCGTACGCAGCAGCGGCCTGCGAATGAGTCGAGCCTCCCGGCGCAGCCACTCGGCGGCGCGCCGATCGGCGGGCGGCGTGTCAGCCGCCCCGAGGGCGTTCACTCAGCGCCGCCCGCTCCGCTGCGCCGAGGCTCGGCCGGCAGCGGACTCTGCGCCGCCTGCTCCTCGTTTGCATCGAGCATCGCCCCGCCGGCGGCACTGACCAGCACGATCATCGTGGTGCCGACCAGCCAGGCGAAATACCAGGCGCCCTCGTCGCCGAGGATGGCGGTGAGCACCGTGACCAGGAGGGCAATGACCAGAAAGAGAACGAAGTAGAGGAAACTGCGCATCGTCGTGCCCTCAGTAAGCGTGCTCGTCACCCGCGAGTGATTCGGGTGTCACTTTGCCGCGCATCACCCAGAACGCCCAGCTGGTGTACCAGAGGATGAGCGGCACGAAGACCGCGGTGAAGCCGATCATCCACAGCAGCGTCAGGGTGCTGGAGCTGGAATTCCACAGCGTCAGGCTCATCGATGGATCGGCGCTGGAGGGCAGCATGAACGGGAACAGGGCGCTGCCGGCGGTCCCGATCACACCGACCCAGCCGAGCGCTCCGGACCACCAGCCCAGATGCGAGCGACCGGCCCGGGCGGCAAGCGCCGCGCCGATCACGCCGGCAAAACCGACCAGGGGCACGAGCCACAGGAGCGGGTCGACGGAAAAATTGTGCAGCCACGCCCCCGGCGCGAGCGTCACGGTCTGCTGCAGCGGCGTCTGCGGCACGCCCTCACCCGGACTGCCGACCAACTGGTAGCCCGCCAGCGCATGCACCCAGAGGCCACCGAGTGCGAACAGCACCAGCGCCGCCGCCGCCGCGACCTGCACCAGCCCCCGCGCGCGCTGATACATCGGCCCTTCGGCGCCGTTCATGATGGTCAGCGACCCCATCATCACCGACAACGACAGCGAGAGCACCCCGGTCATGAGGGCGAACGGATTGAGGAGCCCGAGGAAGCTGCCGGTGTAATAGGACGTCATGTCCCAGTCGAAGTGAAACGGCACGCCACGGAACAGGTTGCCGAAGGCGGCACCCAACACAATCATGGGCACCGCGCCGCTCACCAGCAGCACCCAGTCCCACGCGTTGCGCCAGGCGGGGTGTTCGATCCGACTGCGGTACTCGAAACCAATCGGCCGCAGGATCATCGTCCACAGCAACAGCAGCATCACCACGTAGAACCCGGAAAATGCCGTCGCGTAGATCAGCGGAAACGCCGCGAAAATCGCACCGCCACCCAGAATGAACCACACCTGGTTCCCGTCCCAGTGCGGCCCGATGATGTTCAGCGCGACGCGCCGTTCGACGTCCGATCTGCCGACGTAGCGCAGGATCGTGCCCACGCCCATGTCCATGCCGACCATGACGGCCAGTCCGATCAGCAGCACCCCGAGCAGCAGCCACCAGGTGACCTGCAGGATGGCAAATGTATCCATGGTTCAACCCTCCACGTTGCCGCCGTAGGGCACGGCCGGCACCGGTCGTGGCGCGAGCGTCGGCGGCGGCCAGGTCCCCGCCGCGCCGTCACCGCCGGGTTCGCTCGGCCCAAGCCGGATCGCCCGGATCATCAGGTACATCTCGATGGCGATGAAAATCGAGTACAGCGTCACGAAGCCGATCAGCGAGAACACCATGTAGCCGACACTGTGCGTCGAGGCGCTCATCCAGGTCGGCAGCACCCCGTACACCGTCCAGGGCTGGCGGCCGAGTTCGGCCACCAGCCACCCGGCTTCATTGGCGAGGAATGGGACCGGGATCATCCACACGGCGACCTTGAGGAACCATCGCTTCTTCTGAATCCGGTTGCGCAGCGAATAGAGCGTCGCTAAGACGAAGAACGCCATCATCAGCAGACCCAGACCGACCATGAACCGGAACGACCAGAACACTGCCGCCACCGGCGGGATGGTGTCCTTCGCCGCTCGCTCGATCTGCGCGGGCGTCACCTCACTGAGGTGCGGCGCATAGCGCTGCACCAGAAATCCGTAGCCGAGATCCGCCCGATGTGCGTTGAACTGCGCCAGGGCCGCGGCGTCCTGCGGATCATGCGCGAGCACCTTGAGCGCCTCGACCGCCGGGATGCCGTTCTGGATCTTCTGCACCGCCTGCTGTTCGAGCGTGTCGATGCCCGGAACGGTACCACTGAGGGAGTGCGTGACCAGCAACGAGAGCACCATCGGCACGCGCACGGCACCCACGTCCTTCTGCTCGGCCTGTTCAGGAAACGCAATCAGGTTGAACGCCATGGGCGCAGGCCTTGAGTTCCACAACCCCTCCATCGCCGCCAGCTTGGTCGGTTGCGCCTTCGCATCGACGAACCCGAGCGCATCGCCCAGGGTGACCACACCGACCGTGGCCAACACGCCGAACAACACCGCGATGCGGAAGGAGCGCTTGGCGATGTCCATGTGGCGGTTGCGCAGCATGTAGAACGCGCTGATGCCGGCGACGAACATCGCGCCGGTCACGTAACCGGCGATGCTCGTGTGCACGAACTTCGATTGCGCGTCGGGACTGAAGATCAGTTGCTGGAAGCTGGTCAGATGCATGCGCATCGTGACCGGGTCGAATTTTGCGCCCCTCGGGTCCTGCATGAAGCCGTTGGCGACCAGGATCCACAACGCCGAGAGGTTCGAGCCGAGTGCGACCAGCCAGGTGACCGCCAGATGCTGGCCCTTGCGCAGCCGATCCCAGCCGAAGACCATCAGACCGACGAAGGTCGACTCCATGAAGAACGCCATCAATCCTTCGATGGCGAGCGGCGCGCCAAAGATGTCGCCGACGAAGCTCGAATAAAACGACCAGTTGGTCCCGAACTGGAATTCCATGGTGAGGCCGGTCGCGACGCCGAGCGCGAAGTTGATCATGAACAACCGGCTCCAGAACATCGCCATCTGCTTGTAAATCGGTTTGCCGGTGGTGACGTAGACGGTCTCGATCGCCGCGAGCAGAAAACTCAGGCCGAGAGTGAGCGGCACGAACAGGAAGTGATACAGCGCGGTGGCCGCAAACTGCACGCGGGAGAGATCGACAACCGTCCCGTTAATCATGGGCGCAACTCCTCTGAGGCATACCATCGAGGGGCAGACCGGCCGGGCGGTTCGTGTGGACGGCCGGCGTCGAATCGGTCGATCGCGGGAAAGCGCACAACGCGTGCGGGAGAGTCGCCGAACGGGCACACCGGCGCAGGTCGACCGCGCCGATGCGCACACGCGTCCGCGAGCAGGAACCAGTCAGCTGCCCTGGCGCGCTCGCGGGCCTCTCGCCCAACAGCGTGTCTCGCATGACGGAAAACACGGGCCGTATTCACAAAAATACCGGCGATTTCCGCGCTGTAATGTACGCTCTGGAGCGAGCCACAAGCAAGTCGCAAGCCGGTGCCAGAACCCCGTGGCCGTCGTGAATCACGCGCGACAGGGCGGCGGCGGCCGACCGACGGGATCACCGGGCATCGCCTCGGGGGAGTCTGGATCATGCGCACGAAAGCATAGACCTGATCGATGCGAGTGATGATGAGTAGCTCACCCAGGGGTGTTGCGGGGAATACGGATCTTCTGCGCGCGCACCGCTGGATCGGCAGTGGCGCACCGGCAAGACAGTGCGCACGGCCGCGCGCTTGAATGCGGCCGGATAATCCGTAACAATCGACGTCGTCCGGTTGTCACCTACAATCCGGCGGAGCAAGAGTCGGCCCGCAGCCCGACCCAAACGGCAGGCGCCGCAGCGCGGTCAGCTGATGAACGACACGTGCACCGACCCCGAAACGCTCGAGCAGCTCCTGGCTCGCACCGCGATGCGCGATCGCGCGGCGTTCGAGCAGCTGTACCGGCAGACCTCCCCGCGACTGTTCGGTCTGTGTGTGCGCATGATGCGCGACCAGGGCGAGGCGGAGGAGGTGCTGCAGGAGGCGTTCATCACGGTCTGGCGCCGCGCCGAGACGTACAACCCGACGCTCGCGAGCGCCAATACCTGGCTCACCACCCTGGTGCGCAACCGGATCATCGATCGGTTGCGCCAGCGCCGCGAGAACACCAGCACTGAGGCGATCGACCTCGAGCGAGTGCCCGATGAGGCGCACGGCCCGGCCGTTCGTGCCGAGGCGAGCGAGGACTATGTGCGCCTCGAACGCTGCCTCGGCCAACTCGACGTCAAATACAGCCGCTCGGTCCGTGAAGCCTTTTTCACCGGCGCTACGTATAAGGAGCTGGCGATGCGCGCCCAGGTGCCGCTCGCCACCCTGAAGAGCTGGATCCGCCGCGCCCTGATGCAACTACGCACCTGCCTCGAGACATGAACACCCCGGCTGACGAATCCGCCGACGATTTGCGCTATGCCGAGTACGTACTCGGGGTGCTCGAGGCCGATGAGCGCGCCGCGGTGGAGCGGGAACTCGCCGCCAGCAGTGCCGCGGCGGCCACCGAGGCGCAGTGGCGCGAGCGGCTGCTGCCGCTCGCCGAGCAGGTGGCCCCGCAAGCCCCGCCGGAGCGACTCTGGGTGCGCATCCGCGCCGCCCTCGACTTCGACTCCGCCCGCAGCGGCCGCGGGCTCTGGGACAATCTGCGCCTGTGGCACTGGCTGACCCTCGGCAGCGGCGCGCTGCTCGCGGGCGCCTGCGCCGCCCTCGTCTTCATTCTGGTGCACCGAGCGGCCGCCCCGCCGATCCCGTTCATGGCCGCGACCATGACGGAGCACAACGGCCAGGTCGGCTGGACGGCGACCATGGACATCCGCCAGGCCCGCATGGTCGTCGTACCGGCGGCCCCGCAGACGGTTCAACCCGGCCGCACCCCGGAACTGTGGCTGGTCCCGGCCGGGGGACGGCCCATCGCCGTCGGCCTGATCTCGACTCATGCGCCGATCACGCTCGCGCTGAGTGCGAACCTCGTGGCCCGCCTCGGTCCGAGCGCGCACCTGGCGGTGTCCATCGAGCCGCCGGGCGGCTCGCCCACCGGAGAGCCCACCGGCCCGGTGGTGGCCGTCGGCGCGATAGGCGCCGCGCCGGCCGGCATCGTCCCAGCGACGGCCCAACTCCTGCGCACCGCTCCGCAGCGCCCGGCCTGAGCCGCCCGTCGCGGCCGCCCCGTCGCGGCTGCCCGCCGAGACGGGGCGGCCGCACGCGTGCATCCAAATCTGCTCCCGCTCCGTATAGAGCATCACAGTCACTGCTGGTGCCCTGCGATGAGCGTCTATCCCCTACCCGTGCCCGCCCGACCCGGCGCAAAACGCCGGCCGTTGCACCGGACGCTGCGGCAATGGTTCGATACCAAGGAGGGCGAGCGGCCGCTCGACCCGGCCACCGCTGATCGCATCGATTGGCTGCGCGCCTCGCCGTTCATCGCGCTGCACCTGGGGTGCCTCGGGGCGCTGTGGACCGGGGTGTCCGGGACCGCGCTCACCACGGCCGTCGTGCTGTACGCGGTGCGGATGTTCGCCATCACCGGCTTCTACCACCGGGGCTTCTCGCACCGCACCTTTCGCGCCTCCCGTCCGGTGCTGATGCTGTTTGCCGTGATCGGCGCCGCCTGCGTGCAGCGCGGGCCGCTGTGGTGGGCAGCACACCACCGCAATCACCATCGTGACGCCGATACGCCACTCGATCCGCACTCCCCGCGGGTGCATGGCTTTCTCTGGAGCCACATGGGCTGGTTCCTCACGCGCCGGGCGTTCCGTACCGACCTGACGCGAGTCGCGGACCTCGCCCGGTACCCGGAGCTGCGCTGGCTCGACCGCTACGACATCGCCGTCCCCGCGACGCTCGCTGCGGCGCTGTACGGCCTCGGAGCTCTGCTGCAGCGCCTCGCCCCGCAGCTCGGCACCGACGGGCCGCAGCTGCTCGTGTGGGGCTTTTGCATCTCCACGGTGGCGCTCTTTCATGCGACGGTGACCATCAACTCCCTGGCGCACGGCTGGGGCACGCGCCGGTTTAAGACCGATGACGACAGCCGCAACAACTTCCTGCTCGCGCTGCTGACCTTCGGGGAGGGCTGGCACAACAATCACCACCGCTTCCCGGGCACTGCCCGTCAGGGATTTCGCTGGTGGGAGATCGATCTGACCTGGTACGGACTGCGGCTGCTCGCCGCGCTCGGACTGATCCGCGGACTGAAACCGCTGCCCTCGCGCGTACTCGAAGCGCTCGAACGGTAAGGCCATGCGCATCGCGGTCATCGGTTCGGGCATCTCGGGTCTCGCCGCGAGCTGGCTGCTCGCGCAGCGCCACGAGGTGACGTTGTTCGAGGCCAACGATTACTTCGGCGGCCATACGCACACTCACTCGGTGCACCTGGCGGGCCGCGACTACGCCGTCGACTCCGGCTTCATTGTCTTCAGCCGGCGGCACTACCCGCTGTTCACCGCGCTGCTCGATGCCCTGGGGGTGGACTCGCAACCGACGAGCATGAGCTTCTCGGTGCACAACGGCGCGAGCGGCCTGGAATACAGCGCGACGAGCCTCGATACGCTCTTCTGCCAGCGCCGCAACCTCCTCTCCCGACGCTTCCTCGGCATGATCCACGACCTGCTGCGCTTCTACCGGGAGGCCCCCGCACTGCTCTGTGACGAGGCCGTTGGACCGACCCTCGGGGAGTATCTCGCTGCGGGCCGCTACGGCGCGACGTTCCGCGACGAGCATCTCGTGCCGATGGCCTCGGCACTGTGGTCCTCCCCGCCGCAGCAGATCCTCTCCTTCCCGGCCCGCCATCTGGTGCAGTTCATGGCCAACCATCAGATGCTCGCGGTGAGCGGGCGGCCCGAGTGGCGCGTCGTGCGGGGCGGTTCGGCCCGCTACGTGCAGGCGCTGAGATCTCGCTGGAACGTACGCGAGCGCCTCGGCTGCGCGGTGCATGCGGTGCGCCGCGAGGCGGATGCGGTCCGCATCGCGCACGCCGCCGGCACCGAATCCTTCGAGCAGGTGATCCTGGCCTGCCACAGCGACCAGGCCCTGGCGCTGCTGACGGACCCGAGCGAGGCGGAACGCTCCGTACTCGGGGCGATCCGCTACCAGATGAACGAAGCGGTGCTGCACACCGATGCGGCACTCCTGCCGCGCAACCGCAAGGCCTGGGCCGCCTGGAACGCCTACGTGCCTGGTGAGCCCGACGCGCCCTGCACGGTGAGCTACTGCATGAACCTGCTGCAGAACATCGATGCGCCCGAGCCGCTCGTCGTGACCCTGAACCGCAGCGCCGCCATCGATCCGGCTCGCGTGCTGCGCACGATGCGCTATGCGCACCCGGTGCACACCCACGAGGCGCTCGCCGCGCAGCGGCGCCGCACGCAGATCCAGGGATTGCGGCGCACCTGGTTCGCCGGTGCCTATTGGGGCTGGGGCTTTCACGAGGACGGCATGCGCAGCGCGGCCGCCGTGGTCGAAGCGCTCGAGGGCCGCGACGCTGCGTCCCTGATGCGCAAGGTCGCCGCATGAGCCGCCCGCCGCCGTTCTCGAGCGCCGTGTACGAGGGCGTGGTGCGCCACTGCCGGCTGACGCCGCGCCGCCACGCGTTCAGCTATCGCATCGCGCAGCTGTGCCTGGATCTCGATGAGCTCGACAGGGTGTTTGCCGGTCGGTGGCTGTGGTCCTGCGACCGGCGCAACGTGGCCGAATTTCGCCGCAGCGACTACCTGCAACCCGAGGCCCTCCCGCTGGCCGAGGCGGCGCGCAGCCTCGTCGAGTGTCACACCGGCGTGCGGCCCCTCGGCCCGGTGCGACTGCTGACCCACCTGCGCTACGCCGGGTATGTCTTCAATCCGGTCAGCTTTTATTACTGCCATGACACCACCGGCGCACTGCAGGCCGTCATCGCCGACATCACCAACACTCCGTGGAACGAACGGCACGCCTACGTGCTCGCGCTCTCGCAGGCCGAGCGGCGCGGGTTGCTGTGGCAATGGGATTTCGCCAAGGCCTTCCACGTCTCCCCCTTCCTGCCGCTCGAGCGCGATTACCGCTGGCACTTCAGCGCACCGGCCGAGCGCCTGCGCGTGCACATGAGCGTCAGCGACGGGGAGCGCGTGGAGTTCGAGGCGCACCTGGATCTGCAGCGCAGAGCGCTCACGGGCGCCTCACTGGCACGCGTGCTGTGGCGCTACCCGTTGATGGGGACCCAGGTGGTCGGCGCGATCTACTGGCAGGCGCTGCGGCTGTGGCTGAAGCGCACGCCCGTCTACGACCACCCGGATCGATCACGACGTTTACGAGGTACCGCATGACTACGGCCGTCGCCGCTCTGAACCGTCCGCACGCAACGCTATTGGAGCGGTTCCTGCGCGGGCAGCTGCTGTCGCGGTTGGCCGGGCTGCGCACCGGCCGGCTCGAGCTCGAGGACGCCTACGGCACGATCGCGCTCGGCGCGCACGACACGCTCGCCCCGCCGGTGCGTCTCCAGGTGATCGAACCGGCCTTCTATCGAGCCGTCGCCGCCGGCGGCAGCATCGGTGCCGGCGAGGCCTACATGGAGGGTCTGTGGCGCTGCTCGGCGCCGGGCCTGGAGGACTCCGATGCGCTGGTCGCGCTCGTGCAGCTCCTGGTGCGCAACCGCGAACTGCTCGACGGTCTGGAGTCCGGCTGGGCGCGCCTGGCGGGCGCCGCGCGCCGCTTCTGGCACGTCACGCGCGGCAACTCCCGGGGCGGCAGCCGGCGCAACATCGCCGCGCACTACGATCTGAGCAATGCGTTCTTCGCGCTGTTTCTCTCGCCAGACCTGATGTACTCCTCGGCACTGTGGAGCGGCGGCGCGGATACCCTCGAGGCGGCCTCCGAGCGCAAGCTCGAGGCGGTCTGCCGCTCACTGGCGCTCAGCCGCTCCGATCACGTGCTCGAGATCGGGTCCGGCTGGGGCGGCTTCGCGCTGCATGCCGCCCGTCACTACGGCTGCCGCGTCACCACCACCACGATTTCGACCCAGCAATACGAGCTTGCGCGTGAGCGGATCCGCGCCGCCGGCCTCGAGGATCGCATCGAGTTGTGTCGGGCGGATTACCGGGATTTGACGGGACGGTACGACAAGCTCGTCTCGATCGAGATGATCGAGGCGGTGGGCGCCGATCACCTGGAGGAGTACTTCGCCACGATCAGCCGGCTGCTCAGCCCGCACGGCGCGGCGCTGGTGCAGGCGATCACGATCGAGGATCACCGCTACCGCCAGGCGCTCGAGTCGGTGGATTTCATCAAGCGCCACGTGTTCCCCGGCAGTTTCATTCCGTCGGTGAACGCAATGCTCGCGGCGAAAACCCAAGCGAGCGACCTCGCGCTGGTATCGCTTGAGGACTTCGGGGACTCCTATGCACGGACCCTCGAGGCGTGGCGCAAGCGCTTCATGGCTCGCCTTCCCGAGGTGCGCGCGCTCGGCTTCGATGAGCGGTTTATCCGTCTGTGGGAGTTCTACCTGGCCTACTGCGAGGGCGGCTTCCGTGAGCGGGCGCTCGGCGTGGCGCATCTGAAGCTCGTCAAACCGCAGTGGCGCCACGGCACAGACGGGCCGCTGCAGTGAACACGCTGCTCACGTTCATCGCCTACGAGCTGGTCTGGTTCGCCGCGGTGATCGGCGCCGGCCGCGGACTCACCTGGCCTGGAGTCGGTGCCGCAGCGGTATTCATCGCCTGGCGCCTGGCGGTCTCGCGATGCCGTGCCGTCGAATTGCGTCTGTTCGCGCTCGCGCTGCTCATCGGCGCGGCGCTCGAGACCTGCTGGGTGCGCACCGGGCTGATCCGCTACGCGGCGGCCTGGCCGCTCGGCTCCTCGCCGGCCTGGCTGCTGGCGTTGTGGGCCTCGTTCGGCCTGACCATCGTGCCGCTGTTCGCCTACCTGCACACTCGCCCGTGGCTCGCCGCGGCGCTCGGCGCGCTCGGCGGCCCCGCCTCCTACTGGGCGGCCGCGCGCGGCTGGCATGCGGTGATCTTTCCGGTGCGGCCGCTACCGACTCTGCTCGCGCTATCGCTCGGCTGGGCCGCGGCGCTGCCGCTGCTGACGGCGCTCGCGCGCCGCGGGCTGCCCGCCGCCACCGCCCGGAGCGACGCATGAGATCGCTCGCGGTGCTCGGCCTGCTCTGGGGGCTCTCGATGGGGGTGATGTGCGGCGGCTGGCTCTGGCAGCGCCGCCGCCGCAACGCGGGCATCGCCGATGTGCTCTGGTCTGCATTGCTTGCGCTGAGCGCCCTGGTCCTGGCGGTGAGCGGCACGGGCGCGCCGAGCGCGCGCGTGCTGCTCGCCGTACTCGGCGGCGGCTGGGCGTTGCGCCTGGCGATACACCTGGCCATGCGTGTCGGGCGTGAGGAAGAAGATGGCCGCTACCAGGCGCTGCGCGCGCGCTGGGCGGGCGATCAACGCCGTTGGTTCGGATTCTTCCAGTTCCAGGCGCTCTCGGTCCCGTTGTTCGCATTGCCGTTCGTGGCGGTCGCGGCGAACCCTGATCCGCCCGCGGGCGCACTCCTCGCCGGCGCGATGCTGTGGCTGCTCGGCGTGCTCGGCGAGGCGCTCGCCGACCGTCAGCTCGCGCGCTTTCGCGCCGACCCCGAGCATCGCGGCCGCACCTGCCGCCGCGGGCTGTGGCGCTACTCGCGCCATCCGAACTACTTCTTCGAATGGCTGCACTGGTTCGCCTACGTGGCGTGGTCGGTGGGCTCCCCACTCGCGCCGCTCGCCTGGCTCGGTCCGATCACGATGTTCGTGTTCCTGCGCTACCTGAGCGGCGTGCCGTGGACCGAGGCACAGGCGCTGCGCTCGCGGGGCGAGGATTACCGCGATTACCAGCGCCGCACGTCGATTTTCTTCCCATGGTTTCCCCGCCGATCGCCTTGAGGAGCCCAGAGATGAGCACCCTTGTGACCTCCCCCGTCGACCTCCCCGGCGATGAGCCGGCCCCCGGACTGCTCGGGCTCGCCGAGCGCGGGCTGCTGCCCGATGCGCTGCTGCGACTGGGGATCCGACGGCTGTGCGCGCAGCGGCTGCGCACCGAGCGCAGCGGTGGCCCTGCGGCCGAGGCCGAGCGATTCAGCACGCGCCTCGGCGCGCTGCGCCAGAGCGCCGTTGCCATCCACACCGAGGCGGCGAACACCCAGCACTACGAACTGCCAGCGGCGTTCTTCGCGCTGTGCCTCGGGCCGCGCCTGAAGTATTCGTGCGGTTACTTCACGCACGGCGAGGAGAGCCTGGCCGAGGCCGAAGAGGCGATGCTCGAGCTGTATGCACAGCGGGCGGAACTCGCCGACGGGCAGCGGATTCTCGAACTCGGCTGCGGATGGGGCTCACTCACGCTGTGGATGGCCGAGCGCTTCCCGCACGCCCACATCACCGCGGTATCGAACTCGCACGGCCAACGCCACCACATCGAGGCACAGTGCCGCGCACGCGCACTGACGAACGTTCAGGTGCTCACGCGCGACGTGAACACGCTCATTCTCGACACGGCGCGATTCGATCGTTGCATCTCGGTCGAGATGTTCGAGCACGTGCGCAACTACGAGGCGCTGATGCAGCGCATCGCGGCGTGGCTGAAACCGGGCGGCAAGCTGTTCACGCACATCTTCGCCCACCGAACCCTGATGTACCCCTTCGAGACCGGTGGCGCGGACAACTGGATGGGCCGGCACTTTTTTACCGGCGGATTGATGCCCGCGGCCGACACGCTGCTGCACTTTCAGGACGATCTGCATCTGGAGCAGCGCTGGCTCATCGATGGCACGCACTACAGTCGCACCGCGAATCTGTGGCTCGCGCACCAGGACGCGCAGCGCGACCGGGTGCTGCAGGTGCTGCGCGAGGCCTATGGCGCGAACGCTCGGCTGTGGTTCGAGCGCTGGCGGATTTTCTGGATGGCCTGTGCGGAGCTATTCGGCTACGCGCAGGGCAGTGAGTGGCTGGTGGCCCATTACCGATTTGCGCGGCCGCAGGCCGGGGAGCACCCATGAGAGGCGCGCGCGCCACGCTGATGCTGCTCCTCGCACTGAGCCTCGCGGCCTGCCGAACGCTCGCGGCCGAGAAGCCGATCCCGCCGGTGGCCCACGTGGACCTCCAGCGCTACGTCGGCCGTTGGTATGTGATCGCGGCGATCCCGACGCATATCGAGCGCGATGACTACAATCCGGTCGAGAACTACCGCCTGGAGCCGGATGGATCGATCTGCACCGTGTTCCGTTTCCGGCGCGGCAGTTTCACCTCCCGGCTGCACACGGTCCATTCCACCGCCACGGTGGTTCGGCACACCGGCAATGCCGAATGGCACGTGCATCTCTTCTGGTTCTTGCGCCTGCAGTACATCATCGCCTGGCTCTCGCCGCACGACACGCGGGTGATCGTGGCGCGGGATGCGCGCGACTACGTCTGGCTCATGGCGCGTACGCCGCAGATCTCACCGCATCAGTACCAGGCGATGGTCTCGCGCGTCGCGGCCATGGGCTACCCGGTGGATCAGCTGCGCAAGAGCCCGCAGCGCTGGCCCGAGCCCACCGGCCCGCGTCCGTCGTTTGCGTCGATCTGCCGGTAAGTGCAGCGCAAGCGGTGGCGTACCTGGAAGATTTGCGGCGCCTAGGGTAGCTTAGGCGCCCGAATCGTCCCTGCGGGGTGTGCCGTGAAGAAGACATCGCTTGCATCGTTTGGGGTCTGCCTGCTCGCCGCCGGCGTGCTGGCGGGGTGCAGTTCGCCGAATGCCGACTGGCAGAAGGCCTCGGCGCAGGGCACCGTGGCCGCCTACCGCAGCTTCATCCAGCACCACCCCGACGACCCGCGGGTGCAGCAGGCGCGCAACCGCATCGAATCCCTGCAGGACCAGCACGCCTGGCAGAGCGCCAAGAGCGCCGGCACCGTGCAGTCCTACCAGCAGTATCTGGCGCAGTACCCGAACGGGGCGTACACGGCCGAGGCCCAGGGTGCGCTGACGAGCCTGAAGGAAGCGAGCGCCTGGCAGAGCGCCAAGAGCGCCGGGACGGTGGCCGCCTACGAGGCGTTCGTCAGCCAGTTCCCCAGTGCGACCGAAGCGAGCAAGGCGCAGGCTGCCATCGACAAGCTGGCCGGCTTCCAGGTCGAACTCGGCCGCTACCGCACGGCCAGCGCGGCAAGCACCGCGGC
Source organism: Pseudomonadota bacterium (assembly GCA_021826035.1). Next base: position 31,121 of record JAKBBE010000016.1, on the reverse strand, counting down.
CCAGCAGCTGAAGACCCGCTTCGCGAGTCTGCTCACCCAGGTGCAGGTGATCGCGCCGTCCGGTACCCACAAGCTGACGACCCTGCGCTCCCAGCAAATGAGCCACGCGGCTGCACTTGCCGCCTGCGCCACGCTGCGCCGGGCGCACCAGAGCTGCTCGGTGGTCAAGATCCAGGCGAAGTCCGGCGGTCTGAGCCTCTCCGGACTGTAACGGCGGCGTCCGATCCGGCGGCCGTCACCCGGCCGCCGGCCGCCAGCATCAGAGTGATGGTATCGAGATACTGGCGATGCTCGGCGGCCAGCAGTCCGAGTTGCGCCCGCTCGCGCTGACGCTGTGCATCGAGGACCGGCAGAAGGCCGGAGTTGCCCGCCTGGTAGCTCGCCCGTTCCAGGTGCACCCGCCGGCGCGAGAGCGCGAGCGCCCGGTGTTCCGCGGCGCGCAGTTGCGCATCGTGACGCAGCGCATCGAGCGCATCGGCCACCTGGCCGAAGGCACTGATCACCACCTGCTGGTACAGCTCGGCGCGCTCATGCAGCGCATCGAGTGCCGCGCGCCGCTCGGCATGCAGCTTTCCGCCCTCGTACAGCGGCGCGGTGAGGCCCGAGATCAACGACCAGGCGAGCGAGCTGGCATCGAACAGGTGCTGCGGCCGCAGCGCCTCTTCGCTCAGCGTTGCGCTCAGCGTGATCTGCGGATACAGCTTCGCGGTCGCGATGCCGACCGCGGCGGTCGCGGCCCGCAGCTGCGCCTCGGCGGCGAGGATGTCCGGACGGCGCTTGAGCAACCGTGACGGCAGCGCGACCGGCACCTGTGACGGCAGGCGAATCTCGCTAAGCTCGAGATCGGGACGGCGCCAGGCCGCCGGCGTGCGCCCGAGCAACACGGCGAGCGCATGCCGCGCGACGCTCAGACGCTGGTACAGCGGCGGCAGCAGCGTGGCGTCGCTGGCGAGCTGGGTCTGCGCGGTGAGGACGTCGAGGCGCGGCACGGATCCGGCGGCGACCGACGCGCGCACGAGCTTCAGGTTCACACGATCCTCGCGCAGCAGGTTGCGCACGGCGCGGATTTCGGCGTGGGCCGTGGCGATGTCGAGCGCCTCGGCGACCACCTGTCCGCTGAGCATCAGCCGCGTGGCGGCGAGTTCGCTGCGCTGATACTGTTCGGCGGCGCGCGCCTCCTCGACGCTGCGGCGGACCTCGCCGAGATAATCGAGCTGATACGCGACGCTGACGCCACCGGCGATGTAGCTGAACGGCGCGAACGCGTCCGGACCGAGAAATTCCGCGCCGTACTTCTGCCGCCCGGCCCCGGCATTGAAGCGGATGTGCGCAGCGCGCCCCGCGGCGCCCACCGTCACCCCTTCGCGTGACTGCTGAAGTGCCGCCTGCGCGGCCGCGACGTCATGATTGTCGGCGAGTGCGGTGCGCACCAGAGCATCGAGCTGCGGGGAGCGAAACAGCTGCCACCACGGCCCGCTCGCGCCGGCACCGAGCGCTGCGTGCTCCCGATACGCACCCACCGCGGCATGCTCGCCACGCACCTGCTCGCCCCTGGGACGATAGTGTTCACCGGCCGGCACCGTTGGGCGATGAAAGGCCGGTCCCACCGCGCAGCCGCCGAGCCCGGCCGCCGCTGCCGCGATGAGCAGGCAGCGTCCGAGGCGAACATACTTTGCGGCGCGTGCCATCACACTACTCCATGACCAGCGGTTCTTCGCTTGAGCTGCGAGCGCGCCGCGGCTTCAACAGAAGCAGCAGCGGAAACAGCGAAAGCGTCATCACGAACATCAGTTTGAAATCGTCGTTGTAGGCGATCATGCGCGCCTGACGCGTCACGAGTGCGTTGAGCGCGGACAGCCCGGCGATCGAGGTGAAGCTGAACGGGGCGTGCAGCTGGATCTGCGCCCCGTAGGGCACGATGTGCGACGCCAGCCGTTCGTGCATGACCTGGGTGTTGCGCGTCAGCAAGGCGCTGGTCGCGGCGATGCCGACGCTGCTGCCGATGTTTCGCAGCAGGTTGTACACGGCGGTGCCCTCGGAGCGCAACTTTGGCGCCAAGGTGGAAAAGGCGACCGTCGTCATGGTGACGTAGGTCAATCCGATGCCAAGACCCTGCATGAAGGTCACGCCCCAGATCAGCGACTGCGGCATCTGAGTGGAAAAATAGCTCGCCATGTTCCACAGCGACAGCGAGGCAATCGATAGACCGACACCGATGAGGAGGCGCGGGTCGAACTTCTCCATCAACCGCCCGGCGAGGAACATCGCCACGAAGCTTCCGAAGCCGCGCGGCGCCATGGCGATGCCGGTCGTGAGCACCGGATAGCCGAGCAGATCCTCCAGCAACGGCGGCAGCAGAGCAAGGGTCGCAAACAGCACCATGCTGACCACGACGATGAGGATATTGCCGGCGTTGAAATTGCGGTCGCGAAACAGGCTGGGACTGACGAACGGCTCGCGCGCCGAGAAGGTATGCACGAGGAACCAGTACAGACCGAGGACGGCAAGCCCCATCTCGACCCAGATCTCGGTCGAGCCGAACCAGTCCTTGAGCGAGCCCCGATCGAGCATGATCTGCAACGCACCGACCGCGAGACTCAGGGTGGCGAAACCGAAGAAGTCGAACGAGGACTTGCGCTTCTGCGTCTCGCGCAGGTAGGTCATGATGCCGATCGCCGAGAGGATGCCGAACGGTACGTTGATGTAGAACACCCACCGCCAGCTGTAACTGTCGGTGAGCCAGCCGCCGAGCACCGGGGCGAGCATCGGGCCGAGCACCACTCCCTGTCCCCAGAGCGCCATCGCCCGCCCGTGTCGCTCGGGCGGATTGATATCGAGCAGCACCGCTTGGGAGAGCGGCACGAGTCCGGCACTGAATCCGCCCTGCAGCAGACGAAAGAGCACGATCTGATCGATGGTCTGCGCCATGCCGCACAGCGCCGAGGTCACCGTGAAGCCGAGCACGGAGATCAGCAACACGTTCTTGCGGCCGAACCGGCCGGCGAGCCACCCGGACAGCGGCGTGACGATCGCCGCCGCCACGATGTAGGAGGTCAACACCCAATCCATCTGATCGATCGTCGCGGACATGGAGCCGCCAATGTGCGGCAGCGCGACGTTGGCGATGGTCGTGTCGACCGATTGCAGAATCGTTGCCAAGGTCACCGCAATGGTGATCGGCACACGGTGGATCCTGTCGTGTTCAGCATCGGTCATCGCGGCGGCGCTTCAACCTGAGGCGGACGCGGAGTGCTGGCGCGCAGCCGGCCCCGACTGAGTATCGATCGTCACCGCGGCGCTCAGCCCCGAGCGCACCGGCGGCATGCGCCCCACCAGGCGCAGCCGCACGTCGAGCCGCTGCACGACCTTGACCCAGTTGCCGGTGGCATTCTGCGGCGGCAGCACGGAGAACTGCGCGCCGGTGCCCGGGGTGATGCTGGAGACGACGGCGTGGAACGTTTCATCCGGATACGCATCCATGCTCACGGTCGCCGTGTCGCCCGGGCGGATGTGGGTGAGCTGATTTTCCTTGTAGTCCGCCTCGATCCACACGTCGCGCGTGGAGACGAGGACGAACGCCGGGGTCGCGAGCGGCAGGTAGCCGCCGACCTGCAGGTGATTCACTTCCGTCACGATGCCTTCCGTGGGGGCGCGCACCGTGGTGTAGGACAGCTTAAGCAGCGCACGATCGAGCAGCGCCTGCGCCTCGGCGACCTGGGGATGCTGGCGCACCGGCAGCGCCGGGTTGCCGCCGAGGCGGGCGAGCACGGCCTCGATCTGCTGCTGTGCGGCGCTGACCGCGGCCTGCGACTGCTGCACGGCCAAGCGGGCCCGATCGAATTGCGACGTCGAGGACACGCCGATCTTCAGCAGCCGCTCGCGACGCAGAAGTTCGCGCCGTGCATACGCCTGACGGCTCTGGGCCGAGTTCAGCGCCGCAAGGTCGGCGCGGTAGTCCGCCTCGAGCGCGCGCACGGTCAGACGTGCGGCGGCCAACCGGGCGCGCGCCGCGGCGACCGCGATGCGCAGCCGCCGCGGATCGAGCCGGAAGAGCACCTGCCCTTGTTTCACCCGTTCGTTGTCGTGGACATCCACCTGAACGACGCGTCCGGAAACGTCCGCACTGATCTGCACCTCGGCGGCACGCAGATACGCATCGTCGGTCGACTGGTAGCGGCCGCTCGTGAGATAGAGATACACGGCCCCGGCGACCACGATCGCCGGCACGCCCCACAGGAGCGGGCGGCGCAGACGTTCGCGCAGCGGCCGGGTCGCGGGCGTGGATGCGTGCTCGGACGGGGCGTCGCGCCCGGAATCGTTCATCGGTTGGACCTCGTGGACCTGCGCCCGGCATCGGGCGCGCAAGACTCATCGACCGGCAGCGGCGGGAGCTCCGTCAGATTCGCGTGCACACGCTCGAGTAGCCGCATCAGCTGCGCCCGCTCCTCGCTCGAGAGCCCCTGCAGCATCTCCGCGCGCGTCTCGGTGATCAGCCGCCAGATCTGCTCGAGCACGGGGAGCGCCTCGGCGGTGAGCCAGAGGGTGTGCGCGCGCCGGTCGGCCGGATCGAAGCGCCGCTGCACCCAGCCGTCGGCCTCCATGCGATCGAGGATGCGCACCAGCGTCATCGGGTCGACGTCCGAGAGTTCGGCGAGCCGCTTCTGGCTCACCCCCTCGTTGCTCTGCAGATGAATCAGCGCGCGGCACTGGGGCAGCGTCAGTGCGAGCGCCTGGGCGCGCTCCTCGAAGCGCCGCGTGTAGCGGCGGCTGACGTCCTTGAACAGGAAGCCCAATTGGCGAAATTGATCGATGGTCATATGTAAAGAGATAATATTTTACCGCTATAATATCAATTGATATTATCTCCCGCAATGCGCTCGCTCTGCGGCAGCCCGCTGCGCCGCGCGTAGAATGGGACGCTCGGGCAACGATTCGGAGTGCAGACGATGGCCACCGGCTGGGCCGGCGATGGCGCCGTGCAGGATCAGATTGATGCGACCGTGACCGACGCGATCGAGCGCGCCCGCGCCCGGCTCGCGCAGGGGCCGGGACTGACGCATTGCGCGGAGTGCGGCGAGCCGATTCCGCCGCAGCGCCAGCAGGCGGTCCCCGGCGTGCGCCTGTGTCTGGCCTGCCAAAGCGCCCGCGACGAGGCGGCGGTGTTCAGCGGCTACAACCGCCGCGGCAGCAAGGACAGCCAGCTGCGCTGAGCAGCTCGGGGTTCCCCGGCCGATAGCCCTGGCGTAACCTGCACGATAATGAGCCGCACCGGTGCGGCCGCCAGTATCGGGGACGCCGTTGAATCCGAATGTACGTGATTTCTGTCGCTGCGCGCTGCTCGTCTGCGCCGCAGCGCTGCCCGCCCGAGCCGCCCTCGCCCAGGGCCGCCATCTGAGCACGCAGGACTACGCCCGCGCCGCGCAGTTCATGCCCTACGCAACGGCACCGCTCGTCGATGATGACGTCGAGCACGTGCACTGGCTTGCGGGCGACCGATTCTGGTTCATCGCACATGATGCCGGCGGCGATCACTACCGCATCATGGACGCGGCCAGCGGCAAGGTCGCCGCGGCATTCAACCGCATCAAGCTCGCCGCCGCACTCGGCAATGCCGTGGGCAAACCGGTCGATGCGGCCAAGCTCGGCATCACTGCCATCAAAATCGTGCACGGCCAGCTGCAAGTGACCCGCGCCGGCAAACACTTCATCTGCGATCTGAGCGGCGTCGGACACTGCACCGCCGCCGCACCGGGCGCGCACGCGCCGGGCATTCTCTCGCCGAACGGCAAATACCGTGCGTTCATCCGCCATTGGAACCTCTGGGTGCGCAACGTGCACTCCGGCAAGGAGCGCCAGCTGACGTTCGACGGAGTGAAGAACTTCGGCTATGCCACCGACAATGCCGGCTGGCTGCGCTCGAAGCGCCCCGTGCTGAACTGGTCACCGGATTCGCGCCGGATCGCCACCTACCAGCAGGACCAGCGCAAGGTCGGCGATATGTACCTGGTGAGCGCCGCGATCGGACATCCCAAGCTGCAGAAATGGAAATACCCGCTGCCCGGGGACACGCATGTCTTCATGATCGACCCGGTGATCATCGACGTGGCGAGTGGGCACGTGGTCCGGCTGCAGATGCCGCCCGAACAGCGGCTCTCGAGCCTGTGCGATGACATCAGCTGCCAGAACAATGGCCACTGGGACGACCTCGAGTGGGCCCCGGACGGCAAGACGCTGGCACTGGTGAGCACCTCGCGCAACCGCCACCATGAATGGCTCCGCGTCGCCAACGCGCGCACCGGCGCGGTGCGCACGGTATTCGAATACAGCACTGCCAAGTACTACCAGAGCGGCATCGGCGCGGTCGACTGGCGCTATCTGCCGCGGTCCCGCCAGGTCCTCTGGTACAGCTCGCGCAGCGGCTGGGGCAACCTGGATCTCTACAGCCTCGAGAGCGGCAAACTCGAACGGCCGGTCACCACCGGACGCGGCGATGTCACGCAGGTGCTGCATGTGGATCGGCGCACCGGCACGGTCTGGTTCCGCGCCGTCGGCCGCATTGCGGGCATCAACCCGTACTACGAGCAGCTCTGGAAGGGAACTCTCGCCGGCGGCCCCCCGAAGCTACTCACGCCGCGCGATTGCGACAATCTGATCAGCATGTCGCCGGACGGGAAGTACTTCGTCGACAGCTGCTCGACCCCGCAGCGTGCCCCGGTCACGACTCTGCGCTCGGCGGCCACGGGACGGATCATCGCGACCGTCGCACGCGCCAATCTCACGCGGCTGCGCGCCATCGGTTGGCGAGCACCGCAGCAGATCGTCGTCACGGCACGCAATGGCCACACCAAACTCTACGGTCTGCTGTTCAAGCCGACGAACTTCGATCCGCACAAAAAATACCCGATCGTCGATTACGTGTACCCCGGACCGCAGATCGGCTCGGTGTTCACGTTCCGCTTCGAGCCTTCCGACTACGACAATCAGGCACTGGCAGAGCTCGGCTTCATCGTCATCGCCGTCGACGGCATGGGCACCCCGTACCGCTCGAGGCACTTCCAGCGCTACTGGTACGGCGACATGGGCGACAACACCCTGCCGGACCAGATCGCCGCCATCCGTCAGCTCGCACAACGTTACCCGTGGATCGATCTGGGCCGGGTCGGCATCTGGGGGCACTCCGGCGGGGGCAACGCCGCGACGGATGCGATGTTCCGTTACCCGGATTTCTTCAAAGTCGGCTGGGCCGAGAGCGGCAACCAGGACAACCGGGACTATGAGAATGACTGGGGCGAGCTTTATCAGGGGCTGCTGAAGCGCAACGCGAACGGAACGACCAACTACGACAACCAGGCCAATGAGCTGCTGGCGGGGCATCTGCGCGGCCATCTGATGCTCACCTACGGCACGCTCGATGACAATGTGCCGCCGGAGAACACCCAGATCGTCGTCGAGGCGCTGATCAAGGCGAACCGGCCGTTCGACATGATCGCGATTCCGAACGTGCGGCACGGTTACGGCTATGCGACGCCGTACATCACGCTGCGCCGCTGGGATTACTTCGTGCGCTATCTGGCCGGCAACACGCCGCCGAAGCATTTCGCGCTCAAGCCCTGGCCCTGGCGCTGACCAGCGCTCCCTACGGGGCCGCCGCCGCCGCCGCCAGCAGCTCCTCGAGCGGCGTGCCGGCGGCGCGCTGCGCGGCGAGCTCGGCACGATCCCACACGCGGCGGATCCGCCCCTCGAGCAGCAGCGCAACGCGGTCGGCATAGCGCTCGGCGATCTCCAGAGCATGGGTGGCGAGCAGCACCGCAGCCCGCCGCTCGTCAGTCAGGCGTCGCAGGTGACGCTTCAGGAGCGCCGCGCTGGCCGGATCCAGGCCATTGAACGCCTCATCGAGCACGATCAGGCGTGGCGCACCGATCAGGGCCAGAAGGGTTGCGAGCTTCTGGCGCATACCGAGCGAATAGGTATCCACGTACCGCTCCAGGTGTGCACTCAACGCCAGCGCCTCGGCCAGCTCGAGCACGCCGGGGTCAATCTCGCGCAGCCCCTTGGCCGCCGCGTACACCTGCAGGCACTGCCGGCCGGTGAGCAAACCCGGCAGGCGCTCCGGCGCGCACCCGTAGCCGAGGGTGCGCTTCGCTCTGGCCGCGTCCTCGAGTGGCACACCGGACAATTCGATGCGTCCGCTACGCGGGAGCAGCAGCCCGGCGGCCGCGTACAGCAACGTCGATTTACCGCTGCCGTTGGGACCGAATACGACGCACCACTCCCCGATCGCGATCTGCAGGTCGATCTCGCGCAGCACCGCGTGAGCATCGTACCCGGCCGTGAGCCCGCGGATGCTCAGAGCCGGTGCGACGGGCTGCATTTCGGTCGTACTCATCGTCCCCACCGCTGCAACAACGAGGCGGCGCTCGCGCCGCTGCGCAGTGCGAGCAGAGCGCCCGCCACGGCCAGGATCAGCAGCGCGGCGAGCAAGGCCGCCGCGATCAGTCCGGCGAGGCGCAGATCGGCGGGCGTGCGCGTGACCGCGGCAATGGCCAGAAGCAGCGCGACGGCGAGCCCCTGTGCTCCGAGGACCCGGTGCGCAAGCGCCCCGGTGAAGCGCAGCGGGCTCGGCGCGGTGGGCGCAAGCCAGCGCGCAGCATTGAACGCCGTGCGCAGGAGCGCCCGCGTCAGATTGATCAGGTGCAGCACGATCAGCCAGGCGGCGGCGGCGGCGAGCACCGTGCCACCCGACACCCCGATCGGCACGGCGAGCAGCAGCAGAATCAGACTGCGGGCGCGAATCGTCGGGCGGTCGCGAAAGTGCGCCTCCGTGACCGGCCAGGCGCCGAGCGGTAGCAGCGTCGCGCGCCTTGGCGCGCCGAGGCGCGCCAAGCGCCCCGCGGCGTAGCGCGAGCGCGGCTGGGCGCGCGCATCGCGCCCGCTGCTGCGCCCCGGGCGCACGTGGGCGGCCATGAACGCTGCGGCGAGCCCCGCGCCGAGGGCGCTCCCTGCCGCGAGACTGCCCATGAAGCGCAGCGCGATCCATGCCGGCCACTGCCCCGCGAGCGACAGATCGACGACCAGGATCGCGGCGATCACGAGCACCGCGATCGGTCCGGCGCTCGAGCGCAGCACGATCGGCACGTTGCGCGGCAGCGCGGCGAGCCAGTCGTGTTGCCGGTCATTCGTCCGGCGCGTGCCGCTGCGCAGCACGAGAACGCCTGCGAGCATCGCACTCAGCGTCACCACGAATCCTGGTGAGAGCGCGGCCAGGGCGAGCAGGGATTCGACTGCACGGATGCGTCCCAACAGTCCGAGCGCGAGGAAGGCCACGGTCAGCGCCACTGCGGCGCGCGGCCAGCGGCGCCACAGATTGCGCCACTGCAGCCGGGTGACCTCAATCGAGGGCCAGCGGGCGGTTCGGGACGCCGAGAGATCCTCCATCGGCATCATCCTCTGAATGAACTGCGCACAGGATACGCCGCGCGTGCTAGGGATGCTGCCGGCGCGCCGTACCGAACCCCATGCGGCCGAGCCCCGAGGAGCACCCCTGTGGCCACACGCCCTTCGCCTCGCTGCGCCGCATCTGCGCCGCCTGCGCCCGGTCAGGTGCGTTGACGAAGCGCCTCGAACCGTGCGAGCGCGCGTTTGCGGGCCTCGTCATGCGCGACGATGGGCCGCGGATAGGTCTCACCGAGCCGCACGCCCGCCTCGGCCAGCTCGAGCGGCCGGGCGTTCCACGGCGCATGGATCGCGGGGGTCCGCAACGCAGCCAGCTCAGGCAGCCAGCGGCGCAGGTACTCGCCCTCGGGGTCGAAGCGCTCGCTCTGCGCAACGGGATTGAAGATGCGGAAATACGGCGCAGCGTCGACGCCGCAGCCGCTGACCCACTGCCAGTTGAGCGCGTTGCTCGCACGGTCCGCATCGACGAGCGTGTCCCAGAACCACGTCTCACCCCGCTGCCAAGGCACGAGCAGGTCTTTCACCAGGAAGGAGCCGACAATCATCCGCACGCGGTTGTGCATCCAGCCGGTGTGCCACAGCTGGCGCATGCCCGCATCGACGATGGGATAGCCCGTGCGTCCTCGGCACCAGGCCTCGAACCCAGCGGCATCCTCCCGCCAACCGAACGCCTCGAACTCCTGGCGCAGCGGACGCAGCGGCAGGCTCGGGAAGTGATGCAGCGTGTAGCGCGCGAACTCCCGCCAGCCGAGCTCGCGCAGAAAGCCGTTGCCCACCAGCTCGGCGCGCCCGCCGCCCGGGGCGTTGAGCACCGTATGCCAGATCTGCCGGGCGCTGATCTCCCCGAAGCACAGATGCGGCGAGAGACGCGAGGTTCCCTCGACCGAGGGCACATCGCGGGCACCGCGGTAGCTGTCGAACTGCCGGCCGAGGAACTCGCGCAGCCGCAGGCGCGCCCCCTTCTCCCCCGGAGTCCACACCGGTGCAAAGCCGCCGTCCCACCCCAAACTCGGCAGCAGGCCCCAGTCCTCGAGTCGCTCGCTACGCGGTGCACTCGCGCTGCCGGTGAGTCTGCGGGGCACCGGCAGCGGCGGCGCCACCTCGAGCGCGCTCAAACGGTTCCAGAACGCGGTGAACACCCGAAACGGCCCGCCGCTGCCGGTCCGCACTGCCCCGGGCTCGGCAAGCATCGCCCCGGGGAACGACTCGAGCAGCGCGCCACATCGCTGCAGCGGCTCGGTCAGGGTCGCATCGAGCGCATCGAGGAGCGGATCATACGTGCGGTTGCAGAACACCCGCCGCGCGCCGCTCGCCACGATCACCTCGCGCAGAATCGCGGCACTCGCGCCGTGTCGCAGGCACAGCGTCACTCCGTGGGGCGCGTCCCGCGAGAGCGTGCGCAACGCCGCATCAAGCGCCGCGAGGCTGTGATGCAGCCACCAGCGCGCCGCGCCGCCGAGCGGCCGGCCCTCGGGAAGGGTCTCGTCCAGGATGTACAGCGCAACGAGGGGGCCGCCCGTGGCGAGCGCCGCGGCCAGGGCTGGATTATCGCCGAGCCGTAAGTCGTTGCGGAACCAGACGATGACGGGGCACGCTGCTGGATCGGCGCCGCGGCGCTGCTGGGACATGGACGGACCTCGAGACTTGCCCGGCCGAACCGGCTGCGAACCGGCGGCGCTGAGGACCCAGTGTGCAATGCCACCCAGTGGACTGTCGAGTGACATTCCGCGCCCGCCGCCCTGATCTGTCCGAGGGTATCTCAGCTACACTTGCCGCTTAGATCAGCGAGCCCATCGTGTCGAAACCTATCTCTGTCGAGCCGGCGCACGCTCCCGATCCGCACGGATCGCACCCCGAGGTGCGGCAGAGCGACGTGAACGGCCTCAGCAGCCGCGAGGCGCAGCAGCGCCTGGCACAGTACGGCCCCAATGCCATGAGCGAGCAGGACACTGCGCCGTGGCGGCGGCTGCTCGCAAAGTTCTGGGCACCCGTACCGTGGATGCTCGAAGCGGCGGTGCTCCTGCAGCTGGCGCTCGGCAAGTACGTCGAGGCGCTCGTGATCGGAGTCCTCGTACTGTTCAACGCCGTGCTGGGATTCGTGCAAGAGGCGCGCGCGCGCGCGACGCTGCAGGCGCTGAAGTCCCGCCTTGCGCTGATGGCCTCCGTGCGCCGCGACGGCGCGTGGAAGACCGTGCCGGCCGCCGAATTGGTCCCAGGCGACCTGGTCAAGCTGTCCCTCGGCGGCATCGTGCCGGCCGATGTGCAGCTGCTCGCGGGTGAAGTACTGCTCGATCAGTCGACGCTCACCGGGGAGTCGTTGCCGGTGGAGGGCGCACCGGGACGGGATACCTACGCCGGTGCGCTGGTGCGACGAGGAGAGGCGCTCGCGCGGGTGAGCGCCACCGGAACGCGCACGCGCTTCGGCCGCACCGCAGAACTGGTGCGCACCGCGCATGGCGTGAGTACTCAGCAGACCACCGTGCTGCGCGTGGTGCGCAACCTCGCCATCTTCAACGGTGCGGTCGTTCTCGCGCAGGTGGCCTATGCCGCGGTGCTGGGTCTGCCGACCCACGAGGTCATTTCGCTGACGCTCACGGCGATCCTCGCCGCCATTCCGGTCGCCCTGCCCGCGACGTTCACACTGGCGAGCGCACTCGGAGCGCGCGCGCTCGCCGCGCGCGGCGTGTTGCCCACTCGCCTCTCGTCCGTAGAGGACGCGGCCACGCTCGATGTGCTGTGTTCGGACAAGACTGGCACGATCACCCAGAATACGCTGGCAGTGACCGCGGTACGGCCCGCGCCCGACGGCGAGGAGGCCCTAGTCCTCGCTCGCGCCGCGCTCGCCAGTTCCGAGGGCGGGACGGATCCGGTCGACGTCGCAATCCGCGCCGCAGCCGCCGCACGGCCTGCCGACACCGCCACCCGGCTCGTATCCTTCATTCCTTTCGACCCGGCACGCAAGCGTGCCGAAGCCACGGCCATCGACGCCGGCGGGCGCACCATCCGGATCGTCAAAGGCGCCTTTGCGACTCTGCAGGCGATCGCCGTCCCCGCGGCACAGACCGTCGCGGACGCCGAATCACTCGCCGCCCAGGGCTATCGCGTGCTCGCCGTCGCCGAGGGTCCGGTGGACGGCGCGTTGCGGATGATCGGTCTGATCGCCCTCAGTGATCCGCCGCGCTCCGACGCCGCGGCGCTTATCAAAGAATTGCGCACCATGGGGGTGGAGACGGTCATGGTCACCGGCGATGCTCCGGTGACCGCCCAGGTGGTCGCGCGCGAAGTGGGGCTCGACGGTGCGCTGTGCCCGCCCGGAGAGATTCCGGCGAGTATTCGTCCGCAAGACTACGCGGTGTTCGCCGGTGTGTTTCCTGAGGACAAATTTCATATCGTGCGCGCGCTGCAGACCAGCGGGCACACGGTCGGAATGTTCGGCGACGGCGCGAACGATGCGCCCGCGCTGCGCCAAGCGCAGATGGGCATCGCAGTCTCGAGTGCGACCGACGTGGCGAAGTCGGCTGCCGGGATCGTGTTGACCGAGCCCGGTCTTGGCGGGACCGTCAGTGCAATCCGCGAAGGGCGCATTACCTTCCAGCGCATCCTCACCTACACGCTGCGCTCGCTGACGCAGAAGCTCAGCCAGATGCTGCTGCTCGTGATCGGGCTGGTGATGACCGGACACGCAATTCTCACGCCGCGGCTGATGGCCCTGCTGATGATCACGGGCGACTTCCTCGCGATGTCGGCGACCACGGATCACGTGCGTCCCTCGCCGAAGCCGAACGCGTGGCACGTCAACAACATTACGCTGCTCGGCAGCGCTTTGGCGCTGTGCAACGTGGTGTTCTGCGCAGCAGTCCTCGCCATCGGCCGCTACCGGCTCGCGCTGAACCAGGCGCAGCTGCAGACACTCGCGTGCGTGACACTGTCCTTCACCAGCCAGGCACTCTTCTACGTCGTGCGCGAGCGGCGCCGCCTCTGGAGCTCCAGACCGAGCGCCTGGATCGTGCTGTCGATGATCGCGGACATCCTGATCTTCGGCCTTCTGGGTACCCGAGGCATACTGATGCGCGCGATCCCACCGCTCCTGATCGCGGCCGTTTTCGGCGCCTCAATCCTGCTGGCCTTTGCGCTCGATAGCCTGAAAGCGGCGCTGGGAACGCATCTGAAGATGCAGTGAGCAAGCGCGGGACTTTGCCATAGTGACGCTCGGTTTGAGCGCGATGCCGAACCTGACCGGCGACGCGTCGATCCCTGGCGGGGAGAGTGCGCTGATGAACATGCAACCGGCCGCGGAGGGCAGTTCGAACAGGCCGTTCGACCGCAATCTCGGCAACATCGCCTACGGGCTGTACGCAGGGGCAATCCTCTTCCCCGTGCTGGCCGTGGCTGCGGTCATCGTCAACTACGTGAAGCGCGAGGAGGTGCGCGGCACGCTGCTCGAACCCCATTTCGAGTGGCAGATCCGCACCTTCTGGTTCTCCCTGCTGTGGCTCGTGCTCGGCGGCGCTCTGTGGCTGGTGTTCATCGGCTGGCTGGTACTCGCCGCCGGATCAATCTGGTACCTGTATCGAATCATCAAGGGGTGGCTGCGCTTGGGCGAGGGCAAACCTCCCCTGTAGCGAGCCCGAGCCGCCGGCGGCCGTGACGGCTACAGGAGCAGGCCGAGGCCAACGCCGGTGTAGCGGGAGAACCCGCCGAGCTGACCTTGCAGGCGAACACCCTCCTCCAGGTCGACCTCGAAGTCCGGATTGACCAGATATTGCAGGCCGCCGTCGAAATCCGACCCCCAGCCCAGCCCGTACGCGGCATGCGACTGACCGTAGACCTCGCCATAGAACTGCAGTCGCGAGGTCGCCGCCCAGGTGACAACCAGATCGGGATTGACGCTCTGGAAGCGCTGCCCGCCCACTGCGGTAGGCTCGGTCTGCGAGGTCACGCCCAGCATCAACGACACCCCGATCGGTCCGTTGCCGTAACTGACGATGCCGTTGAGCGCGCCGCCCACCCCGTGACTGCCGAACGTGCTATCCCCCGAGGGTAGCGTGGCCAGCGCTTCGCCCGTCCACTGCCAGTGCTGGGTGTACCCAAACGAGTGTTTGATGCCGACGGTCGTCGGACCAAAGCCTCCGATCGTATGGGCTGCGCCCTGAGGTCCGGCGTTCAACGACTGATATTGGTAGCCCGGCGGCAGCCACACGAACTCCGAATTGCCCGGCAGACCCCAGCGCAGTTCGAGATTAGGCAGCGTGTCGATCTGTCCACCCGGAATGCCGTAGATGTTCCCGGCGGTCGCGCCCGCTTCGATGACGGTCATTCCCTCGGGCACCACACAGCTCGAATCACCCACCGTCGGTCTGTCGAGCAGGCTGAGAAGCGCAGACGATCCACTGCACTGCGGCGGCGGTGCGCCAGCCCGCGCCACCGACCAGCAGGCCGGTGCCGTGGCAGCAATCGCCAACACCATCAAACGCTTCGATTTGTTCAATCGTCCTCCCACGGGATTGGATTTCTTGCGCAGACGGAGACGCGTGCGATACCCAGCGGGGACCGCAGCTGCGAGGCCGAGCGCGGGAAGACGGGCCGCAGCACACCGGCGCGCCGCCCGTCTCACGCCATTGTAGCGGCTCGCGACCGAATCATCATCCGTTCCCAACGTTCCCCACACGAGGTGCGCCGTCGTCCGACTTACGGGCTTTGACCGGAAACTCCCTCATAAGTTGCACTCCCGCAAGATCCGGCCGCTTCGAGCGGCTGCGCGGTTCATCCCGCGCTCGCCCTCCGATCTATAAGGACCCCAACAGTACTCCGAGACTCGAACTCCCCGAGCTATACACCGCTCATTGCCGTCCATCCGGCCGGTCGCCGATTGCCGACGCCCCGCCGAGCCGCATCCGAGCCCGGGCCTGTGCATCATTGCCGCCCCAGAGCTCGCCGCACCGTGCCGGGCCGCGGGCGGCGTGCCTCGCGCCGCTCGTCACGAGCGCGCGCAGTGACGAGCCTCACCGGCACGGACTTGCTGTCAGGCCCGCGCTGGAATTTCGCTCCCGGAAATGGGGCTATAATCGTGGCCGGCACGAGAGAACCGAAGGCAGAGGCCCGTCCATGACAACGCACGTCAGCCCGCCCGGCGATTCAACCCACGCGCCCTGAGCACGCGGCATGCCCGTCAACCCACCCGACGGACCGGCACCGGCGCTCGACTACGAGCTGCTGTTCCAGGAAAGCCCCGACGTTCTGCTGGTGCTCCTGCCGGATGCGCCCCGCTTCACGATGGTCGCCGCTACCAACGCGCGCCTCGCAGCAACTCATACGACGCGGGAAATTCTCGGCCGCGGACTGTTCGACGTGTTCCCCGACAATCCCGCCGACCCCGGGGCTACCGGAACGAGCAATTTGCGCGATTCGCTCCAACGCGTGCTGCGAACCCGTCGTGCCGATACGATGGCGGTACAGAAATACGATATCCGTAACTCCAACGGCTCGTTCGAGACGAAGTATTGGAGTCCGAAAAATCTGCCCGTGCTGTCGAGTTCCGGAGACGTACTCTACATCCTGCACAGAGTCGAAGAAGTCACCGAACTCGTTCGCGCCAGTGAAATCGGCCAGACGCTGCGCGACCGCACCCGCAAGATGGAGCACGAAGTCATCCGTCGCAGCGGCGAACTCGCCACGGCCATCGCCGAACTGCGCGAGGCCAATCGTAAGCTGGCCGAACTCGACGCGGCCAAAACTGACTTCTTCGCGAACATCAGCCACGAATTTCGCACGCCGCTCACTCTCATGCTCGGTCTGCTCGAAGAAGAGCTGGCCGAACCTGCGTCCCTGGCGCAGCCCAGACGGGAC
This sequence comes from Pseudomonadota bacterium, assembly GCA_021826035.1. Next base: position 14,822 of record JAKBBE010000016.1, on the reverse strand, counting down.
CGTCTGCGCGCCGCGCACCGCAACAGCCTTCGGTTGCTGCGACTGGTCAATTCTCTCCTGGACTTCGCGCGCATCGAGGCCGGCCGCGCCCAGGTCCATTTCCAAGCGACCGACCTCGCCAGCCTCACCGCCGAACTCGTCAGCCACTTCGAGTCCGCCGTGGCGCGCAGCCGCCTCACGCTGACGATCGACTGTCCGACGCTGCCGGAACGGATCTATGTGGACCGGGAAATGTGGGAGAAGATCGTTCTGAATCTCCTCTCCAACGCCCTGAAGCACACTTTTGAGGGCGGCATTTCCGTGCGTCTGACCTGGCTCGGTGAGTCCGTCCGGCTGACCGTGCAGGACACCGGTGTCGGCATCGCGCCGGAAGAGTTGCCGCGACTGTTCGAGCGGTTCTATCGCATCAAGGGTGCTGCATCGAGAACCCATGAGGGCACCGGCATCGGCCTGTCACTGGTGCGGGAACTGGTTCGGCTGCACGGCGGGGAAATCCGGGTGGAAAGCACTGTCGGTGAGGGCAGTCGCTTTCACGTCACGGTGCGGTCCGGCACCGGGCATCTGCCGGCCGAACGGATCGAGGCGGACTCGGCGACGGCGAGCATCGGTCTGAGCACCTCTGCCCAGGTGCAAGAAGCATTGCGCTGGGTCGCCGAGCTGCCGGCGCGGGACGGGCCGTCCGCCGGATCTCCTGCGGCGCCGCGCCGCGATGCCGCAGCGGGCATCGGTCCCGAGGCGCCCGTCCGAGCGCGCATTCTCTGGGCAGAGGACAATGCAGACATGCGAGAGTATGTCGCGCGCCTGCTCGGCAGCGAGTTTGACGTCGTGCCTGCCTCAGACGGTCAAATGGCACTCGAACGAGCACTCGCCGACCCTCCGGACCTCGTTCTCTCGGACGTCATGATGCCGAGACTGGACGGATTCGGTCTGTTGCGCGCCATTCGGGCCGACGTGCGAACGCAGCAAATTCCGGTGATCTTGCTGTCGGCCCGCGCTGGAGAAGAATCAGCCGTCGGCGGACTCGATGCTGGCGCCGACGATTACCTGATGAAGCCGTTCACGGCGCGTGAGCTACTCGCACGAGTGCGTGCCAGCGTACAATTGTCCCGCCATCGGCGCGATTTTGAGAAGGAGCTCGAGCGGCGCATCCACGAGCGAACCGCACAGCTCGCGGCGAGCATCCAGTCTCTCTCGACGGAAATCGCCCGGCGCGAAGTCAGCGAGATGAAACTCGAAGCGCAACTTCGTCACCTGAGTCTTCTGGACCATATCACGCGAGCGGTCGCTGAACGACAGGACCTGCAGAGCATCATTCGCGTCGTAGTGCGCAGCGTCGAGCAGAACCTTCCAACAGACATCTGCAGAGTGGTCCTGAAGGACGAGCAGTCGAGTCTCATTCGCATCCCGGATGAACTCGTGTATTTCGCAGATGTGACGCAAACAAGCGCGCCGCTGCCCTACGACCTCACCGACACGCGGATACGAGCGCTCGTCGCAGCACCGCTACGCTTCGACGACGAAGTCCTCGGCGTCCTTACGGCCGGACGGCAGTCACCCAATGGATTCAGCAACGACGAGTGCGAGTTTCTGCGCCAACTGAGCGAACACGTCGCTTTGGCTGTGCACCAGAGCGAGCTACACGCCTCCCTGCAGCGCGCTTACAATGAATTGCGGCTCAGTCAGCAGACTGTGCTCCAGCAGGAGCGCTTGAGCGCGCTTGGCCAGATGGCGAGCGGAATCGCGCATGACATCAATAACGCCATCAGTCCGGTGACGTTGTATTTGGACACGCTTCTGGAGTCCGAATCAAATCTGACTCCCAGAGCTCGCCAATATCTTCCGATTGTCCTGCGTGCGATCGACGACGTATCGGCAACGGTGTCGCGGATGCGAGAATTCTACCGGCCGCGAGACGAGCAGACTGCGCTCGCGCCCGTGGATCTCAACGAACTCACCGAGCAAGTCATCGAGCTCACCAAAGCACGCTGGAGCGACATGCCGCAGCAGCGCGGCATCGTGATCGAGGTGGTGCGGGAATTTCAGCCGAACCTTCCTCGGGTGCCTGCCGTCGAGAATGAAATCCGCGAAGCACTGACTAATCTTGTTTTCAATGCCGTCGATGCGATGCCGTTGGGCGGGCGTCTGACACTAGCCACTCGTACCGTGGACGATGGCGTCGAGCTCGCCGTTGCGGACAACGGGGTTGGTATGGACGAGCAGACGCGCCGCAAGTGCCTCGAGCCGTTCTTCACCACCAAAGGAGAGCGCGGCACCGGGTTGGGCCTTGCGATGGTGTACGGAGTCGTACGAAGACACGCCGCCACTCTCAACGTGGAGAGCGCGCCCGGCGAGGGTACGCGTTTCGTGCTGACGTTCCCGCAGACTCGCCCCGGGCAGCGGCCCGTCCCGCCACGCGATGAGTCGCCGAGCCCGGTGGTCGCGCCAATGCGCATTCTGCTCATCGATGACGATCCTCTGGTGCTCGCGCCATTGAAGGAGATCCTCGAATCGGATGGACACGAAGTCCTCGCCACAGATGACCCGCGTCGCGGCATCGACGCTTTTCTCGCAGATCAGGCAAGCAGACCGTTCCAGGTCGTCATCACGGATCTGGGAATGCCGCACCTGGACGGCCGCGCGGTCGCCCGAGCGATCAAGCGGGTGTCGGCGAATACTCCGGTCATCCTACTGACCGGCTGGGGTCGCCGTTTGGATGCCGAAGCACAGCCGGCGGCGGACATCGATCACGTGCTCGGTAAGCCGCCAAGGGTACGTGAACTGCGTGCCGTACTCGCGCGCTGCCAATGAGCCCATCGCACTGACGTACCGGCGCGGTGTGCAGAGACTGCTGTGCACCCGCTGCGTCGTGCCTCGATCGCCAAGGGATTCGAGACAGACGCGTTTCGCCCCCGCATTGCGTGGCGTCGTCCCGCGCTCAGGGTTTAGGCGGGTCGACCGTCAACGTTTTCGCAGGTAGGTCGGAGTTCGCGCGATGCGCCGAGGCGCTCCGGGAGCAGTGAGAAGAGTTACATGAGCCCGCATTGTGTGCCGTCCGAGCCGGCTGGGGCAGCGTATCGATGGCTGCGAGCGCCTTCTTCTGTGCTGGCGTCAGCACTCCAGCGTAGAACTTGTGGAACTGCGCATTGGTGGCCGGAAGGTCTTTCTTGCCGTTCCAGGTGGACCCGGCCGGCAACCGATTCTGCACCCGGCGCGCCTGTGCCAGTACCGCGCCGAGCCCCGGCTCCTCGCGGCCCGAGACCGGCACCGGTATGCCACGTGGATTTTTGACCAATTCCGCGACCCTATGCCAGTTGATTTTCTGGTGGTGCCGCCACAATTCGACCCGCTCGGCATGGGTAAGCAGTGTCGGAACGAGACGCCGCCAGTCCTTTCTCCAGGGGCGCTTGTCCCCCTTCAATGGCCCATAGGCCACCATGTAGAGCCGGCCGCTCTTCCACCCGAACAGGTACGGCTGATCGACGACACGCACCTCGGTGCCATTCGGCACCATGTAGAAGAGCTGTTTGATGTCCTCCGGGAACAGGTGAACACAGCCGTGGCTCACCCGCCAGCCCACGCTGACCGGCTTATTGGTCCCGTGGATCAGGTATCCCGGCCAACCGAGGTGCAGCGCGTAGTTGCCGAGAGGATTCTCCGGACCGGGACCGACCACTTTCGGCAGCGGCGCACCTTCCTTCGCGTGCTCGAGCAAAATCGACGGTGGCACGATCCAGACTGGGTCCTTCTCGTGCGAAATGACATGCGTCACGCCTTGGGGCGTGACGAACCCGCGCCGACCGATGCCGACCGGGTGAGTAAAGACGACCTGAGGCTCTCCGCGCTTGTGCGCAGGGTAATAGAAGAGCCGCAGCGCGGCGAGATTGACCACGATGCCCCGATGCGGCGCGTCCGGAAGAATAAACTGCGTCGGCAACACCACTGCTGCGCCTACGGGCGGAATCCAGGCACTGACGCCAGGATTGGCCCGCGTCATCTCGAGATATCCGACATTGAAGCGGCGACCGATGTCGGTCAGGGTCTGCCCCTTCAGAACCTTCACCACCTGTACGGCGCCTACCATGTCCTGACCCGGCGCGAGATCGAACTTCTCGGTCTGGATCGGCAACGGCAAGGGTGGCGGCGGCGGCGGAACCACTTTCGCGGGCGCAGGCGGGGGCGGCGGAGGTGGCCGCAGCGGCGGCCCCATCAGTGCGCAGGCGCTCGCCGTGAGCGCGACGCTGGCGGCCAGTACGAGACGGATAGACGAGGTTCTCATCGGTGGATTATGGCACCCCGAGTCGCGACCGACCCGGCCTGTCGGCGATTCGCTACAGCCGGGGGCTCACAGCCATTGCCGCGTCGGGAGATCTGAAAATACCTGAGGTTGGAACTGCCGAATTTTGACCCTACCGGATCTATCCTGAATAGAGCCTGACTGCACCGCACAGTTCAACTCGAAGTCGAACGGAACGTCTGGGGCCCACCGCACGACGTCCCGGCCACGGTCGGCGCGCCGAGGGATCCGGGGCGGCCGTCGTCTGAGGCAGGCCCTCCCGCGCTGGTGACCGGATGCCGATCGCCACTCGCCCGCTCTCGCCCCTCCCTCGGTCACGAACGGTGATCACCGCCCCCCCAATACGGCGTCGGCGGCTTTGCATCTTGACGCACGACTTGCGGTTTTTCGCGCACGTGCCCAGGATGTGAGCATGCTCTGGCGTAACCGACGGGCCTTCTCGGCGACACCGCCCCCTCCGTCTGCGCGTTCCGCTGCGCACCGACGATTCCACGCCAGAAGCATCGCAGCGCTTTGCGCCGCGGCGCTTCTGTCAGCGAGCTGCTCAGCGCCGCCTCGCCAGCGCATCGTGCGGGTCCACAGTACCGCCGGCCTGGAACGAGCGGTCGTGACTGCAAACCGCTGGGGCGGGCACGTGGTCATCCGACTCGCCCCTGGGACGTACACGCTGAATGAGACTCTCGTCGTCACTGCGCCACGGGTGACACTCCAAGGACCACTCGGTACGCGCAGGCAAGTCATCATCCAAGGCGATGGCATGAGTCCTACCGCACGGATCGGCAATCTCATTCGGGTTTCGGGCTCACATTTTACGCTGAGCAGCATGACGCTACGGCGCAGCCGCTGGCACCTGATCCAGATCGCCGGCGAGGATGGCGCCCAGTCGCCCGTCATCCGCGAGTGCGTCCTGGAGAACGCCTACGAGCAGTTGATCAAGGTGAGCGACAGTCCTGCGCGGCCCGGCAACACCGCCAATAATGGGATTGTGGAGCACTGCCTCTTCGAGTACACGGCGGGCATCGGCCCGGAGTACTACATCGGCGGTATCGATGCCCATGGCGCCAAACACTGGATCGTTCGTGACAACGTCTTTCGCAATATTGCCAGCCCATCGCGTGCGGTGGCGGAATTCGCAGTGCACTTCTGGGACGGCTCGGCCGACGATCTGGTGGAGCGCAATCTCATCGTCAATTGCGACCGCGGCATCGGCTTCGGGCTGGACGGAAAACCCAATCTCGGCGGCGTGATCCGCAACAACATGATTTATCACGCCGCTGGCGCAGGTCCGTTCGCCGACACCGGCATTGCGCTCACCGACAGCCCCGGCACGCAGGTGTACAACAACACAATCCTGCTGCAGAGCAACTATCCGCGCGCCATCGAATATCGATTCCCCGTCACTCGCAATGTCTTCATCGCCAACAATCTCACGAACCGGGCAATCGCATCGCGCAACGGCGGACGCGCTACGGTAACTCACAACGTCACCGATGCGAGGTCACAATGGTTCGTGAACGCCGCGGCCGGCAATCTACGCCTCAGCTCCCCGATACCACAGGTCGTGGGCAAAGGCGTGATGATCGCGGCGCTGAAGGACGACTTCAGCGGCAATGCCCGTCCCCTTGAGACGGATCCGGATATTGGGGCCGATCAGTGGCCGGCGCCCTGAGCCGGCACAGCCAAGACCTGAAGCTCTGAACCATCGACGCCGGAGCGCCACAGCCGCCTGACGGACCGCGAAACATACGCCTCGCCTACCGACGCCTCAGGCGGTGCAGATCTCCCGCAGCAGGGCCGCAAAGCGTTCAATCTCCTCGAGCGTGTTGTAGTGCACCAGCGAAACGCGCACCGCGCCGCTGTCGACGTCCAAGCCCAGCCGCCGCATCAACCGAGGTGCATACATATGACCGTCGCGAATGCCGATGCCCCCGGCGGCGGCGGCCTTCACCACCTCCGCTGGTTCGACACTCGGAAGATTGAAGCATACCGTCGGCACCCGCGCGCCGACCTGAGCGGGATCTGCAGTTCCGTAAACATCCGCACCCAGCCGCTCGAGCATCTGCAGTAAGGCAAACGAGAGCGTCTGCTCGTACGCTTGAATCGCGACCATCGCCGTTACGCAATTCTCCCGTATGGCGTCGTGCGCGCTGACCGCTTCAGCTCCCGCCAGCCGGCGCCCAAGATCCGCCAAATAGTCCACTGCGGCCGCCATCCCCGCTACGTTCTCATAGATGAACGTACCGGCCTCGACCTTTCCCGGAGGCACATCCGGAATGAATTCCTCGCGAAATGTCGGCAGTGCCGCGAGCGCGGAATACCGGCCCCAGAGAAATCCCATGTGGGGCGCAAATATCTTGTAGCCTGAACACACCAAGTAATCACATCCCAGCGCGCGCACGTCAATCGGACCGTGCGGTCCGTAGTGCACTGCATCGACGAACACCTCTGCGCCGACCGAGTGGGCGAGCCGCGACACGCCGCTCACATCCACAATGCTGCCAAGTGCGTTTGAGGCCAGCGTACAGGCCACCAACCGAGTTTTCGCACTCAGTAGCTGATCGAGATCCTCCAGATGCAGTCGCCCGTCAGTGCGCGCACTCCACCATCTGATGCGGGCACCCACACTCTGCAGAGCGCACCAGGTAGCGATGTTCGCCTCGTGATCTAGGTCGGTCACGACGATCTCCTCGCGACCCTGCAGCGTCTGACCGACCGCGAGGCTGATCGTCCGGATGAACGAGGTCGCGTTCATCCCGAAGGCGATCTCCTCGGGACTCCATGCATTGAGGAAAGCGGCAACTCGCACGCGAGCACGCGCGATCATGTCATCGACGGCCACGCTCTGGGCGTATCGACCTCCGCGCTGAACGTTGTGTTCGAGAAGATGGGTGTTGACGGCGTCCAGCACTCTCTGAGGAATCTGCGCGCCAGCGGCATTATCGAAATAAATGAACCGCCCGACAGGACGCAGGGCCGGAAACTCGCTGCGCAGCGCAAGAACGGGAAATTCCGGGCCACGTTTCGCGTGAGTCGTCATGATTCTGCCCCAATTCGGCCGTACCGTGCGCCCATGAGTGTTTAGCTGCCTCTTAAACGCCGACCAGACCGTTACGAACAGGAAATTTAGATCTTTTGTCCTAACGCAACGGTCGTCCGATGTTAAGGAGTTTCCGGCGCGAATTGACCGCGCAAGCGTTCAAGCTCGGCGACGAACCGATCAATGTCCGCTTCAGTGTTATAGAAGTGACAGGTCACACGAATATTGTTGTCGCGGAATGACGTCACAATATCCGCCGCCGTGAGGTGCTCAAAGAGTTCCGCGGTGTTGCGCGCGGGTACGGCCACCATCGGACCGCGTCGCGCATCATCAAGCGGCGTCACCGCAGACCAACCGATGTCGATGAGCTGCCGCAAGCAATATCTCGTGAGCGCGCGCACACGTGCCTCTATTTGCCGGGGATCTGCTTCCAGAACAATCTTAAGACCAGCCTCGGCGGCGTAGCAATTCACCACTGCAGGTGTTCCCGCTTCGAACCGGCGGGCACTCTCCGAGGGACGATTGGCGAAGATGTCCATGGCGGCGATATTCTGTTGCGCAAACCATCCGCTGTGGGTCGGCACCAGTTCACGGATCCATCGGTCTCGGACATACAGAAAGCCAATCCCGGCGGTTCCAAGGAGATACTTGAGCATGCCGCCGACGATGAAGTCGACTCCGAGCGCGCGAGCATCGACCTGCAGAGCACCAATCGCCTGGTAGGTATCAAGCAGAACGCGTGCACCGCGAGCATGTGCGATCTTCACAATGCCGGGAATATCGAGACGGGCGCCGTTGCGAAAGCAGACGTGGGTCACCGCCACGAGCAGGGTATGTTCATCGATCGTCCGCTCGAAGTGTTCGAGCGGTATATATCCGTCCGCGGCGCGCGGCACATGAACCACCCGAGCACCGCGACGCTCCTGGGCGTGCCAGATCTGTGCATTGGTCGGGAACTCGAAATCGCTAACCACGACCTTGTTGCGCGTACCGCTGAAATCGAGCGCGCTGGCAAGCGCATTGATGCCCGCGGATGCGGACGCCGTGATCGCGACTTCGTCCGACGTCACACCGAGCAGCTGCGCCATCAGGGCGCGGACTGACTCGTTCTTCGTGATCCACACATCCCAGTTGGCGCCCACGGCGAGCCGGTCATCCATGTAATTGTTAACTGCGTCGCGCACCGTATCGGCAAGCGCACAATATGACCCACTGTTCAAATAGGTCTTACGCTCCAGGACCGGGAACCGGCGCCGCAATGCTTCGAAATCGGTCGTCACCTTGCTACCTCAACTGATTAATCCGATGTAATCCTGCGGATACTCGCTCCGGCGCACCCGACTCATCCTGTGCGCGATGAGCTCAGGCCCGCGCTGCCTTAGCAATGCGCGCGCGATGGCGCATGCGCCAGAGAAAGTACGCGCTTGAGATCAGGATCACCCACGGAACCCCATACACCCAGGACAGACTCAGGCTGGGCGTAAATCCCATCGTGACCAGTATGGCCGCGAGCATGGCGAGCCCAGCGTACTGCATCCAGGGGAAGAACGGCATCCGCACCGGCAGATCCGCGGTCCGATTGCGGCGGCGGAAACTCAAGTGGCAGACCAGAATGAACATCCACACCAGAATCGCCGCAAAGAGCGCGACGCCGAACAGGTCCGCGTACGCATTCGGGGTAAAAATTGACACTGCCGCGGAGATCAAGACACAAACGCCGGAAACCACGATGGCCGTCACCGGACTTCCACGCTCGGATAGTTTGCCGAGTTGTCGCGGCGCGTACCCGCCGCGCGAAAGTGAGAAGAGCATGCGCGCACAGAGATACACATTGGTATTCATGCTCGAGAGTGCGGCGCTGATGACCACGAAGTTCATGACGCCGGCGGCATCCCGGATACCAGAATGCTTGAACACCGTTACGAACGGGCTTTGCGCGACCACCGCAACACCTGTGTCGGTCCACGGAATTGTCGCGACGATCACGGTGATCGCAAGTACGTAAAAGAGGAACAGTCGCAGCACCATCGTGCGCAACGCGGCCGGTATCGCGACTCTGGGATTCTTCGTCTCCCCGGAAGTGACCGCGATGACTTCAATGCCGTTGAAGGAGAAGATTCCGACCGTGACTGCCATCCACAGGCCGGCCAGACCTTTCGGCAGGAAGCCTCCAGGTAGGCCGACCAGATTGTGTGCTCCCACCGCGAGACGACCGATACCGAAAATACTGGTCACTCCGAGGGTGATGAACAGCACGATCGCCACGACTTTGATCAGAGCGAACCAAAATTCAACGGTACCGAAGTTTCCCACCGATCTGGAATTGAAGTAGAGCATCACGAGGCAGAAGCTGATCGCCCACACCCCGACTGGCACATGCGGGAACCAGTACTGCATGTAGAGTCCGGCGGCGACAGACTCGCCGCCGATGGCGATGACCTGTGAGATCCAATACGTGTAGCGGACGACGAATCCAGCCCACGGATTCAAATAGGTCTCCGCATAGATTCCGAAGGAGCCGGCGGCCGGATGCACGACCGCCATCTCCGAAAGACTGAAGACCATGACCAGTGCGACGAAGCCAGCGAGCATGTAGCTCACGATAACCGCGGGCCCCGCATACCCGACTGCGAGCCCGCTGCCCATGAACAGCCCGGTGCCGATTGCACCGCCGAGGCCGATCATCACGACCTGCGCCTTACTCAGGCCGCGGTGCAGTCCACCTTCACGCTGACCGAGAACCTCCTGATGCGACTGCTCCACGAGGCCTCAGAAGCGGCGCGTGATCGTGATGCCGATAGTTCGCGGCTGCACGGTCAGGAGCGCATGCGGGTCCTGGGTTGAATTGATCGCGGAAACCTGTGCGCGATCGTTGGTGGCATTGTGCACGAAAAGCGTTACCGACCAGTGATGGTAAATGACGCCAGCCCGCAGATCCCATAGCGTATACGCCTTCAACGGGAGATTGAACGGGTCGGACGCGAAATACGAGTCTACCGCTCCGCGATAGCTCACATTCGTACCCAGACTACCGATCCAATCGCCAACCAGCGGTCGGGTGTAGTCGAGTTGGACGTTGAACTGGAACTCTGGCACGTTTGGGATCCGGTCGCCCGTCAGGCCGAGGGTGGGATTGAGCTGCTTCTGCTGTGCGCTTGCGCCCTGCAGCAGATAGGCATTCTGGTAAGAACCGGCGACGGTCGTGGTCAGGTAGCGCACCGGGCGCGCCTTGACTTGGAACTCAACGCCCTTCACTTGCGCCTTGCCAGCGTTCCCTTGGTACACGAACGCGCCGTCCGGCGTAGTCAGCTGCACCTGGATGTTGTTCCAATGGATCAAATACCCGTCGAGCTGATACTCAAGGTAACCGTTTAGCAATCGACCCTTGAGCCCGAGCTCATAACTGATGAGCGAGTCTGGCGAATACGCCTTCGGCACCGGCTCAAACGGTTCGCTAAGGGCGTTCAGACCACCGCTTCGAAACCCGGTCGCGACAGTGCCATACAGCAGCGCTGCAGATCCGAATTTGTAGCTGAGGTCACCCATCCAGGTCACTTTGTTGAAGGTCTCATTGGGATCAAATACGGGCACGTCGCTCGGCGTTCCGGGTGGAAACCCGCCGAACGGATGCGTCTGCACCTGTACCCCGGAAAGGTTCTCGGTGTAATAGCGGGCGCCGGCCTCTGCCGTCCAACGGTGTGTGATCTTCCAGGTCGCCTGACCGAAGCCGGCCCATTGTACCGTCTCGCGATGATCGGTACGCCCAAAGAACGTATTACCCACTCCCGGATAATTGAGCGCGTCGGCGCTGTTCGCGCTGCTGAACGGACCGGTCACCAGTCCCAACGCGTCTGTCGTAATCACCTGTGCAGCGAAATTGGTAGCGGTCTGCTGCCGGAACGCTCCGACTACAAAGTTAACCGGAGAATTGAGAGTAGTCGCGAATCGAACCTCGGTGGAATTCGATTTGCGCTTCAGCGGCTCGAGCGTTTCCGCCGGGACCGGAACGCCGAACGATACGAGGATGGGGGTCGAATCGAAGGAGAAGCTCGTATCTCGGTTGAATTGATTCGTCGTGGCGGTGAGTTTGCCCAGTCGCGTGGTCCACTTCACCGTTGCGCCGAAAACCTTGATGTTATCTTTCCACGGACTTTGCGTCACATCGGTATTGCACAAATCACAGCCCGTCACCGGTGGAATCGTGCCGCCGGAGAATCCCTGAATGCCGGGCGGCGTCCAACGTGATGAGCCGCCGGAACGTTCGCTTTGGGCCGTGTAATTCAGATCTACGACGAGATTGCGACTGGGACGATAACGCAGGATGGCCCGTCCGCCGCCAACATCGTCGTAATTCACACCTTTTAAGAATCCGAGCGGTTGGATCGGCGTACTCACACCGTTGACCAGGGCCGTGACGCCGCTGCCGACGCGAATTTGGTTCACGTAGCCGCTGTCATATAGCTTCCAGCCCACCAAGCGCAGGGCGAGGACATTCTTGACGATCGGCAGGTTGAGCATGCCGTTGACGTTGTAATTGTTACCGGCGTGCTGCGTTTGGGAGTCTTCGATCGACACGTAGCCCTTGGTGCGACTCAAGTTCGGCTTGTTCGGAATGAAGCGGATCGTGCCGCTCATCGAACTTGCGCCGTAGAGCGTGCCTTGCGGGCCTCGAAGCACCTCAATGCGGTTGATGTCATACAGCCGGATATCCGGCTGAAATCCGCCACCGTCGTTGCTGTTCCCCTGAGTGATCACCGCCTCGCCGTAGTAGACGCCCACGGTGGACGCCCCGGTCGAATCTATGCCGCGGATGATGTATCGCCGGTCACCCGGCCCCAGGGTCTGTACCGCAAGACCTGGAATCTGCCCAGCGACGCTCATGATGCCTGTTGCGTCCTCGCGCTGCAGCGTCGCCCCGGTAATCGCCTGGATGGACGCCGGTACGTTGATGATGTTCGCCGCACCGAGTTTGGTGGCAGTCACAACCACCTCACGCAACATGCCGGTGCGGATCACCGAGCTGGCGTAGCTCGAAGTTTGCGCAGCAGTCTTTGCCGAGCTCGCGCTCGCGGCAGTGACCGATTGCGATCCGAGCGCGGCGAGGGCAACGCTCGAGGCTACGGCGAGAGCGATCTCGTTGCGGGCAGCTTTTGACACGATTTAACCCCAGTGACTCATTTGTTATTGACGCCGTAGCACTGCTGCGGCGCCTGTCAGTCGTAATAATTGATGCTTGGATTGTCGCCCGGGCATATGACCCCGACGACGAACATGCCCTCGGCGTCGATCGCCTCGAGCGAGTGCAATTGCTTGCGTGGCAGAAAGATGACGTCTCCCGTGGCGACTCTGGCCTTGCGTGAGTCCGTCCACATCCATCCGCGGCCGGCGAGCACGATGATCGTTTCCTCGTAGAGGTGCCGATGCGGCGCCGCTTTGGAACGCGGAATGTGGCCGATGAACTGGGTCACCACCCGTGAACCGATCCGTTTGTCGACCAGAAGCTGAAAATAGCGAGGACCCATGGCGGTGCGCTGCGCAGCGTCGACTCTGACAATGCGCTGTGGATATGTGTCGTCAAAGTTTCCCGAAGCTTCGCCTAGCCAGGTCAGCTCCGTGGGCGGCGAGGCGAGCAGATAGACCTGGAGCGTCCGACCGTCGCGCGGCACGAGCTGGAGAGTTTCACCCGGTCGCAGGTACGCGCCGTCCGTCGCCTCAACCGCAAAACGTCGTCCGCTGATGATGAGTTCGCCGCTGCCGGCCCCCACCAGAATTATGGCATCACTGTCACCGACGCCGAGCGGTGGCGTCTGGCCACCCACGGCTTCAAGCAGGTACTGACTCTGATACTGCGCGCCGAGTTCTGGTCCCACGATTCGGCTGTAGCGCAGCGTTCCGTTGCTATCGCTGGATGCCGCATCCGGGCAAAAGACGTAACAGCCGCCGTCCAAGCGGCGCCTCGGGCCGTCCATATCGAGCACCGCTACAATCGCGCGATTTGAAGGGCTTTCCGGGTCATCGAGTGGAGAACCGCCCGGCAGGTTGGTATGCGCGCCGTCGCAAAACGGCGCACCGCTGGTGTGCTTGCAACCGCACAGCAGCACCTCCTCGGTGCGCTCGGCGACGAAGTGGCGCGGCTCGAATCCGCTCCCTTTGTGCGAGCCATCGCAGAAGGGCTGCTTCTGCGACCGTCCACAGGAACACCACAGGTAGGTTCGGCCGGCTTGCAGCGTCGTCAGATACGGCTTTGGGTGCGCAACCCATGGGGCGTTCATGAATCTATACTGTTACCAACGGGTCCGCTGTTGTACAGCGGGGCTTTAGGCTGACCGGCCTAATGCGCGCGTCTCTTGGATCAAGCGCTCATGCGCTGCTGGAGTTCAACCGGTGGCACCAGCCGCTCAATCGCGCAGCACGCCTGCTCGGTGATGTGTTGCGGGTCCTCGCAAAGACACGGACTAAGTATTTCCAGGATTCCGTGGTAACCGTCCTGTATCGCGGCGAGCGTGATCTCCCGCTCCTGGTATTCCAGGTAGTTGACCCAGTTTTCCGAGAAGATCCAGCTCACCTCGACGATCGAGCGCAATCGGCGCGGATCTGCCGGCAGCTGCATCAGTCCACGCAACGCCAATGCCTGCATGAATTGCTCGATGACTTGAAGTCGCCGTTCTCGGTTCGCGACGTAGCGCTGGCGCAGTTGGGGATCCTGGCGCAGCAACCCGGCAAGCTCGCGGTAAAAAAAGCGGTATTTGACGATCAGCTGCAACTGGCGCACGAACATCGCCGCCATATGCTCGAGGGTCGGGGCAAGATGATCTCGGTACCAGCCAGCGTTCATCTCATCGACTGCACAGTGATACAGAGCGAAGATGACGTCTCGCTTGTTCGGAAAGTGATACTGCAGGTTGCCCTTGCTGATGCCGCAGCGCTCGGCGATGCGGCTCGCCGACACCCCTGCGGTGCCCTCGGCATTGAACAGCTCGAGCGCGGCCTGAAGAATCCGCTGTTGCGTTGATCGTGTGGCCATGACCGTCTACTCGCGAAGCTAACGGACCGAGTCCCCTCGTGAGTCGCCGCTCTTGAGCGGTGGTGCGAACTGCGCAATCCCCCGATACGCGCGTCTGCTCGGCCTATAGATAATTGACATCTCAAGTAAAAGTCAAGTGAAGGTCGCGCCCCGGTGCTCCGACCATCCGCTGAACGTCGATCCGGTCGTCTATTGCTTGAGGGTTAAAGCATTTAATCCTATAGTCGGCCGGTCCCGCCGCGGCATCTGCGAGTGTTCGCCGGCCGGCGCTTTCCCCGGGGAGTCCATCACGTGCCGTCACGATTCGTAGATCCGCTGGACCTGTTCGACGTCCGCAGCGCGCTCACCGAAGAGGAGCGCATGGTGCAGGAGTCGGTACGGCGGCTCGTGGATGAGCGCGTGCTGCCGATCATCCGCGAATGCTTCGAGGAGCACCGCTTCCCGCGCGAGCTCGTCCCCGAGCTCGC